>NZ_JDSS02000043.1:14388-17777 GCF_000584955.1 Candidatus Accumulibacter vicinus
GGCCGGCCCGCCTGGCCATGAGCCTCGCGGGTGCCCTGGTCGTGCCGCTGCTGCTGCTGCAAGGGCAGATGCTGGTCGAGTGGAGTGATCACCCTTTCGACTGGGCATTCGGCATCGTCATCAGCCTCGCCGCCGGCCTGTGTGCGCTCGCCGCCGCTAGGCGGCTCGGCCAGATATTGGACGGCCAACGATCGGCGGGTTCCCGCCCGGGCCTGATCGCTGCGCTGCTCGCTCCCAAGGCCCCCGGGACGCGCGCACTGGCGTTCGCCCAGGTGGCGCTCCTCGGCAGCGTCGTGCTGATCGCCCTCGGACTGCTGTTCGACGCCCGTTATCGCCCGCTGGTCTGGCCGATGCTCGCGGCCCCGGCGGCGCTCCTCCCTGCCCTGACCGTTCTCGGTGACCGGCTCGAGCCGGGGGCCTGGATCGAGCGTGCGCTGGCTGTCGCCTGCGCCGTGGCGGCCGTCGCGCTCGTCTGGCTGGAAGATTTCACCAATATGCAGGCCCTGCGTCTGGCGCTCGTCTGGCTTTGTCTGGCTGCCGCCGTCGGCTGGCCTCACGCCCCGGCCTCCGCGCGTGATCGCGGGCGCGCGGGCGGATAAACGCCCGGCGCAGCGAAAGCGCGCAGCATCATCTCGGTCAGGGTGTGCAGCGGCCCCAGGGCCTGCCGCGGTGGCTCGAGTCCGGGCCGGAAACCTTGCTCGACGAAGCGCGCCAGGATTGCGCCATCACGCGCGACGACATGCACCGGCACATCCCAGGAGGCGTCTTCGCCGGTAATGTTCGCCGCCGGCTGATGATCGGCGATCAGCACATAGACCGCCTCGCGCGGCTCCGGCTGGCGCAGATAGGCACCCAGCCACTGGTAGGTGTAGTTCGCCATGCGCAGAAAGTCGGGGAACATGTCCAGCCAGTTCGGTTGCTCGGCCAGTGCGTGCGCAAGCTGGGCCGCGTCGAAAGGCTGCGGACCGAGCACGCGCGACCAGTCGGGCTGATAGGGCGGCACCGGGCTGAACGGCAAATGGCAGGTGATGGTCGGAAAGAACACGAAACGGGGCGGCGCCTCGCCAGTGCGCGGGTAAAGCTGCTCGAAACGCGCCGCGCTGAACTGGTCGGGAATCTCCCAGAATCCCAGGGCTGGCCCGGCATAGCCCAGATCACGGCGAGCCAGGAAGACGTCGAAGCCGTAGAACGTCCGTTCGGGCCACTCCCAGTCCAATGCTGGATAGAGGCCGAAGGTCTGGTAGCCCTGCGCCCGAAAAAGTGCATTCAGTGTCGGCCGCTGTGTCGTCAGCAGTACGTCGTGGCGCATCGGGTCGCCGAGATCGATCCCCGAGAGCAGACCCAGGTGTGCGAGATCCGACCCGCCGGCAAAGGTCGGCGAGCGGAAGAAGGCGGACACCACCTGCCGGCCACTGGCAGCGATGTCGGCGGCAAAGCGGTTGCGGCTCGGCCGCAGGGCCTGCTCGGCGCGGGCATCGTCGTAAACGACCGCCCCCAGCGATTCGAGCATGATCATATAGACATCGCGCCCGCGCAGCGCCGCCAGCACGCTCTCCGGGGCAGCGGCCAGGGCCGCGTCGACCGCCGTCGAGGCTGGCAGCAGGCTGGCCTGGCGTTGTGGCGAGAAAGCCGTCGCCAGCAGTTGTGCCTGCCGCCAGTAGGTCGGAATGACCGGCTTCGAGACGACCGGCCAGGTCGCGCGCAGGCCGGCCAGATTGGCCGCGACCAGCAGCACGGCCAGCGCCGTGCCTGCCCACGCCCAGCGCGAGCGCAGGGCGAAGGGAACGGCGTCGCGCACGACCACCGCGATCGCCCGGCGCAGCAGCCAGAACAGGATCGCCCACAGCAGACCGACGCTCGCCAGCAGGCCAGCGCTCTGCCACCACGCCAGTTCCTGTGCCGAAACCCACAGGAAGCGCGGAATCTGCGCGCCGTCCCAATACAGGTTGATCGGGCGCCCGAACAGGCTGTGCACGGTGACATCGGCGTAGCGCCCGAGTACCAGCAGCAGGTCGACGAGCGCGAAGAGGGTCAGCGAACGCGGCGACAGCGGACCGCGCCAAGCCACGGTGGCGAGCAGCGCGAGCCACAACCAGACGAACTCGGGTGCCAGCCGGTGATCCGGCAGGATTCCTGGGGTCGGCCACCAGTCCCGGAAGCTGAGCAGGCCGTTGAGGAAGAGCAGCGCCACAACGGCGATGCCGACGCGGCGCCAGGGTACGCGCGCAATGCAAGCGGCCGGGGGCGGCGCCTGCCCGCTCATCCGGCCCCTGCGCCGGAGTCGCCGACCCGGCCGGAAGCGAGATAGCCCATGCCGAATTGTGTCGGTGCCCACTGCCAATGCGTCAGGCGGGGCGCGATGCGATCCCAGGGCGAGGCCAGCTCGCCGGGAGCGCCGTTGTAACCGCGGTTCTTGCAATAGACCCACAGGTTGAGCGGTGCCAGCCAGCCCGGAAAGTACTTGATGCCGGCAATCGCCACGGCGGCTCCCGGACGCGCCACGGCCAGCAGCCGCTCGATGGCGGCCGGCGAGCGCAGGATGTCGTGGGTGTAGTGAAAGAGCAGGGCGTCGACGGGTTCGGGCAGCACCAGCGTCTGCGCCGCGCTCTCCCACAGGCAGACGTTGCACCAGCCGGCGGCATCCGCCCGCACCAACGCCCGTGCCAGCATGTCCGGACTCTGGTCAAAACCGTAAACCCGGCCCGTTTCGCCGAC
The DNA here is from genome assembly GCF_000584955.1 of Candidatus Accumulibacter vicinus. Taxonomy (NCBI): domain Bacteria; kingdom Pseudomonadati; phylum Pseudomonadota; class Betaproteobacteria; genus Candidatus Accumulibacter; species Candidatus Accumulibacter vicinus. The sequence continues at coordinate 17,104 of NZ_JDSS02000043.1, forward strand.
GGCGGCTCGCAGCAGCGGCAGGCTCAGCCCGGTCCCGCACGCGACATCGAGCACCACCTGCCCCGCCTGCAGGTGCAATGCAGCCACCGCGCGCTCACGGATCGGCCAGGTCGGGCCGCAGGTACTGTCATAAGCTGCCGCACGCTGGCGATACTTCGCCAGCGAACGGGCTCGCACAAGGTCGTCGGATCGGATGTCTGCTGGCACGGTCGTCGAACAAAAAGGGGGCGCGGTGGCCGGTGATGGCCTGCGACCGCGCAACGCCGCGATGCATCCTTCGAGACGCCTTCGACGTTCCCGCTGCCCCCGCGCGGCGGCAACCATGCTGAAGGCTGCGCTGGTTCGCTGCCTAGGGTGAATTGGTTGGGATTTCCGGTTTTCGCTGCGGCATGCAAAACGAAAACGGGTGCCCGCAACCGACGGACACCCATCTTCGCAAACCCGGCTTGCCTAAACTTGCCTGGGTTCCTCTTGTCAGCCTCCGGGCTCGGAGGGGTCGATTCCTGCCGGTCAGTTGCGGCGGCGGCGAGCCATGCCCAGGCCGGCCACGGCGAGGCCCAGCAGCGCGAGCGACGAAGGCTCGGGAAGGCCGGGAGGCGGCGTCGTTGAATTGTTGAACGAACCGTTGATCCTATTTTCCTCAGTTGAACGATCCAGATCTGTTGCAAACTGAG
>NZ_JDSS02000043.1:17802-28808 GCF_000584955.1 Candidatus Accumulibacter vicinus
CCCCCTTCTCTCGCACTGGGAGCGAGTTAACAGAGGATTCTAGGTTCATCTTCTATCTGGTCGTCGCCAAGGACGCGCCCGAGTGCCCGGCGCCGAAATCGCTGGCCGAATACCTGAAAGTGCTCAAGGACACCGACGCCTGGTGGTTCATGTTCTTCTACTCGGTAACCTTCGGGGGTTTCGTCGGCCTCGCCTCGTCGCTGACCATCTACTTCAATATCCAGTACGGGCTCGACGCCAAGACTGCCGGCTTCTTCACGGCCGCCTGCGTATTTGCCGGATCACTGGTGCGACCGATTGGCGGCAACGTCGCTGACCGCATCGGCGGCATCAAGAGCCTGTCGGTGATGTACGTGCTGGCAGCGGCCTTCCTCGGCATCGTCAGTATTGGCCTGCCAACGGCTTGGATGGCGCTGCTCGCTTTCGTCGGCGCGATGCTGGCGCTCGGCATGGGCAACGGCGCCGTCTTCCAGTTGGTGCCGCAGCGCTTTCGCAAGGAAATTGGCGTCATGACCGGTCTGGTCGGCATGGCCGGGGGGATCGGTGGCTTCTACCTGGCATCGTCGCTCGGTTACGCCAAGCAGATCACCGGCAGCTATCAGATCGGCTTCCTGATCTTTGCCGCATTGGCGCTATTGGCTTTCGCCGGCCTCTCGGGGGTCAAGAACCGCTGGCGGACGACTTGGGGTGCCGCGCACCTGACAGCAGCCAAAATCTGAACGGGTGATTTTCTTCGCACGGGCGGCACGGTACATTGCGACCTGCCGCCCTTCCCTTTCCGGAGCCCAGCCCGCATGCCGCTGACCGTCGACATCGGTCATTCCTCGCTGACCGGTCCTCGCGAACGTAACGAGGACTTCTGCGGCATGGTCACCCCACACGGCGCAGATCTTGAGAACAAGGGCCTGATCGCCGCCGTTGCCGACGGTATCGGCGGCCACAAGGGCGGGCGCGAGGCCGCCGAGTACACCGTGCGTAGCCTGCTCTCCGACTATTACGCGACACCCGAAACCTGGAGCGTGCCGCATGCGCTGGAAAAGGTCGTCGTCCCGCTCAACCGTTGGGTCATAGCCGAAGCCAGCCGGCAACCCGAACTCGCTGGCATGGCAACGACACTCACCACGCTGGTGCTGCGCGGCCGGCGTTACGTGTGCGCACATGTCGGCGACTCGCGCCTCTACCTGCTGCGCGATGGCGTCTGCCGGCGCTTGACAACCGACCACGTTTGGGAGCACCCGGAACTCAGGAACGTTCTGTCAAGGGCAGTTGGCCTCGACCGCCACTTCCATCTCGATTTCGCTGACGGCGAACTGCAGGAGGGAGACTGCTTCTTGCTTTGCTCCGATGGCGTCTGGGGCGTACTCGACAAGCAGCGCATCGGCAGCGTACTGATCGCACATCCCGACGCGCAGCAGGCTGCTGCATCGCTAACCAGCCTGGCGTTGGCGTCGGGCAGCCAGGACAATGCCAGTGCCGTGGTCTTGCGCGTCGTCGAACTGCCTGCAGAAAACCTGCGTGACTCGCTCGAAGGCACGTCGCGCCTGCCCTTGCCGCCTCGCTTCAAGCCTGGCCAGACCTTCGACGGCCTGCACATCGACAAAGTGCTGCACGACTCGCGAGCAACGCTGCTTTACCGTGTCACCGACCAGTTCTCCGGCCAATTACTGGTGCTCAAGACGCTGCGCCCGGAACTCGCCGACGACACCGACGAAATTCGCGCATTGATCATGGAGGAATGGCGTGCCCGACGTATCGTCTCACCCTTCTTCCCGCAACTGCTCCCGGCCGAACGACGCAGTTGCCTCTACTACCTGCAGACCTGGCACGAGGGTGCGACGCTGCAGCAGATGCTCGATGCCGACATGCATTTCACCGTTGCGGATGCCATCCTGCACGGCATCCGTCTGATGAAAGGCCTCTCGGCACTACACCGCCTTGACGTCGCCCACCGTGACATCAAGCCAGCAAACATTCACCTTGGGCGTGACGGCCGCCTGCGCATTCTCGATCTCGGCGTTGCGCTCAGTTTGTCCGAAGACGAAATCGACAGCGGCAACCCCGGCACACCGAGCTACATGGCGCCAGAACTTTTTTCGGGCGAAAGAGCAAGCACCACGCATGACCTCTATGCTGCCGGTGTCATGCTCTACCATCTGCTGACCCGCAAATATCCCTACGGCGAGATCGAGCCCTTCCAGCATCCGAAATTTGGCGAACCCTTGGCGCCGACGCGCTACCGTCCGGACATCCCGGGTTGGCTGGAAAACATCCTGCTCAAGGCGGTTGCGAAAGACCCGGCGCAGCGCTTCGAAACCGCTGAAGAATTCCTGCTGGCGCTCGAACGTGGCGCTACCCGACCGCTCAACCGCCCTCCAGTGACTCCGCTGGCTCTACGCAACCCGCTGCTCACCTGGCGGATCATTGCCAGCGTCTCGCTGTTGGTCAATCTGCTGATGCTGATGCTGCTGACACGCTGAATACTCCTGCCATGCGCCACGGTGACTGGCGACAGCAGTCGGTCGATTCCCCCTTCGAGCAGCGGAGACGGCAAGTTCTCGAAGACTGTTTGCCGAGTGCAGAAGGCCCGTCTGGGTCGTTCTGGTACGAACAAATCGTGAAATATTTCCTTGTTAGGCAGGTATCTCTTGGTGGTAGAGTATGTTATTGGACGCAATTTTTGTCGATTGCGCTGAACGATCAATTTCATCAAGAAGGTTTAACTATGTCGAAACTGATCCCCGGTTTAACGATGCTTCCACTGGCACTGCTCTGCAACTTTGCTTCGGCGCAGGACGTGCTTGGCAAGTCGCAAGACCCGGCGGCAACCGTTTCCAATGCTGCCGCCCCGAAGACCCCGGCCATCAAGACGGTGACCAATTTCTCCCAGGCCTTGCGATGCATGGATGAGCTGTTCCTCGCCTACGGCAAGAACGGCATCGTCGTGACCTCGACCGGCATTCCGGATGAAACCGGCAAGGTACGCACAGGCACCAAGGAAATGCTGATTACCGCCATCGCCAAAATGACGGTCAAGAGCAACGCTTTTGAGTTTATAGACTTCCATGGCGGCGGTGACGATCTGGCACGACTTTTCGACACCAAGGGTCAGTCCATGATGAAAATTCCGGATTACTACATCCGGGGCTCGATCACCCAGATGGATGACAACACCATTCGCAAGAACAGCGGTTTCGGTTTGGCGGCCGCTTTCTTCGACTTTGGTTTCTCTTCCGATGCCTCCTATGACCTGATCAGCATGGACATGAGTATCGGCGATGCGGCCACGCGCAAGATTCTTCCGCAAACCAGCACTTCCAACACGATGGTCATCATCAAGACCGGCAAGTCCGGTGAAGCGGGAGGCAAATTGGGCAAGGTTGGCCTCTCTTTCAATCTCGACTTCAGCCGCTCGGAAGGCCTGGGTGCGACGACGCGGACCCTGCTTGAACTCGGCCTGATCGAGACGCTGGGTCAATTCACCCAGGTGCCTTACTGGCGTTGCCTGGATGCGGACATCACCAATCCGGTGATTCGTGAGCAGGCACTGGAAAACTACGAAACGCTGAAAGAAAGCGAAAGGATCACTTTTGTTCAGCGCAAGCTGGGTGGCAGCATGAACCGCTACACTGGCCCGATCGACGGCAAGATGAATGACACGCTGAAGGATGCCATCCTTGAATATCAGGCACAAAACAATCTGGTAGCGGATGGGCGAATCAGCTTCGATCTCTACGCCAGTCTGCTCGATGACATTCAGAACAATCTGGCTTATGTGCCCAGCACGCCACCGGCCAAAACAGCGGCTGCCCGGCCGATTCCTGCGCCTGCGCCGGCAGCGCTTTCCCCGCAGCAGGCTGTGCCCGCCGCGGCATTCCGGGTGAATCTCGAAAGCGACAAAGGTTCTAAGCCCAGCTACAAGGTCGGTGAGTTCCTGAACATGTCACTATCCTTGACGGGTGATGGCACCGTGTATTGCTACTACGAAGATATCAATCGTTCCGTGGCACGGATTTTCCCCAACCAGTTCTTTGGCAATCCGACCTTGCGCTCTGGCAGCACCGTCAGGCTTCCCAGTGGCGGCTTCAGGATTCGTTTCGATCAGGCTGGCAAGGAGCGGGTTGCCTGTATCGGTGCAGACCGCGAACTGGTTGTCCCAGCCACTCTGAAAGGCGCCCGGGATTTGGCTCCCTTGCCTGTTCGCTCGCTTGATGAAGTGGTGAGCCAGTACCGTCAAGGCAACCCGACTGCCATGAGCAGTTACATCGACATCACGGTTACCCGGTAATCGACGAAACCGCCATGCCCTCTCTGGTCAACCGGCTTCTCCTGAACAGCGCACTGATGATCTCGATCCTATCGCCCATGGCAATGGCAACAGACGGTCAGCCTGGACAGAACGTGTTATTGGTGGAGTTGATCATTGGGCCAGAAAAGGCCCCTTCAAAATCAACCTCGCAATCGCAGCGTGAGAAGGCGGGGCGCTATCAAGGCGAAGCACCGGCAAACCCGGAAGACGACGAGGTCGGGATTCTTGCTCCTCGCAGCGGCGCACCAACCGAAGAGAAAGCATTCGAAAACCGTAGCAAGGCCAGGGCATATCAACCAGGTAGTGACAATTCTTCACCCCCCTCATCCTTTTCTGGGACTGCTGGTTCCGATGGCGGTCAACCGCGCCATATTGAGCAACGCAATCGTGCACGTGCCTATACAGGGACGGGGAACGCTCAGGACATCGATTTGAGCCACGTCGGTCGGGACGGTATTCCACTGGTGACGTGCCATGATGTCGACAATGTTTCCGGGAGAATTGGGGACGACACCATGTCAGGTAGCATCGTGCATATCTTTCGCAATGGGCAGCAAGTCAAAGTTCGTTGTCGATGAACTTCCATGTCAACCGAACACTCACCTACTGCGTTATGCGATTAATAGATGTGGGATATGGAGAAATTAATGAAATGGTGGGCGGTTCTTTCTCTTGCCATTCTCGGTATGGTGATGGTTGCACAGGCGCAAGTATCTGTTGATGTATCCGGGCTCGGCGTGAAAGTTCAGACAGGAAAGGGTGGTTCGGTTGCCAGCAACACGGCGGGCACCATTGACCCGGATGTACAGATGGACGGTGTTGCCGTGATCAACGGTGAGGTGTTTGTGGATGGGGAAAAAGTCCCAAAGGGAAAATCACCCTATACCTCCAGGAAATCAGGCAAGACCTATGTAATCAAGTGGGGAAAAGATGGCAATGTCGCAATTCATGAAAAATAGCCTCATCGGCATTTTTACCATGAGCTTGCTGGTATCTTCAGCGCATGCGGTAATTATCGTTGATTATAATGCCGTGAAGCCACCTCCTCCCCCCGGAGGGTTGACGTCACGCTACGTTCCCTTGGTACAGACAGAGCCGGGTTACCTCATGCAGAGAAGCAACGCATGGCGTGTTTACAACCAGGACCGTCCACGGACAGGTGCTTTGCTGGTTTATCCGTGGGTATCGGGATCAATCGGTGCGCCGACCTCCTTGCGACAGGTTGAGGTTCGTAACAATATATCACGTGCCCAGGCGTATCGCCTCAGCCCCCGGGAATAGTTTCTCCGACAAACCGATAGTGACATGCATTGGAACTGCGCTACGAAAATAATGCCGAAATCTTTTGGTACTGCGGCGCGGGACAGGCTTTCGAACAATCCGAATGGGATAGATAAGTGAAATCTGGATTTGACACCACTGCCGGATGCATCAGGAAACTGGTCGGCACCAGTATGCTCATGGCCATGTTGCAATCGGCCTGGGCGCTGGATGCCGTACAGGGTGACTTTACGCAGGTTCTCGAGACTCGCAGTGGAGAGCTGACAGTCTGGCAGATGGCCGACAATCCCGACATTTACATATTCGATTTTCCAGGTTTGACCTATCAGGGCCGCAGTTTCAACCGCATTACCCAATTTACCGAACAACAGACCACGGAGGCTTATCCCAAAGTACTCGGCAATCAGGAACTGGCTCGCTACGTTGAAGCCGCACGCCGCACACAGGCCGACTTTGCTTTTGGTCATGATGTGCTGGTCTCTGAACTGGTGCAGTTCTTCAATTATTCATTGCGTGACAAGATCGAACTGAATCCTGAAGAAATTGCGATTCGCGAGTTCCTGATTGAACAGGGGCTAGTGCGTTTCTGGCGGGGTTTCTACCAAGCCATGAAACCGGGCGTTGTTGTGCTTGCGATACCGCAGACTCAGGACCGGAAAGTTGGTGAACCGATGGTTTCACCAGGCGCGCGCTATGCCATTCTATTGCACGAACTTGCCCACGGCGAGTATTATACAAACCCGCATTACGCCAAGTACTGTCAGCGTTTCTGGTACGAAACCTTGACTGAATATCAGAGGGAACTTTTCAAGCGGTTTCTCACGAACTTCAATTATGCGGTCAATAACGAGGAACTCCTGATCAACGAAATGCAGGCATATCTGATGTTCACGCCGGATCCCAAATCATTCAGTGCCCGCAAGCTGGGTGTTTCAGATGCGGAATTGCAATCGATGCGAGAAACATTTCGTCGCGGGAGTCCGCCCATCCGATTACCCATGCGCTAACCAGGAGGCATGAAATGAAAATGCTGGACCTGACCATACTTGCTTTGACAAGCCTGACAATTTTCGCCGGTTCGTCTTTCGCACAGACCAATCAGCGCACGAAAGTTCAGGGCAACACCGAAATCAATGCGACCACAAAAAACATGACTGCCGTGGCTTCTGGGGACAACAACGTTGCGAAGAATCGGGTTGGTGTGATTCAGGGTGACCAGAAATCCAGCACCAAAGTGAATGTCGCTGCCGGCAACGTTACGACGGTTGCCATTGGGCGAAACAGAAAAGCTTGTACCAATATTGGAGGAGTTGTCAGTGATGATTGCAAATAAGCTACTGATGAATCTTGCCATCGCCTCTTCGATGACTTTCAGCACGCTCAATGCTTATGCCGTTCAGGGTCTGGACGCGCATGGAAACCAGAAGGTCAATAGTGCGATGGCTAAACGCTGGTCCGAACAGGCCAAAGGCCAGAAGACGCCGACTGATGAGAAGCAGGTCGTCAACGTCGGCAGCAAGAAGCAAGGCACCTGTAATGTCAATGTCGGAACGACACAACCCAACGATAATCGGGGCGGGCGCAAAAACGACATTGTTGTAACAACAAAAGAAGTCATCAACGTTTGCAAGTGAGATCGCAATGAATAACATTTCCAGGGTATTGATCGGCTTGATGTTGCTCTCCGGCATGGGTCTAGCCCAGGCTGCCTCGGATGAAGAGAAACTCAGGGAACTCGAGCGCGCGATGAGCATGCCCTCCGAAACCGGCATGCCACAGCAGAAGCGTACCCGCGCAATTGTTTTTGACAATCAACAGCAATCCACCTCTCCAGCGGCCGAACCCGCGGCTCAAGTTGCTTCGACAGCAGGCTCCCGTGATTGCGGCTCGCTGCCGCCTGATGTGCGCACGGTGGGAGTGGATTTCGCCATCCAGTTCAATGCGGGTAGTGCAACGGTTTCTTCTGCTTCTGAAGGCACCTTGAACCAGATCGCCAAAGTCCTGGCGTTGTCGCCGGATCGCTGTGTCATTGTCGAAGGACACACCGATGTGGCTGGTAATTTTGACAAAAACATGGCGCTGTCTCGCGACCGCGCCAATGCGGTGGTGAATTTCATCTCCACCCGAAACGGAATCGATCGGAAGCGCTTTGTGCCAGTCGGCAAGGGCTCGACCGAAACGATGCCGAACCTCGACGCGCGCGATCCGAAAAATCGTCGCGTCGTATTCAAGGTAGTAACTGGTTGATTCTTTCGCAGTACTTTTTAATGAACAAGGAGACTCACATGCGTCTGATTTCTATGATGATTGCTGCTGCCATCGTTGCTTCCCCGGCTTTCGCTCAACAAACCCAGCGTTCCAGCAACCCCCAGGGCGTGCAGATCCAGGGCAATACCGACATCAAGGCTAAAAACGAGAACGTGACGGCGGTCGCTGTCGGCGAAGGCAATGAAGCCAAGAATACGACCGGCGCCATCAAGGGTGGAACCCAGATTCAGGGTAACACCAAGATCCAGGCCTCGCAGAAGAATGCGACGGCCGTTGCAGTGGGCAAGAACAATACCGCTGCCAACGAAGCAGGCGTCATCGGCGGCAAGTAATCTGCCGACCCACCCCATCAGTTCATAGTTCAATTATTCCATCATGGAGGAAACAAATATGCGCACTCAATTCGCTATCATCGCCCTGGCTTCTGCTGTCATCTCTACCGCTGCTTTCGGCCAGGCCTCCCAGACTGGCCCGAAGGGCAGCATGTCCTCACCGAATGCTCAAGGCGTTCAGATTCAGGGCAATACCGACATCAAGGCTAAAAACGAGAACGTAACAGCGGTTGCTGTCGGCGAGGGCAACACCGCCAAGAACACGACCGGCGCCATCAAGGGTGGAACCCAAATTCAGGGCAACACCAAAATCCAGGCATCGCAAAAGAACGCGACCGCCGTTGCAGTGGGCAAAAACAACACCGCTGCCAATGAAGCTGGCGTTATCGGCGGCAAGTAATCAACTGGCGCCCGGTCTTTACGGCCAATCAGTTAGCAAGAATGGCTGGACGGGATATCACCGTCCAGCCATTTTTTTGTCGTGGGAAACTTGCCTCGGGTTGCTGTCTTATGGCCTTGCCCCAATGTCAGGCTTGGGTGCAAAGGTCATTTTTCCCTGGGCCGTCCGTTGGTCATTGCTGAAGATTCCTTCCCAGAAATCGCCATCAGGGAAAGTCAGTTTTCCCGGTCCTTCCTTGACGCCTTTTTTCCAGGAGCCTTCGTAGCGGTAACCATCCTTTGTCGTGTAACTGCCTTGGCCGTGGAATTCGCCCTCCAGCATCTCGCCTTCGTACACGTCCCCGTTGTCGAAAATCGTTTTTCCCTTGCCGTTCTGTTTGTTGGACTCCCAATTGCCTTCGTAACGGAAACTTCCAGGCGCGATGAAAACACCATAGCCTTGCTTGACACCGTTCACAAGCTGCCCTTCAAAGCGGTGTCCGTTCTGCCACTCGATGACCCCCTTGCCACTGGGTAGCCCACTGGGTTGGGCAAAGCGAAAGTCGCCGATATAGGTCGTATCGCCGACCTGCACACGCCTGCCCAGGTCGGCGGTTGGCGGCATGGCCGGTGCAGTATGCGCCACAGGTGCAACGGGTGCAGCGGCAGCCATGTAAGATCGACTGGAGTCAGGTGCAGGAAGAACAAGGTGGCCAGGGGAAATCGTTTTGTCGGGCAGCAAGCCAGATGCGATGTCCTTGGCATGGCCCGGTTGTCCGACATAGACCGCGTTCCCGGTGATGCGGATCGGCACAATCGTAAAGCGACCGGAGACATCTGCTTCCGTGCGGTAGATGCCAGCCGGAGTCTGGAATTCGATGACTTGCCGGCCCTGCGGGAGCATCGCACGAGCGATGGAAATTCGTTCTGGCAGGGTCCGCCAGTTGCGGTCGTCGGCCTGTTCGGTACTTACAGATACGACATTGGCGACCAGCCCGGCGACCCAGTGCGCCTTGTTGGCCTGTTCCTGGACGACCGATTTGAGTCCCGCGCGGATAACCGTGCGCAAGATGATTCCTGGCATTTGATCCTTCAGCAGACGCCGTGCCAGGGTGTCGATATTGGTCAGCGTCTCGACCGGATATCGACCTCCGGCAACGTCCAGCGAGGCAGGCACTGGCACCTGTTCTGAAACCTTGAGCAGCGGGAAGGAGAGTGGGGTGATGACCATTCCTCCCTTGCGCATGATGGGGATCGAAATATTCAACGAGTCGATGCGCGGTGCAAATCCGGTCTCCAAAACGAATAGCACGTCGGTCTCGCCCGGGCCAGGCACGCGTTTGCCAATCTCATTGAGGGCAGTCTGGATCATGATTTTGCCAGGCGCCAGTTGTAGCGCGTTACGGTAACCTGGCTCAGCGAGCGAGGGTTCGTCGGTGACCTCAAAGAAATAGCCGGCCAGATAGTGTGCAAAGGCATTCTGGAAACCGTTCTTCAGCTCGCGAACTTCCGGAGTGTCGAGTTCCTGCATCGGATAGCCTTCAAGATTGCTGACCTGACCGGCATCCTGTTTGTTCGACTCAGCCTTGAGCGCGTCGTACTCCTTTTCACGGAAAGCCTCGATCAGTTTTTCACGTTCATAGGTCTTCTTCATTTCGATGCGGGCATGGTCGAAATTGCCGAGCATGATGTGGTTCATGGTCAGGCGCGTCGAGAGCAGCACCTTTTCGTAGTCCTGCCCATCATAACGACGGGTCTTGTCGCTGATCAGAAAACTGCCAATGTCGCCAAATATCTTCGATGGATTGCTACGAAATTCGTTTTCCCACGCCTGAATGATCTCGTCGCCCTTCATCCAGGTTTCCCGACTACTGGTGAAGTTGCTGCCGAGACTCAGCAGTTCCCCTTTTTCGAAAAAGTAGAGAATGTCTTTATCATCTCCCTCGTTGACGTTTTCGATCTTTGCCACAGCCTGCTTGAGTTCGCCAGTTTTCACTAGTGTGACGGTTTCGTTAAGCACATCGGCGTATTGACGAAACATGCCCGCGACGCCAGTTGAAGGTAGTCCAAGTATCAGCAACAGCAATGCACAGGTATAGGAAACCGGCTTCACGGTCATCTCCCCGATGGTGTTTTTAGTTATGTCTCTGAGATCCCGGTGACTACCCTAGAGGGCGCTCCTGGAAATAAGCCAATTGCCAATCCGGTGAGGATCAGGTTCAAATGCCTCGGATTGCAGGAAGGCCCATTGCTTTCAGGCGACGAGCAGCCGCCTGATCTCCGCCAGTCCGGCCGAAAGCATCGCCAAATCCTGTGGCTCATTGCCCTTCAATTCATTGAGTACCGCACTGGCTTCTGTGGTGGCCGGCAGGCTGCCACCGAGAACCTGTCGCAGGAGGTGCTGCCGCAGACTGGCCAGCTCGCCGCCGAGCTGCGCGCGG
>NZ_JDSS02000043.1:29176-42547 GCF_000584955.1 Candidatus Accumulibacter vicinus
CGGCTGGCAGACGGGAGACGGCAGCGGCCAGCCAGTCCAGATCGATCTGCCTTTCGAGAACGATGAGGGCTTCTGTCACGTCGTCCAACGGGTAGCCGCAGGCGCGCGCGAGATTCACCCGCTCGAACGCTGCCACGATCGCCGCACGCTCGTCGATCAACGCGGTAATGGCAACTGCGCCACTCCTGCCCTGACGAATGCGGTCGAGGGTTGCGACGACGGCACTGCCGTATTCGGTGATCAACTGAGCAATGCGAGTACCCCGTAGATGCTGCGTCAGCACCAGCGGCGTCGCCGCCGCCAGCATTGCCCGCAACCCGGTCATCAACGTCAGTTGCCGGCTGGCGTCGACGACCAGGTCCAGCGACTCGATCTCCTGCCACAGCGTTTCGGCGTCGAGCACGCTGCTGGCGGCATACCACGCGCCAGCCACCTGCGCCGCCGAGGCGCCGGTTTCGTCACCGAGCTGCAGGACAAAGGTCGTTCCCATGCGATTCACCAGACGATTGACGAGTTGCGTGGCGATGATGTCGCGCCTCAGAGGATGCGCCGGCAGCAGTTCGCGGCAATGCGCCAGCAGAGGTGCCGGGAAGTAGGCCACCAGCAGTTGATGCACGTCTTCGCTGTCGGGCAAGCTCGACTCAAGAAGGGTTTCCTTGAGCGTGATCTTGGCATAGGCCAGGAGCACCGCGATCTCAGGTGCGGTCAGGCCGCGCTTCTGCTGCGCGCGTTCGGCGAGACCCTTGTCATCAGGCAGGAATTCGATGCCGCGGTGCAGGGCACCGCGGGCCTCCAGGTGGCGAATCAGACGGCCATGCACCTCAATCAGGCCCGCTCCGGCTGCCACTTCGAGGGCAATCGCCTGCGTCTGCTGATAGTTGTCGGCAAGCACCAGTGACGCGACCGTGTCGGTCATCGAAGCGAGCAACGCGTCACGCTGCTTGCCGGTCATGTCGCCACGCCGGATCAGCCCGGCCAGCAGGATCTTGATGTTGACCTCGTGGTCGGAGCAATCGACACCGGCCGAGTTGTCGATTGCGTCGGTGAATATCCGGCCGCCATTGAGAGCAAACTCGATGCGTCCTTTCTGCGTCAGGCCGAGGTTGCCGCCTTCGCCGATTACCCGCGCCTTGAGCTGGCTGGCATCGACCCGTAGAATGTCGTTGCCGCGATCGTTGGCTTCCTGATGACTCTGGGAGCTGGCCTTGACGTAGGTTCCGATGCCGCCGTTGTAGAGCAGGTCCACCGGCGCCTGCAGCAGGGTCTTGATCAGCTCGGGGGGCGTCATCTGGCTGGCAGTGCTGCCCAGCCACGCGCACAGCTCGGGTGACAACGGGATCGACTTGGCTGTTCGCGACCATACGCCGCCGCCCGCGGAAATCAGCGCCGGATCGTAGTCTGCCCACGAAGACCGCGGCAACGCAAAGAGGCGTTGCCGCTCGGCAAAGCTGCGCGCCGGGTCCGGGTTCGGGTCGAGAAAGATATGCCGGTGATCAAAGGCAGCCAGCAGCCGGATTTGCGAAGAGAGCAACATGCCATTGCCGAAAACGTCGCCGGACATATCGCCGATCCCGACGACGGTGAACGGCTGCGTCTGCGTATCCAGACCGATTTCCCGGAAGTGCCGCTTGATCGCCTCCCATGCACCTCTGGCGGTGATCGCCATTTTCTTGTGGTCGTAACCGACCGAGCCGCCTGAAGCAAAGGCATCGCCGAGCCAGAAGCCATACTCGATGGCGATGCCGTTGGCGATGTCCGAGAAGGTCGCCGTTCCCTTGTCGGCGGCGACGACCAGATAGGGGTCGTCGCCGTCGCGACGGCGCACGCCATCGGGAGGCACGACCTGACCGTCGACCAGGTTGTCGGTCAGGTCGAGCAGGCCACGGATGAAGGTCGAATAACAGGCAATTCCCTCGGCCTGCAAGGCTTCGCGCTCGCCAGCCGCCGGCAGGCGTTTGCAGACGAACCCCCCTTTCGACCCCAGCGGAACGATCACTGCATTCTTCACCATCTGCGCCTTGACCAGACCGAGCACCTCGGTGCGGAAATCTTCCATGCGATCGGACCAGCGCAGGCCACCGCGCGCTACCCGGGCACCGCGCAGGTGCACGCCTTCGACCCGCTCGTTGTAGACGAAGATTTCGTAGAGCGGCGCCGGCGCAGGCAGGAAGGGGATGTCCCTTGATGAGAACTTGAAGGACAGGTAACTCTTGGCCTGGCCATCATGGCCCGATTGATAGGCGTTCGTCCGCAGCGTTGCCTCAATGACCGTCTGCAGCGCAGAAAGAATGCGATCATCATCAGGATTGCTGACCTGCAACAAGGCCGTGCTGACTTCATCGGACAAAGCCCTGGCGCGTGCCTCGTCTGCTACCGGAGAAAAGAGCGCTTCGAACAGGTCGACCAGCGCCCGCGTAATCCGGAAATGCGTCGCCAGACAGCGCTGCACATAGGCCTGGCTGAACGGCAGACCGGCCTGCCGCAGGTAACGGCTGTAGGCGCGCAGGATGCTGATCTGCCGCCCGTCGAGACCCGCCAGCAGGACCAGGCGGTTGAAACCGTCGTTCTCTGCCTGGTCGCGAAACAGGCTCTCGAGCAGGTCGATGAAGGATTGCCGGGTCGTTTCGTCATCCAGTGCTGCAGCCTGCGGCAAGCGCACTGCAAAGTCGGCAATGTGCAGGTCACTCCTGGGCAGACTGAACGGCTGTTCGGAGAGTACCGTCAGTCCCATGTTCTCAAGGATCGGCAGAATCGCCGACAGCGGTCTCGGCCTGCCACGACGGAACAGCTTCAGGTGCTGGTGTGACCCATCGTCGCCCTGGGCTGCGCTCAGCTTCACTTCGACACGACCGCTCTGTTCGGCGGCTTCCAGGCGCTCGAGGTCGGACACCGCGGAAGCGGGTGTGACCCGCTCCTGATACGACAGCGGCAGTTCCAGCGAATAGCGACGCAACAGGCTATTGCCGCGCTCCTCGCCGTAGTGCCCGACGAGATTCTGTTTCAGTTCTTCGGCCCAGCCGCGCACGATGCGCGCCACCTGCCTTTCGATCACGTCAGCATCGTAGCGGTAATTGGTACCAACCGGCGTACGGGCGATGAAATGCAGACGTGCCAGCCGCGACTCGCCGAGCATGACAAAATAGTCGACGCGCTCGGCGGTGAGGCTTTCATGAAGGAGCGCCGAGATGCGCTCGCGGATGGTGGTGTCGAAACGGTCGCGCGGCATATAGACGATCGCCGAAACATAACGCCCCCAGGCGTCGTCGCGCAAAAAGATGCGCACCTGTTCGCGCTCGTGCAGGGACACGATGCCGCTGGCGATACGGACCAGATCCTGGTGAGCGATTTCGATCAACTCGTCACGTGGATAGGTTTCGAGTACGTTGAGCAGGGTCTTGTCGCGATGGCTGCGCGGCAGGAAGCCAAGATCCTCCCGTACAGCGGCAATCTTGCGTCGCAGCAGCGGCACATCGGTTGCCGCCACATGGTAGACGTGCGCCGTGTAGAGTCCGACGAAAGCACGTAATCCGACGATATTGCCGCCGGCGTCATAACGCTTGGCGGCAATGAAATCGAGGTAGGCCGAGCGATGAACCGTCGAGCGCGCGTCTGCCTTGACCAGAATCACGGGCAGGGGATCTCTGGCCAGTTCCGCGACGACGCCGGGAATTCCCGCCAGGCAACGGCCAAAGCGGGGGTGGTCGGGGCTTCGGAGAATGCCGAGTCCACTACCGGCAACGCGCGCGAGCTTGCTGTCGCCGACAGCTGCCTGGTAATCCGCATAACCGAGAAAGACAAAATTGTTGGCGGCGATCCAGGCCAGATACGCCGCGGCTTCGTCAGCCCCGGCAAGCGTCGTGGCGGCCATCTCGGTGTGTGCTTCGCGCATCCGCTCATGCATCGTCGGGCCGTCTTCGACGGCCGCACGCACGTCAGCAAGCACCCCCAGAATTTCCTGATGCAGGGTGTCGATCAGCCCGGCCTCGCCAATGCGATCGATCTCGAGGTGGATCCAGGATTCCGGCCGACTGCCGGCAGCGCCACGCGGCCGCGTGGCCTGCAGCCTGCCATCGACGCTGCGCTCGGCGCCCAGCAAAGGATGCAGCAAACGATGGATCACCAGTCCATGGTGGTACACCAGCATGGTGATCGAATCGACCAGAAACGGCATGTCGTCGGTGACGACATCGATCACGGTGTGCGGAGAGTGCCAGCCATGCCGGTCAAAATCCGGCGTGTAGAGAGCGGCTGCGGCTTGTTGCGGCGCGCGCACCTCGCCCAGCCGAAAATGCTGGACTGCTGCCCCGAGAAGCTCTTCGGGACTCGCATCCGTGGCGCCGCCCAGTTCCACATCGACGAAGTAGCCATCGAGGAATTCGCCGATGCGCGCCGAAAGATGCTGCTGCTCGGCGATTTCGCGCAGGTTGCGGCGCAGGTTGTGTGTGGACTCGCTGACCAGTGCCATGCCGTTCTCCTTCTCTCGAATCGATCGGGTACCGCCTTGCTGGCCACTGACGCCTGTGTCACTCCAGGCAAACCCGGAGTCAGACGATACTCAATGGTGCAGAATCTTGGCCAGAAACTGTTGTGCTCGCTCCGAACGAGCGTGTTCGAAAAAGGCCTCCTTGCTGTCGTCCTCGACGATACGACCCTGATCCATGAAGATCACCCGGCTGGCAACGCGTTTGGCGAAGCCCATCTCGTGCGTGACGCACATCATGGTCATCCCCTCCTGTGCCAGTTCAGTCATCACGTCGAGCACTTCGTTGACCATTTCCGGGTCAAGCGCCGAAGTCGGTTCGTCAAAGAGCATGCAGATCGGGTCCATCGCCAGCGCCCTGGCAATCGCCACACGCTGCTGCTGGCCACCGGAAAGCTGACCCGGATATTTCTCAGCCTGCGCGCGCAGGCCGACCCGGTCGAGCAACTTGAAACCCTTCTCGCGCGCCTGCTCCTGGGTACGCCCGAGCACCTTGGTCTGGGCAATGGCCAGGTTGTCGATGATGCTCATGTGTGGAAAGAGTTCGAAATTCTGGAAGACCATGCCGACCGTCGAGCGCAGCTTGGAAAGATTGGTTTTCGGATCGCCGACGGACACGCCATTGACGATGATTTCACCACTCTGAAAGGGTTCGAGGCCATTGACACACTTGATCAGTGTCGACTTGCCCGAACCAGACGGACCACAGACGACGATTACTTCGCCCTTGTGCACCTGCGTCGTGCAGTCGGCGAGGACCTGGAAGGAACCGTAATGCTTGCTCACCTTGTTCATCGTAATCACGAAAGTCTCCTCGATTCATTGCTGCAAGCGGCATCAGGCCGTCTTCAGCTTGTTCTGGTAGTGGCGAACGATTCGCGACGCGGTGAAGCAGATCACGAAATAAACGGCACCGGCAAAGAGCAGCAACTCGACCAGGCGCCCGTCACGGTCACCAACCTTGTAGGCCGCACCGAAGAAGTCGGCCAGGGCCGAAACATAGACCAGCGAGGTATCCTGGAAGAGGATGATCCCCTGTGTCAGCAGCAAGGGAACCATGTTGCGGAAAGCCTGTGGCAGCACCACCAGGCGCATCGCCTGGCCGTAGGTCATGCCGAGCGCGCTGGCGGCACCCATCTGGCCTTTCGGAACCGACTGGATGCCGGCACGAATGATCTCCGAGTAGTAGGCCGCCTCGAACAGCGCAAAGCCGGCAATCGCCGAGGAAAGGCGCATGTCCGAACCGCGCGGGAAGCCGAAGAGGCTTTCCAGCAGATGCGGCACGATCAGAAAAAACCACAACAACACCATGACCAGCGGAATGGCCCGGAAAAGATTCACGTAGCCGGCTGCGAACCATGACAGCGGCTTGATCGGCGAGAGGCGCATCAGTGCCAGCAGGGTGCCCCAGACAATTCCGAAAATCACCGCGCTGACCGTGATATTGAGGGAAATTTTCATGCCCTCCCAGAGGAAAGGCAGCGCATTGGGAATCGAAGACCAGTCGAATTCATGCATCTCACTTGCCTCCAAGATAGCCGGGAACACGCACATGCTCTTCCACCCAGCGCATGCCGGACATCACCACCACATTGATCAGCAGGTAGGCGATCGTCACCGCGATGAACGACTCGTAGGGCTGCGCCGTGTAATCCACCAGTTGCCGGCCCTGGGCGGCCAGTTCCAGCAGCCCGATCGTCGAACATACGGCCGAGTTCTTGAAGATGTTGAGAAACTCTGAGGTCAGCGGCGGCACGATCAAACGCACCGCCATCGGCAACATCACATAGCGATAAGTCTGCGGCAAGGTGAAGCCCATCGCCAGCCCGGCGTTTTTCTGTCCCGGCGGCAGCGAATTGATCCCCGAACGCACCTGTTCAGCGACACGCGCGCTGGTGAACAGCGCCAGGCAGACCATCGAGGCGACAAACTGCTGCATGATCGGGTTGGTCTGCTTGAAGGCATTGCCAAGAGCCTCTGGCAGCAGTTCGGGCATCACGAAATACCAGAGGAAGAGTTGCACCAGCAGCGGGATGTTGCGAAAGATCTCGACGTAGGCCGTAGCCAGCCCCGACAGCCATTTATTCGGGACCGTCCGCAGGACGCCGACCACGGCGCCAAGCGCCAGCGCGATCAGCCAGGCCGACAGCGACAGGGCGATGGTCATCTTGAAGCCGTAGAACATCCAGCCAAGATAGGTATCGTCGCCCGTTGCCGTCGGCTGCAGAAAGATTCCCCAGTTCCAGTTGTAACCCATCGATGCTTCTCCTAACGGACATGGCTACTTCAGACACCCCCGATCATGAAAATCATGACCGTGACCCTCCCTTGCAGGGTACATTCCGGCCAGCACGCCGGAAGCGCTCAGCGGGCACGGAACAGGCTCCGCGAATTCCCCATCTCGCCCTCGGCCCTTTGTATGCTCTCCAGCTTGCGGGCGAGGGGAGGTTCGTGAGTCGCCGACGCGACTTCCATGATAGGCAGGAAAGTCCTGGACTGCCCTGCCCTGGTTTCCGAACCGAGCTCAATACTCCCAGAAAATCCGTTGTAGTTCCTTGCTGTCCTGGGTCTTGGTCAAAGCCACCAGGGCAAGAATGCGTGCTTTCTGCGGATTGAGATCGTGCGCGACCACCCAGTCGTACTTGTCGTCGGGTTGCTCGGCGTTGCGCAGCACGAAGCCACCGGCATTGACATGCGAAGAACGGATGATCTGAATCCCTTTGCCGCGCAGTTCCTGCAGACTGGGCACAACGGCGCTGCTCACCGAACCATTGCCGGTACCTGCATGGACGATCGCCTTGGCGCCATTGGCCGCAAAAGCGCGGTAGGCAGTATCGGAAGCATTGCCCGATCCATAGGCGATCTCGACCGACGGCAGCGTGTCGATTTTCTCGATGTCGAATTCGGAATGGCTGGTGTGCCGCTTGGCGGGCAGACGGAACCAGTAGTTCTTGCCTTCGACGACCATCCCGAGCGGCCCCCAGGGACTCTTGAAGGCTTCGGTTCTGAGGTTGACCATCTTGGCGACATCGCGACCGCTGTTGATCTCGTCGTTCATGGTCACCAGCACGCCTTTGCCACGCGCGTCCTTGCTGGCCGCGACACTGACCGCGTTGAACAGATTCAGCGTGCCATCGGCCGACATCGCAGTTCCCGGTCGCATCGAGCCGACCACGACGATGGGCTTGTCGGTGTGCACCACCAGATTGAGAAAGTAGGCGGTTTCTTCGAGCGTATCGGTGCCGTGCGTGATCACTACACCATCCACATCATTCTGTTTGACCAGCGTTGCGACACGCTTGGCCAGAGTCACCAGATTGGCATTGGTAAAGCTCTCCGAGGCAATCTGGAAGACCTGTTCTCCGCGCACTGCGGCAACCGTGTTCAACTGCGGAATGCCGGCGATCAGCTTGTCCACCGGCACCTTCGCCGCCTGATAGGTGGCGCTGTTGGTGACATCGGCGCCTGCACCGGCGATCGTACCGCCAGTGGCGAGGATCACGATGTTCGGCTTGTCTGCAGCCAGTGCCGCACTGCAGACGAGAAGAGTCGCCACCATCGCCATCAACCAACGTCTTGCAGTTTCATTCAGCATGGTTTCTCCTTTGCTTGTGGTCCATTCTGGTTGAATTCCAGGGTCCGGCAGGCCCCCGGACTGGGCTGTTCCAGGGGCAGGCCAGACTTACTCGAAGGCCTTGTCGTTAGGCGCCTTGTACAGCTTCTTGACGGCTTCGGAGAGCGGGAAATTGAGGTTCAGGCCTTTCGGCGGGATCGGTTGCAGAAACCACTTGGCGTAGATTTTTTCGGCTTCGCCCGAAGTCATGGCCTTGGCCAATGCACCATCGACAACCTTCTTGAAGGCCGGGTCATCCTTGCGCATCATGCAGCCATAGGCTTCGAACGACTGCGGCGTGCCGACCACCATCCAGTCGCTGGCTTTCTTGGCCTTGGCCATTTCACCGTAGAGCAACGCGTCGTCCATCATGAAAGCGACCGCGCGACCGGTTTCCAGGGTCAGGAAGGCTTCTCCGTGGTCCTTGGCGCTGATGATGTTCATCTTCATCTGCTTGTCCTCGTTCATCTTGCGCAGCAGACGCTCCGAGGTGGTACCGGCAGTGGTCACGACATTCTTGCCCGCCAGGTCAGGGAAATCGGTGATCCCGGAGTTGGTCTTGGTCATCAGGCGAGTACCGATGATGAAGATGGTGTTGGAAAAACTGACCTGTTTCTGACGTTCGGTGTTGTTGGTAGTCGAACCGCATTCAAGGTCGACCGAGCCGTTCTGGACCAGCGTGATGCGGTTCGCCGAGGTCACCGGCATCAGCTTGGTCTCCAGCTTGGTCAGCTTCAGCTCCGCCTTGATGGCGTCGACCGCCTTCATCATCATCTCCTGCGAATAGCCGATGACCTGCTGCTTGTCGTCATAATACGAGAAGGGGATCGACGACTCGCGATGTCCGAGCGTGATGACTCCGGTTTCCTTGACCTTCTTCAGCGTGCCGCTCAGTTCCTGGGCTAGAACCGGTGCTGACAGCAGGCTCGCCGACAGCGTTGCTGCCAGCATAAAACCTCTGCAATGTTGGCTCATTGTGTCTCCTCCATGTGTCTTCAGATAATTAATGGGTCAAATCCAGGGAAATCAGGTTGTCCCCCGATTCCCGGATGCTTCGATTCTGGCATGACTTGCGCAGGGAGCCAAGCACCAATTGAATAATGATTCAGTCATGAAAGGAAAGTTCCCCCGGCTGGCGGCCATGCTAACGGTCATGAATTTTCCAGGCACCCCCCGATCATCAAAGTCATGATCGTTGCCTTTTCCCACGGCCCGGGTGCATCGCCCCGATGTTGACCCCATGCCTGCGCATGGCAGCGCACGCAAGCCGTACAATTCCGGCAACACCCTGACCAGACCCACAGAGACAAGCGATGAGGCCTGCGCACATCTGCTACAGCATTCGTCCGAGCAAGCCTGCAGCGCATCTTCTTGAAGTGCGCTGCACGCTTGCCGCACCCGCTCTGACCGGGCAGCGTTTCGCGCTACCGGCATGGATCCCGGGCAGCTACCTGATTCGTGACTTCGCGCGCCACATCGTTGCGATTCGTGCCGAGGCTGCCGGCAAAGCGGTACCGCTCACCAAGATCGACAAACACAGCTGGCAGGCTGCGCCGGTCGGCAAGGGTGTGGCGCTCACCGTCATCTGCGAGGTCTACGCCTGGGATCTCTCGGTACGCGCTGCGCATGTCGACCAGACGCACGCTTTTTTCAATGGCAGCAGCGTATTCCTGCGCGCCATCGGTCACGAACATTTGCCGTGTCTGGTCGATATCCAACGGCCGATCGGCAGGGGCTTCAAAGCCTGGCGTGTCGCCACAGCCCTCACTTCGGCATGCGACCAGACTGCCCGACGACACACTTTCGGCCTCTACCGGGCCGCCAACTATGACGAACTGATCGATCACCCGGTCGAAATGGGCACCTTCACGCTGGCCACATTCACGGCCTGCGGTGTCCCGCACGAAATTGCCATCAGCGGACGTCATGACTGTGACCTGGCGCGCCTGACCAACGACCTGCAGCGCCTCTGTGAATGGCAAATCCGCTTCTTCGGCGAACCGGCACCGATGCCACATTACGTTTTCCTGGTCACGGCCGTCGACGATGCGTATAGCGGACTTGAGCACCGTGCCTCGACGGCACTGCTCTGCGCCCGCGACGATCTGCCTTACTCGGGCATGCGCGGTACACCGGAGCGCTATCGCAGCTTTCTCGGTCTGTGCAGCCACGAGTATTTCCACGCATGGAACGTCAAGCGCATCCAGCCCGCTGCATTCTCGTCCTACAATCTCGATGCCGAGAACTACACCACCCTGCTCTGGGCCTTCGAGGGTTTCACCTCGTACTACGACGACCTGGCGCTGCTACGCTGCGGCTTGATCCCGTTGAAAGACTGGCTGGCCCTGATCGCCAGGACGATCGACAAGGTCCACAATAACCCCGGTCGGCAGCGGCAAACACTTGCCGAGTCGAGTTTTGATGCCTGGACGAAATACTACCGGCCGGACGAGAACACCCCGAATGCGGTGGTCAGCTACTACACCAAGGGATCGCTGGTGGCGCTGGCACTCGACCTGAAGCTGCGCGCCGAGACCAGCAACCGGATTTCACTGGACGACGTGATGCGCGCGCTCTGGCACCGCCATGGCCAGGGTGAGCAGCGCTGCGGCATTGGCGACGAGGACATCCGGATGCTCGCCGAAGAACTGTCCGGCCTCGACCTCGAACACTTTTTTGCCGAAGCCGTACATGGCACGACCGATATGGACCTGGCGCGACTGCTGAAGCCCTTTGGCATCCGGCTGAAGCGTTCGGCAAATTCCGCAACCCCGTCACTCGGCGCAAGAACCGGTAGCGACGGCAGCGAGGTCCGGTTGACGACGGTATACGAAGGCAGCCCGGCGCAGGCCGCCGGACTGTCGGCCGGTGACCTGCTGCTGGCGATCGATGGCTTGCGAGTCACGCCATCGACGCTCGATCGCCTGTTGAGTCGCCGTCGAGCCGGCGAAACGGTCCACATGCACGCCTTTCGACGCGACGAACTGATGGAATTCGCGGTGCAACTCGGCGCTCCGGCCAAGGATCGCCACCAGCTGCAGTTGCAGCGAACACGCAACACCCTGCGCAAGGACTGGCTGCAGGGGTAGCGCATCGACGATAATCCGCCACGGCATGATCCAGCCCTGCCGGGCCCCACCCATTGCATCCTCGTACATAAGATGACCAAGCTCGCCGACCTCCGCAAAAGCTATGAACGCGCCGAACTCAGTGAGGACGCATCACACGTCGACCCCCTCAGACAGTTTGAAAAATGGATCGGCGAAGCGATCAGCGCGCAAGTCCCCGAACCCAACGCCATGACCCTGGCGACGGTAGACAGCCGCCTGCGCCCCTCCACCCGCGTGGTGCTGATCAAGGGCTATGACGAAAATGGCCTCACCTGGTTCACCAACTACGACAGTCGCAAGGGTCGCGAACTGGCTGCCAACCCCTGGGCAGCGCTGCAGTTTCATTGGGTCGACCTGGAGCGGGTCGTGCGCATCGAGGGTTTCGTCGAAAAAGTGAGTGCCGCCGAAAGCGATGCCTACTTCGCCAGCCGCCCACTCGATTCCCGCATTGGCGCCTGGGCGAGTCCACAGAGCCAGGTGATTGCCAGCCGCAGCGTACTCGTCGGCAACGCCGCCCGCTATGGCGCGAAGTTCCTGCTACATCCGCCACGTCCACCCCACTGGGGCGGCTACCGGCTGCGCCCCGATACCTGGGAGTTCTGGCAGGGCAGAAAGAGTCGTCTGCACGACCGTCTGCGCTACCGTCTGGACAGCGATCAGCAGTGGATTCGCGAACGCCTGGCGCCGTGACCCTGCGCGGGGATCGGAACACTCACCATCTCGCCCTGCATCGTGCTTCCGACGCAACCCGTCCGCAGCAAGCTTTGCCCACGGGCTGGGCCATCAGTCGACCACAGCCGGCACAATTTCCTCAACGACGACCCGCATCCCCGTACAACGCCATTTGACTTCCAGATCGTAAAGACGCAAGCCATAGCGTCGCAACGGATCGCTGGCGTAAGCCGGACGCGGGTCCTGTGCCAACACCTCGCACAGCAGTGCCGCCAGGTCCGGCCAGCGAGATTCGTGCCGGCGCAATTGCATCGCCGCCTGCCCGCTGAAATCGACCGCCAGTTGTGGCGGCGGACCCTCGACGAAACCGCTGCGGGCCGCCGGCTCGCTCTCGACAAAGGGAAGGTATGGTTTGATGTCGAGGACGGGTGTACCGTCAAGCAGGTCAACGCCGCCAAAAGTCAATACCACCCCCGAACGGGTTTCAATGGACAACAGTTCGACCAGTGACAGCCCCAGGGGATTCGGGCGAAACGGGCTGCGGCTGGCGAATACACCAACACGTTGATTGCCTCCCAGCCGCGGCGGTCGAACCGTCGGATGCCAATCGCCGCGGCAGTGGTGGAAGATAACACTGAGCCAGACATGCGAGAAGGCCGCCAGGCCACGCACGGCTTCCTCCCGGTCATACGGTCGCAGCAGGCGCAGTTGGCCGCGCGCATGCGGTGCCAGGCGTGGCTGACGAGGAATGCCGAAGCGGTCCCGAAATGGCGTCGCCAGATAACCGATCGGCGACAAGGTGATGTCAGGAACGCAGACTCGCACGCGCATCACCACAAGGCGCGCTTGCCTGCTGACCATACCTGACAGCCGCGCCGCATCAGCGACTGGCGAGCGCTAGTACATGCCGGGCCATGGCCTGAACGATGGGCTCGGCCTCGCCAATCGCAGGTGCGAGTTCAAAGCACGTCCGCGGATGGTGCTGTCGCAGTTCTTCGAGCAGCAGCGGCACATCGCGCTTCAGATGCCCACCGCGAGCGATGAACATCGGCACGACCAGAATGCGTTCCCAGCATTCAGCGATCAGGGATTCGGCACATGCGCGCAAATCGGGTTTGATGAACTCGAGAAAGGCCAGCTCGACACGCAGCTCGGGCGCCTGTTCGCGCATTGCCGCACAGACGCGGCGCATCGGTTCGGCCCATTCCGGGTCACGTGCGCCATGGGCGAAAAGGATCAAGGCTGTTCGTGGCATACGTGCACTGTAACGCATCACGACACCCGCGACACGGATCAGTGGATGCCAGCCAGCGCAGCGATCTCCCGAGCATCCTCGACGAGATGATCGGCACCCCAGGCCTCGATCGGGTCGCCATCGCCAAGATAGCCGTAGCGCACCGCCACCGTGGCCATGCCCACGGCCCGACCAGCCTGGATGTCACGCAAGTCATCACCGACGTAAAGGCAGCGCGCGGGCTCCCTGGCAATCAGCGCGC
>NZ_JDSS02000043.1:42890-48219 GCF_000584955.1 Candidatus Accumulibacter vicinus
GCTGGGCGGCGGGCTTGGCACGCCGCGCAGAGTCGCCGCTGACCACGCAGGCGGCACGTTTGGCGTAACCCAATTGGTTCAACAGCGGCAGGGTGAAGCGTTGTGCCTTGTTGGTGATGATTCCCCACGGCGAACCGCGGCGCTCAAAGCCGCCAAGCAGTTCGTCAATCCCGGGGAAAACCGTCGTCTCGACGCAGATGCCCTGGCTGTAATAGTGCAGAAAGCGATCATGGAACTCCGCATAGTCCGGATCGCCCGGTTGCATGTCGAGCCCCGCCTTCAGCATGCCCCGGACGCCCTGCGAAGTGAGAGGACGCAACCGGGCCGCCGGAAGTGCTGCCAAGCCGAGATCAGAACGCAAGCGGTTGAGTGCCGCCGCCAGATCCGGAGCGGTATCGGCAAAAGTCCCGTCAAGGTCGAAGAGGACCGCTTCAAACATTCTTCACGGTGTGCAGCAGGTAATTAACGTCGCAGTCGCGGCCGAGAGTGTACCGTCCCGTCAAGGGATTGTAGGTCATCCCGCGCAAGTCAAGCACAGCGAGACCAACACTCCTGGCCCAGCGCAGCAGCTCCGATGGCTTGATGAACCTGGCGTAATCATGGGTACCCCTGGGCAGCATGCGCAGGACATATTCAGCGCCGATCACCGCCAACAGGTAGGCCTTCGGATTGCGGTTGATGGTCGAAAAGAATACATGCCCGCCAGGCTTGACCAGTGCAGCACAAGCGGCAATCGTACTGGATGGATCGGGAACGTGTTCGAGCATTTCCAGGCAGGTGACAACATCGTAGCTGCTTCCCTCCTGGGCAGCCAGTTCTTCGGCCGCAACCCTGCGATAGTCAACCACCTGTCCGCTTTCGAGCAGGTGCAGGCGGGCCACACTCAGCGCTTTCTCCGAAAGATCAATGCCGGTCACTGTCGCACCTCTTTCGCACATCCCTTCGGAGAGCAAGCCGCCGCCACACCCGACGTCGAGCACGCGCTTGCCGGCGAGTTGGCACTGGTCGTCGATCCAGTCCAGGCGCAGTGGGTTGATGTCGTGCAGCGGCTTGAAGTCGCTGCACGGATCCCACCAGCGATGCGCAGGCTGGCTGAATTTCTCGAGTTCGCTCTGGTCAGCGTTGATCATCGCACCTTGGGTACCCATCATTGCAAAGAAAAAAGCCCTGCGAAAGCAGGGCCTCCGGAAAACACCGGCGGATTACTTGGTGCCGATGAGTTCGATATCGACACGACGGTCAGGCTGCAGGCAAGCGATCGTCTTCTTGCTCTTTGGACCCGGGCACTGATCAGGCTTGGTGACCGGATTCTTCTTGCCCTTGCCTTCGGTGTAGATGCGGTTGGCCTCGATGCCCTTGCTGACCAGATAGGCCTTGACCGCAGCAGCGCGCTTCTCGGACAGTTTCTGATTATAGGCGTCGGAACCAAAGCGGTCGGTATGGCCAACGGCAATGATCACTTCGAGCTTGATGGCCTGAGACTTGGCGACCACGTCGTCAAGCTTGGCCTTGCCTTCTGGACGCAGTGTCGCCTTGTCGAAATCGAACAGCGCGTCGGCGGCAACCGTGATCTTGTCGCCCGCGGGCTTGCCAGGCGCCGGTGCGGCCGCCCCCGGCGCAGCTTTGGCGACGGCCGGCTCGCAAACTTCCTTGGGCAGCAAATCCTTGTCGCACTTGCAACCCGCCGGATCATTGGCCGCCGCAGCCGGGGTCCAGAAGCCGGTTCGCCAGCAGAGGCCGGTACCGCTCATCACGACTTCACCGCGTTGGTCGATGACGTATACCCGGTCCAGGGGAATCGAAGTCTGTGCATGAGCAAGCGAGGCGCCAAAGCCGACCGTGGCGGCGGTGAGCAAGGCCATCATGGAGTTTTTTGCGGTTCTGTTCATCTAGGTTTCCCCTCGTTAGTTGAAGCCTGCGGACGTGGTCCGCATGGCCTAATTGATGCCTCGTTGTTGACCGAACTCATCACGGACGAATTTTATTCTGCCACAAGAGGGCCAGTTTTATCAATCCAATTTCGTTGTTATCAACCAGTTGCCCGTTTTCAACGCGTATCCGACCCGCCACCCAAACCTCGGAAACATGCTCACGGCCTAGCACGTAGCTAAGATGTGAAACCGGGTCGTAACAGGGAACGAGGGCGACATCGTCCAGTCTGACGGCGCATAAGTCGGCCGCCTTGCCGCGGCTGATCGAGCCGATACACGCGTCGAGACCGAGCGCGCGGGCGCCGCCAAGAGTGGCCATGTGCAAGACCTGATGGGCATGGATGGCATCGGCGCGCCCGCTCTGTTCCTTGGCGAGCAGGGCGGCCAGACGCATCTCCTGGAAGAGGTCGAGGCGGTTGTTGCTTGCCGCTCCGTCCGTACCCAGACCCATGTTGACGCCCTGGGCGGACAGTTCCGTAATCGGAGCAATGCCGCTGGCAAGCTTGAGATTGGAACTGGGACAGTGCGCCACGGAACAGCCGTGCTGCGCCAGCAGTTCGATTTCATGGATATTCAGGTGCACGGCGTGCACGGCGATCAGGGCCGGACTGAGCAGACCGAGGCGGCGAAGACGTTCGATCGGGCGCACCCCGAAGCGCTGCAGGCTGTCGTCTAGTTCCTGGACAGTTTCATGCAGATGGAGATGAATCGGCAGTTCGATCTGTTCGGCCAGGGTCAGCACCCTGGCCAAACTCCTCTCGCCAACGGTGTAGGGAGCATGCGGGGCAAGGCAGAAAGACAGCAGCGGCTCGCCCAGCAACTGGTCCCGGACGGCCAGCCCTTTGTCCAGATAGTCGTCCGCATCCGCCGCATAGTTGCTCGGAAAGTCGACGGTGATGAGACCGATCGCGGCGCGCATTCCCGCAGCGAGCGCCGCCTCGGCGGCGGCCCGCGGGAAGAAATACATATCGTTGAAACAGGTGATGCCGCCACGCAGCATCTCGGCGCAGGCCAGCAGCGTACCGTCATGGACAAACTGTGCCGAGACATGCTTCGCCTCGGTCGGCCAGACGTGCTCCCGCAGCCACTGCATCAGGGGCAGGTCATCGGCCAGGCCGCGCAGCAGACTCATCGCGGCATGGGTGTGCAAATTGACGAGTCCCGGAATCAGCACGTGCTGCGCCAGGCGCTTGCGTATGCGTGGCGCAAAGCGGTCCGCCACCTCGTTCTGCGGGAGGAGGTCGATGATGCGGCCGTGATTGACGACCACGGCATGGTTTTCGAGAACCAGATCGGCCGGATCGACGGGAACGACCCAGCGTGCCTCGATGACGAGGTCGACGGGCGGCAAGGGCATGGTCATCGCGCAGGGATTCGAAAGACCTAAAAAAAACCCCGCCAGAGCGGGGTTTTCGGAGGCATTTCGCCGGAATTACTTGTTGCCGATGACTTCGATATCGACACGACGGTCAGGCTGCAGGCAGGCGATGGTCTTCTTGCTCTTCGGACCTGGGCACTGATCGGGTTTGGTGACCGGTTGCGTCTTGCCCTTGCCCGCGGTGATGACGAGGTTGGATGCGATCCCCTTGCTGACCAGATAGGCCTTGACCGCGGCAGCGCGCTTCTCGGAGAGTCTCTGGTTGTAGGCGTCGGAACCGAAGCGGTCGGTATGGCCGGTGGCCGTGATCAGCTCCAGCTGGATCGCCTTGGACTTGCTGACCACTTCATCCAGCTTGGCCTTGCCTTCTGGACGCAAGGTCGCCTTGTCGAAGTCGAACAGCGCGTCGGCGGCAACCGTGATCTTGTCGGCTGCAGGCTTGCTAGGCGGCGGCTGGGCGGCACCCGGCGCAGGCCTGGCGACAGCCGGCTCGCAGACTTCCTTCGGCAGCAGATCCTTATCGCACTTGCAGCCGGCCGGGTCCTTGGCGGCCGCAGCCGGGGTCCAGAAGCCGGTGCGCCAGCAAAGGCCGGTGCCGCTGACCACGACTTCACCGCGTTGGTCGATCACGTAGACGCGATCATTGGCGGTTTGGGCTTGCACGGAGCCAGCCGCCGCAAAGAGGCCGATAGAGGCCAGCAGGGTAGTAATGATTTTCGATTTCAAGATGTTCCTCCTCGATTAATCTCTGTTAGGTCCGAATGCGTGTAACGCGATGCGATTTTTGCGCAGTCAGGGGATTTAAGCATACAAACTTGATTTGCTTCAAGCATTGGCCTGGCATTGTGTGGCATTTATACAACGAACCAGGCCTTGTGGCCGCGCCAGTCGTGTTTTCGTGCTGCAGGGGCCGCAATTCCGTCGCTCTGCTGAACATGCGACAATCGCTGCAAGCTTTCACGAAGGAGAGGATCATGCAGAATCTGGAATCAATCGCTTCGCTCCTGCGCGAGGCGAGCGAAGTGGTCGTTTTTTCGGGCGCAGGGCTTTCCGCCGATAGTGGCATTCCGACGTTCCGCGATGGGGCAACCGGCCTGTGGAACAACGTCGACCCGGACGAAGTCGCCAGTATCGAAGGATTTCTGCGCAATCCGCAACGTGCCTGGAGCTGGCTGCTGCAACTGCGGAACCTGGTCGATGAACGGCGTCCGAATGCCGGCCATCACGCGATCGCCCGCCTGGACGACCTCTGTTCAGCACAGCAATTCACCGTGATTACCCAGAATATCGATGGCTATCACGCGCGCGCGGGGAACCGGCACGTCCTCGAAGTGCATGGCACCATCCACCGGGTGCGTTGTCACCGGCACTGCGGATTTCTCGCCAGCTGGAATCAGGACGCCCTTGAACCTTACGCCTGCCCGGCCTGCGGCGCGCCGGTTCGACCCGATCTGGTGATGTTCGGTGAAACGCTCGATGAAGCCGTCTTTACCGCTGCCGAGAGATCCAGCCTCAAGGCCGACGTATTCTTCTGTGTCGGCACCTCATTCACCGTGCAGCCCGCCGCCCGCCTGCCGCTGTGGGCGAAAAGCGCCGGTGCCGTGGTGGTGGAAGTCAATCCGCACCCGACGCCCTTGTCGGACGTTGCCGATTACTCGATTCGCAGTGGTTCATCGCAGTTCTTCAGCGCGCTCTGCACAACCCTCGAAGCTGCAGGCCACTGAGGCGTGCCAGAGCAGGCAACGAGCCCCCCGCTGGTTGGCTGTAAACGAGTGCAAATGTCGATCAGGACGGCCGATCAGCCGGCCTGATCGGCTATAATTCCGCTCCTTCGCCGCCCAGCCTTGATCGGCATGGGCAGACCCACCCACTTCAGAAGCCGAGTCGCGAGTCGCATTCCTTGTCATTTCCGCTTCCCCGATCGTCATTACCCGAAATCGGCGAAAGGCTTCAGTTTCCTGCGGGCTTTGCTGATGCCCTCCTGATCGCCCAGGCAGCCTCGGAAGCGAGTGCCGGCAGC
>NZ_JDSS02000043.1:48545-58344 GCF_000584955.1 Candidatus Accumulibacter vicinus
GCGGCGCATGCTGGCAGTGCTCACTGCCAGCGCCGGCGACGCACTCCGTCTGCTGCAGGAAATTCCCTGGTTCGCGGCCGATCTGCGCGTCCGCCTGCTACCCGACTGGGAAACGCTGCCCTACGACAGCTTCTCGCCACACCACGACCTGGTTTCCGAGCGACTGGCAACGCTCTATGCAGTCATGCGCGGTGAATGTGACGTGCTGCTGGTCCCCGCCGGCACGGCGGTCTACCGTCTCGCACCGCCGGCCTACCTGGCGGCCTACACTTTCTTCCTCAAACAGGGTGAGAAGCTCGATCCGGGGCAGTTCCGCACCCAGATGACGCTGGCCGGTTACGCGCTGGTCACGCAGGTCGTGGCACCGGGCGAGTACGCGATCCGTGGCGGTCTCGTCGATCTCTTCCCGATGGGCTCGCCACTGCCTTTCCGCCTCGACCTCTTCGACAACGAGATCGAAAGCATCAAAACTTTCGACGTCGACAGCCAGCGCACACTCTATCCTGTACCCGAGGTTCGCCTGCTGCCGGCACGCGAGTTTCCGCTCGACGACACGGGTCGCACCCGTTTCCGTCAGCGTTTCCGGGAGGTTTTTGAAGGCGACCCCGGGCGCTCGAGGATCTACAAGGACGTCTCGAATGGCCTCGCGGCGGCCGGAATCGAGTACTGGCTACCCCTTTTCTTCGAGGAAACGGCCACCCTTTTCGACTACCTGCCGCGCCACACCGTGCTTTGCCTGTACAGCACGGTGCCGGCAGCGATCCGGGATTTCTGGCACGAGGCACAGTCGCGCTACACCATGCTTGCGGGCGACCGTAGCCGTCCGCTGCTGCCCCCGGCCGACCTCTTCCTGGCCGAAGAACCGTTCTTCGTTGCCGCCAAGGCTTATGCCCGAATCGACTTGAAGGCCGACCAGGAGGGGCCGGCACGCGGCCTGCCCGGGCTGGCCATCGACCGCCGCGCCGACCACCCGCTCGGTCGTCTGCAGGCCTTTCTCGCCGCCTTTCCCGGCCGTGTGCTGGTGCTCGCAGAAACCGCCGGGCGCCGCGAAACCTTGTCCGGACTGTTCTCGGAATACGGCCTGAAACCACACGCCTGTGCCGGTTTCAGCGACTTCCTGGCGACCGACAGCCGCCTGTCGCTGGCAGTTGGCCCGCTGCATGACGGCTTCCAGCTCGCCCAACTGGCGGTCGTCACCGAAGCCGAACTCTACGCCGACAGTCCGTCGCGGCGCGCTCGCCACGTGGCGCAGCGCAGGGCGTCGGTCGACAACTGGCTGCGGGATCTCACCGAACTGAAGGTGGGGTCGCCGGTCGTGCATGAGCAACACGGCATCGGACGCTATCGGGGCCTGGTCCACCTGGATCTGGGCGAAGGCGAGATGGAGTTCCTCGAACTGCACTACGCCGGCGACGCCAGGCTCTATGTCCCCGTATCGCAGCTACACGTCATCGCGCGCTACTCGGGCTCCGACCCGGATACGGCACCATTGCACACCCTCGGCTCTCAGCAATGGGAAAAGGCCAAGCGCTGCGCCGCCCTGCAGGCTCGCGACACCGCCGCCGAACTGCTCGCGCTCTATGCCCTGCGCGCCGCCAGACAGGGCCATGCCTGCGAGTTCACGACCCATGACTATGACGCTTTCGCCGACGGTTTCGGTTTCGAAGAAACGCCCGATCAGGCCACAGCCATCGCAGCGGTCATCGAGGACATGCAATCAGGCCGGCCGATGGACCGCCTGGTCTGTGGCGACGTCGGCTTCGGCAAGACCGAGGTCGCCTTGCGCGCCGCTTTCTGCGCGGTGGCCGGTGGCCGGCAGGTTGCCGTTCTCTGCCCGACCACCCTGCTCTGCGAACAACATTTCCAGACTTTCAGCGACCGTTTTGCCGACTGGCCGGTCAGAATCGCCGAACTCTCTCGTTTCAAGACCGGCAAGGAAGCGGCGCAGGCCCTCCAGGAGCTGGCCGACGGCAGGCTCGACATCGTCATCGGAACGCACCGGTTGCTGCAGAAAGACGTGCGTTTCGGCCGTCTCGGGCTAGTCATCATCGATGAGGAACACCGCTTTGGCGTCCGCCAGAAGGAAACGCTCAAAGCGCTGCGCGCCGAGGTCGACGTGCTCACCCTGACCGCGACGCCGATCCCGCGCACGCTCGCGATGTCGCTTGAAGGCCTGCGCGACTTTTCGGTGATCGCCACCGCGCCGCAGAAGCGCCTGGCGATCAAGACCTTCGTCAGCCGATTTTCCGACGGCGTCATCCGTGAAGCACTATTGCGAGAATTCAAGCGCGGTGGGCAGGTCTATTTCCTGCACAACGAAGTCGACACCATCGAGAACATGCGCGACAAGCTGGCCAAGCTGTTGCCCGAAGCACGCATCGTCGTCGGCCACGGCCAGATGAACGAACGCGATCTGGAAAGGGTGATGCGCGACTTCACGCAACAACGGGCCAATCTGCTGCTGTGCACGACGATCATCGAAACCGGCATCGACAACCCGCACGCCAATACCATCATCATCAACCGTGCCGAAAAATTCGGTCTCGCCCAGTTGCATCAGTTGCGCGGTCGGGTCGGACGCTCGCACCATCAGGCCTACGCCTATCTGCTGACGCACGACGAGGCCGCGCTCAACAAGCAGGCCAGGCAGCGCCTGGAGGCCATCCAGATGATGGACGAACTCGGTGCCGGTTTCTATCTGGCGATGCATGACCTCGAAATCCGTGGTGCTGGCGAGGTGCTCGGTGCCAACCAGTCCGGGGAAATGCAGGAAGTCGGTTTCAACCTGTTCACCGAAATGCTCAATCGCGCCGTCGCGGCGCTCAAACTGGGCAAGGAGCCAGACCTGATGCAGCCATTGGCGATCGCCACCGAAATCAAGCTGCATACGCCCGCCCTGCTCCCCAGCGACTACGCTCCCGACGTCCACGAAAGGCTGACGCTTTACAAGCGCCTCGCCGACTGCGTGACGGCAGAGGCCCTGGCCGACCTGCAGGAAGAGCTGATCGATCGCTTCGGAGCGTTGCCGCCACAGGCTCGCGCTCTGCTCGACAGCCACCGGCTGCGCCTGCTCTGCAGGCCGCTCGGGATCAGCAAGCTCGACGCCAACACCGAGCAGATCGTCGTACAGTTTGAAGCCCAGCCGCCGATCGACCCGATGCGCATCATCCATTTGATCCAGAAGAACCGCAACTACCGCTTGGCTGGCCAGGACAAACTGATCCTCAAACGCCACTGCGCAAGCCTTGGCGACCGCGTTGCCGCGGTCAAGGACATCATTCATCAACTGAGCACGCAGGCAAATACATGACTACCTTCGACATCGACAACATCAACGTTACCGCCTTCGACCCCATGCCGTCGCCAGAGGAAATCCACGCCCAACTGCCTCTCTCGGCAAGCGCCGCCCGCCTGGTCATGCACGGCCGTGAGGTCTTGCGCAACATCCTCGACCGCAGCGACCCGCGCCTTTTTGTCGTCGTCGGCCCGTGCTCGATCCATGATCCGATCGCCGGACTCGACTATGCGCAACGCCTGAAGGCTCTCGCTGACGAGGTCAGCGAGACGCTCTACCTGGTGATGCGGGTCTATTTCGAAAAGCCGCGCACGACCACCGGCTGGAAAGGCTATATCAATGACCCGGATATGGACGATTCCTTCCGTGTCGATCAGGGAATGCTGAAAGCCCGCGAATTTCTCCTCAAGCTTGCCGAACTCGGCCTGCCCGCCGGCACCGAGGCGCTCGACCCGATCGCGCCGCAGTATCTCGGCGACCTGATCTCCTGGACAGCGATCGGCGCCCGCACTACCGAATCGCAGACACATCGGGAAATATCGTCGGGGCTGTCAACCCCGGTCGGCTTCAAGAACGGCACCAACGGCGATATCGGCATTGCCGTCAATGCCATCCTTTCGGCCGCACGGCCACACAGCTTCCTGGGCATCAACGCCCAGGGGCGCACGGCCATCGTTCGTACGCGCGGCAACCGTTATGGTCACCTGGTTCTGCGCGGCGGCGATGGGCGTCCCAACTACGATACGGTCAGCGTGCAGATCACCGAGCAGGCGCTGCGCAAGGCGGGTCTGCCAATCAACATCGTGGTCGACTGTTCGCACGCCAACAGCTACAAGAAGCATGAGTGGCAGCCGCTGGTGATGGCCGATGCGGTCAACCAGGTCCGGCTCGGCAACCAGTCTTTGGTCGGAATGATGATCGAGTCGAATATCATCGCCGGCAATCAGGCAATCCCGGAAGATCTCTCGCAACTCAAATATGGCTGTTCGGTCACTGACGCCTGTGTCGACTGGCAGACCACCGAGCAGATGATCCGCAGTGCCGCCGGACTGCTGCACGAGGTGCTGCCCGGTCGAACCGGTTGAGGTACGACCGCCGGGCCCTCTATTCTGACTAATTGATGGACCAATGAACAACCTCCCGGTAGACTGCTGGGTTTGACGATCAATCATACACACTGCATATCGGGGGGAACTGTCATGCAAATCAATGTCGAAACCAAGCCGGTTGCCTCTGCCGCCTACAACACCCGGAAGAAGCGACTCGTCGAAACCATCGACCGACTGTATCACCGCAATGCCAAGGCGTCGCTGCAGAAGGTGATCTCCAGGCTTCACCCGGCTGACATGGCATCGATCCTCGACGAGTTGCCCCCGGAGCATGTGGTGGACGTCTTCTACACGATCAGCGACACGGCCATGGCGGCTGAAGTCTTCAGCCAGTTGTCGCCGAGCCTGCGTATGGAGGTGATGACCGAGTCGCCAATCGAACAACTGGCGGCGGTCCTGCAACACGTGGCGCCGGACGACCTGGCCGACCTCGTCGGGGATTTGCCCGAAGATCAACGGGCACAACTGATGGCCTTGCTCGACCGGGAAAGCAAGGACGAAGTCGAAAGCCTGCTGCAGTACGACCCGAACAGCGCCGGCGGCATCATGACTACCGATTTCTTCTCGCTCCCGCATACCCTGGTAGTCGAAGAAGCGATCGAAAACATTCGCAGCCGCGAAGACGTCGAGATGGTTTTTTATCTCTATCTGACCGACGAAGCGGGGCGGCTGGTCGGGGTCGTGTCGTTGCGGCAGTTGCTGCTGGCCCGACCGGGAACGCCTCTCGACAAGGTCATGAACCGGCGCGTGATGAAAGTCACCACGGATGCCGACCAGACCACCGTCGCCATGCTGGTTGAAAAATATCACCTGCTGGCCGTGCCGGTGGTCGACGAGGAGAATGTGTTGGTCGGGATGGTCACGGTCGATGACGTCATCGATGTCCTCGAGGAAGAGACGACGCGCGACATGCTGAAGATGGCTGGTACCAGCGAGTCGGAAACGCTCACCCACTCGGCCTTCAAGATCGCGGGTATCCGTCTGCCCTGGCTGCTCGCCGCGTTCATCGGCGGTCTCGCGGCGACTGCGGTGATCGGGCGCTACGAAGCGATTCTCGGTGAGGTACTGGTGTTGAGCGCCTTCTTGCCAGTGGTCATGGGCATGGCCGGCAACGTCGGTGTGCAGTCGGCCACCGTCGCGGTACGTGGCCTGGCGACCGGTGCGATCGACGTCCGCGATACCGTGCCACTGGTGCTCAAGGAGTTGCGCGTCGGTCTGCTGCTCGGTGGTTTCTACGGTGTGATCCTGGCCATCTACGGCTACCTGATGCACGACAGCGTCAGTCTTGGGCAGGTGGTCGGCCTGACGATCCTCGGCAACATGACCGGCGCAGCCTTGCTGGCCGTGCTCCTGCCGATGATCTTTCAGCGCCTGAAGGTGGACCCGGCGGTTGCCACCGGTCCGTTCGTGACCACCGCCATCGACATTCTCGGCGTTCTCAACTACTTTGTGATCGCCAGCTGGATTTACAAGCTGTAGCCGATCAGTCGTCCTGTCGGACAGCGCCAGCCCGCAGCGTCCCCTTTGCTGCCGGCACAGCCGCACAGCGACAATCTCTGGCGGCGCGCCGGCTTCCCGGCTGGCGCGAACGAATCGTCACGAGTCGTCTACCCTGCTTTCCAGGGTACCGGCTGTTGCTGAAAATCGTTGAGTCGCCTGGCGAATTCGGGGAGCAGTGAATCGGTCTGGGCCGCCAGCCAGCCTGTAATCACCTGTCCCTGGCCAGCAGTTGGCGCCTCGGCAGCGAGTTGCGAAGCCACTGCCAGGTCGTTGAGACGTCCGAGCAAGTCCTGCAGGTCGCTGGCTGACTGGTGGTAATTCGCCAGCACCGGGCCGGTCAGGATCGGGGTAAAGAACTCGACCGCGTAGCGCAGTTGCTTGAACGCGACGCGCAGGCGGTGACGGGCCGCATCATCATCCGTTCCCAGCGCAGCCGCGGCGCATTCCTTGACGCGCTTGGCGCGCTTGTCGAGGCAACGCGGGACGAAGCGTGTGAGCGACCCGGCGGCATCGTCCGGCAGAGACCGGGTGGCGGCACTGAAATCGATCAACAGGCGCGAATACGCGGCCGACTTGAGCGCGCTTCTGCTGGCTTTGCGACTGTTCGCGCAGCGTCTCCGGGCATGGCTCGACAAACGCTCGACCTCGACCCTTCCCGGCAGTGCGTCGGCGAGAGCAGGCAAGGTTTCCGCGAGGAAGACATCCCAGTTGCGGGTGTCGCCCAGTTTGTTCGCCAGTTCCTGCCAGAGCGGATCGAAACGGGTCACGAAAGCCTCTGGCAGCCGTGGCTGCCAGAGACGGATCGCCGATCGTAGCCGACGGATGGCGACGCGCGCCTGGTGAACAAACTCGGGCTCGTCGCTCTGGCAGACACCGGCTTCATTGTTTTGCAGATGGTTCAGGCAGGACAGGACGATCAGGCGAAAGGCCTCGATGCTCGACATCGCGGCGTTGGTCGGCACGGGCAGTGCTTTCACCGCCGTCAGCGGCAGGTCGGCCAGCAGGCGGTAGGCACGTTCGGACTTGCTGCTGGCTTCCGGGTGCAGCGGCAGGCTGGCCTGCAACTCGGCGGCCGCGGCGAACAGATCGCTGACCGTTCCATCGAGCAGTTCCAGTTCAATCTCACGGATCGTCTGGCGTTGCCCCCGCGCTTCGATCCAGCCGCGGTCCAGTGCCAGTTCGATGCGCACGCCCGCGCGCGGTTCCAGCAGCCAGGTATGGCGCATGAAGCGGGTGGTAAAAGCGGGTTGCAGACCCTCACGAAGTGATTCGAGCAACTCCCGGACGCTGCCATCCAAATGCGAAAAATCGAACTCTCCGGGCCGGCTGGGAACCTCCCACTCGCTACGCTGTGCCAGTCCGGCGGTAAGCATCGGCGCAGTCTTGACGGTCAGCAGCCACTGCCGGCCCTTTTGACGGTGTCGAACGACCATCTGCTCGCGCCGCAGGCGCTCGTCATGGGTATCGTAATAGGTATTGATCAGCAGTTGCCGATGTCGTTCGATGTTGCTCAACATGGCTTGCTTCGCCAACACCTCTGCAGTGCGTGCCGATAGGGACAGTTTGATTTCAGTTTCGGTGGCCATCGCAACCCCTCATGCTGGAGAAAGAGAACTAGGACATCTTTTCGATCAGATGTGCCTTGAGTTGTGCACGTCCCGAAGGATTGGCCAGAGCGATGATGATACTGCCAGCGTGGATGAGGTCATCGACCTTGGGATTGAATATCCAGGCGCCATCCTGCTCGCGTACCGCCAACAGGATATAGTCCGGGCTGCGCAGACGCAGGTCGCCGACACGGGTCTGCGGGAAATTAACAGGCACCGGAACCTCTTCGACACGCACGTTCTTGTCCGACCGGATCATCTCGTCGAGGAAGCCGACGACGTGCGGTCGGACCATTGCTGACGCCAGGCGAATTCCACCGGTGAAATCTGGCGAGATCACCGCGTCGGCGCCTGCCTTGCGCATCTTCTCGACATTTCGTAGTTCCTGGGCGCGTGCCACGATGCGCACGCGCGGGTTGAGCTGTCTGGCGGTAATGATGATCATCAGATTTCGCGAATCATCACCGGTCACTGCAAACAGGCCGCGGGCATCCTCGATATCTGCTGCTTCCATCAGATCATCGTCGGAGGCGTCGCCGTGCAGATAGAGCAGTGCGGGAAATTTGTCGAGGTTCCCCTCCAAACGCTCGACTTCGATGTCGATGGCGACGAAATGTCGGCCGGTATTGTGCAGTTCGCGACCGACGCTGCGGCCGACCCGCCCGAAACCGCAAATGATGAAATGCTGCCGTAGCTTATGAATGCTTTTTTCCATCCGTCGTCTCCGCAGGGAATAATCCAGATCCTTCTCGAGGAAGAACACTGACAGGCTGGTGAACAGGAAGGTCAGCGCGCCCAGGCCGGAAATGGCAATGAACCCAGCGAAAAGGCGGTGCTGAAGCGAATGGAGAGGGATAATCTCGCCATAACCGACCGTCGAGATGCTGATCAGGGTCATATATACCGCATCGGACCAGTTCCCGTTGTCACCGGCAATCCGATAGAAACCGAGTATCCCGACAGCGGTCAACACCAGCACCGCCATGCCCGCCCATACGATACGCAGGACAATGCGCCGTAATTGCGTGGCTATCCCCCCCTCGGATTCCCGTATACGGCGAAGGCGGCGAAGGCGCTGGCGAGCCTGCAACTGGTCGTCAAACATGCAAAAAAGAGGTGTCTGATTGGAAACGGATCATCATCCGGGAAAGCTTGGCTGACGATGGCGAAATCAGGCCAGCAGGAAACGGAGCCCGATATGCCGAGTGGGCGAGATTGGCACATCCGCGAACAATTGTCCACGCTTGCGACTGTAGCGGCCACCTTTCAGCCGCAAAATTCTACCGCGGAAAGCGACCGCGGCCAGCAAGATTCCGATCTGGTGGCGATTGTCGCCACAACCGCGTGCTAATCTGCAGTTCAAATGGGTTTACCATCGCCTCTAGGACCATCCTGCGCAGACCCGTTCAGTCACCGACCACAACCATGCCATCATCCACCACACTCGAACAAATCACTGCCCGGACACTCGCCCATTACCAGCAATGTGCCGAAGACTTTCGCGAAGGCACGCGCAACCACGACGTGAGTCAGAACATCGCCGCGCTCCTGCGCCATATCCACGGCCAGCCACCCTTCACGATTCTCGACTTCGGCTGTGGCCCGGGCCGCGATCTCAAGACCTTTACCCGCCTCGGTCATCGGGCCGTCGGGCTGGACGGAGCCGCGAACTTCGTCGAGATGGCACGAAGCGACACGGGTTGCACGGTCTGGGAACAGGATTTCCTGAGTCTTGATCTCCCGTCAGGGCATTTCGACGGGGTATTCGCCAATGCCTCGCTGTTCCATGTCCCCAGCCGGGCGTTGCTGCGCGTTCTGCGACAACTGCACGCCGCCCTCAAGCCGGACGGCGTCCTGTTCTGCTCGAACCCGCGCGGGAACAATCAGGAAGGCTGGCATGACGGACGCTATGGG
This sequence comes from Candidatus Accumulibacter vicinus, assembly GCF_000584955.1. Lineage (NCBI taxonomy): Bacteria > Pseudomonadati > Pseudomonadota > Betaproteobacteria > Candidatus Accumulibacter > Candidatus Accumulibacter vicinus. The sequence goes on from NZ_JDSS02000043.1 coordinate 57,971, forward strand.
GTTTTCCACGACCTCACAGCCTGGCGACGCTGGCTGCTGAATGCGGGCTTCGTCGAACTCGAGCACTATTACCGCCCGACCGGCCTGCCGTGCGCGCAACAGCCCTGGCTCGCCAGTGTCTGGCGCCGGGCGGCCGGGAACGGCGACCGCTCTTGCATCCCTCTCCCGGGTCCGGAAAAGGGGCAACTCGTGAGTCGCTGATGCGACTTTCACCATAACCGTAGCCAACACTCTGACCATGTCAACCGAAAAACGCTTTGCACGACGCCAATCGAACTTTCGAGCCAGCCGCCGAATCGCCGAGGCGATTCTGGATTATGTCGGCCAGATCCCGGCCACCAGCGAATACCGAAAACAGAAACCGGAAGGCTACG
>NZ_JDSS02000043.1:58695-67258 GCF_000584955.1 Candidatus Accumulibacter vicinus
AATCGCCCGCGCGGCAGCCAGACAGGCTGCCGTCACTGCCGGCAGCCTGACCCTGCCGCCTGGCCCACTCGGCTGGCTTACCCTCCTTCCCGAACTGCGTTCGCTGTGGAAACTCCAGACGCAGATGGTTGCGGATCTCGCCGGTTGCTATGGGAAGAGCGACGAGTTGAACCGCGAAGAGATGCTCTATTGTCTGTTCCGGCACACCGATCCACAGATCGTTCGCGATCTGGTTGCCAAGATCGGCAGGCGCCATGTCGTCCATCTCGCCTCGCGTCCCGAGACCCAGTCGGTCGCTCTGAAGATCGGCATGCACCTCTCCCAACGGGTGATCGGCAGAGGGATTTCGCGCTGGATCCCGGTTCTCGGAGCGATTGGCGCCAGCGCCTATGCCTATTACGACACTTCCCAGGTCGCCCGCACGGCCATCGAGTTATTTACCGGCATCATTGATGTGCAGGGCGACGAAGCCGATCCGGCGACGGAGGAGGCGTCTCGCTGACGCGATTTGCACATCAAGCGGCGGGCGGGCCCCCGTGAGGTCATGGCTAAGGATGCTGCGCGGGCGGCACGGAAGCGAAAAATGTCAGCAGACTGTAGAATACGACCAATCGATCGGCAACCGTGGCGGGCAGCATGATAAAGGAGAGCATCAAGCATATTGAGGAATGGGCCAACCCGCGCACGGTCATTGTGGTGACTTTGTTGTTGGTCGGCGCACTGTGGTTGGCACTGATGGTCTCGGTCGTCTCGGATCGCCATCAAAGTATCGCCACTACCGGCGGGCTTCTACAACGCATGACCCTCGCCGTCGAAGAGCAGACCCGACAGAAGTTTCGCGTCGCCGATACTTTCCTGACTAGTTGTGAGCACTGGCTGCAAGCAAACCCTGATCTGGATCCCCGCACCGACAAGACCTTTCGGCAATTGATCGAAACCTTTCGTGCCAGAACCGACAATTCGATCGATATCTACCTGCTTGCCGGCGATGGCCAGATGTTCGACATTCTTGACCCCGCCCAAGGGCCGCTGGCCAATGTTGCGGACCGCGACTATTTCAAGGGTGCCCTGAACAGCCCGGGCCTGTTTTTCGGCAGCCCCACGCGCAAACCGCTTGCTGACCACGACGGCCTGCCGATCAGCCTGTCGCTGCGACGCCCGACGCACGACATCCAGGTACTTCTCGCGGTGATCGACCTGCCAACGCTGACCCGGTCGTACGAAAAACAACGCCAACCCGGCGGGGCCATTACGCTGCTCAAGCGCGACGGTACAGTGCTGGCCAGGGCACCACTTGACGACTTGCTGCCCGGCCACTCGATGGCCGGCGAAGTTTTGTTCAGCGAGCATCTCGCGCAGCAACCACAGGCCCTGGTGCTGCCTGATGCCAGCCCCGACACCCGGGCGCGAGAATTCATCAGTTACTCGTCAATGCCCGATTTCCCGCTGGTGATCATGGTTTCGGAAGACTACGATGAAGCGCTCGCTGCCTGGCTACGACAGACGGCCTGGGTCATCCTGCTGGGACTGGGAGTGACCCTGCCATTGGCGGTCATCGCCTATCGATCGCTGCGCCTGCTACAGGCGCTCGCCAGTCAGGATGCCGAATTGCAGCGCCTGACAACGACCGATCTGCTGACCGGCAGCAGCAGCCGCCAGCACTTCTTCGAAACACTCACAGAAGAGGTCGCACGCGCGCGTCGCCGGCACATCCCCCTGACCATCGTATTGTTCGATATCGATTTTTTCCAGCGAATCAACGACGGTTATGGTCATGCCGTTGGTGACCAGGCCTTGATCCTGTTCGCCAATACCGCGAAAGAAGGCCTGCGTGACATGGACCTTCTTGGCAGACTCGGAGGTGGCGAATTCGCGCTTCTGCTGCCCAATACCGGAGCCCGGGAAGCCGTCCTGGTCGCCGAACGAATTCGCACAGCGATCCCCGGCATATCGATCCCGAGCGACAACGGCACCGTTCAGTTCACGGTCAGTGTCGGGGTGAGCGAAGTCCAGGCCGGCGACACGTCGATTGACGATCTGCTGAAGCGCGCAACCGCTGCGCTGCACAACGCCAAGGCCGGTGGATACGATCGAGTGGCAGTCGTCTAAAGAACCCTCCAAAAACAACGCGAGGCGCCGGAACATGAGGTAAGCAGCGGCAATATGGACCATGGCTTCAGCGGTGTCCGGGCGCGCCTCATCATCATCCGAGTTCCCAGGTGGTCCTTTCGCGATCCTGTTCACCGTGCAGCGGCCTCACCTCGATGGTCCATCGCTCCCTGCTTGGATGCGGAGAACTGCCAAACATTCGGCATGAGGTCTCAGGGGGACTCGTGGGTCACCAGAATCGCTCGGAAGTCATTGACGTTGGTCAGCGTCGGCCCGGTGATGACCGAATCGCCCAGGGCTGCAAAGAAGCCGTGGCCGTCGTTGTCATCCAGGCTGACCAGCGGCTTGATACCCTTGCCCCAGGCGCGCGCCAGGCTGTCCGGTGCGAGCCAGGCGCCGGCGATCTCTTCCTGGCCGTCTACCCCGTCGGTGTCGCCGGCGATGGCGTGGATGCCGCGATGCCCGTTCAGCGCCACGCCAAGGGCAAGCAAAAACTCGACGTTGCGCCCACCGCGCCCCTTGCCGCGCACGGTTACCGTCGTCTCCCCGCCGGAGAGCAGAACGCAGGGTGCTGCGAAAGGCTGGCCGTGACCAGCGACCTGGCGCGCGATTCCGGCCATGACCTTGCCCACGTCGCGCGCCTCGCCTTCTATCGCCTCGCCCAGGATGTACGCCGCCACGCCGGCTTGGCGTGCCACCACGGCGGCGGCTTCGAGGGCCATCTGCGGTGTCGCGATCAGGCGCGTCTCCACGCTGGCCAGGCGCGCGTCGCCAGGTTTGATCGACTCGCCGCGGCCACTCTCGAGGATGTCGAGCACTGCTGGCGGTACGGCGATTCCATAGCGGCGGATGATCGCCAAGGCATCGGCGCAGGTGGTGGGATCAGCAACCGTCGGACCGGAGGCGATATCGATCGGGTTGTCGCCGGGCACGTCGGAGATCATGAGGTTCACCACGCGCGCCGGGTGGCAGGCAGCGGCCAGGTGCCCGCCCTTGACAGCCGAGAGGTGGCGGCGGACGCAGTTCATCTCCGAGATCGAAGCGCCGGATTTGAGCAAGGCCTGATTCACGGCCTGCTTGTCGACCAGGCTCAGCCCTGCGAGCGGCAGGGCAAGCAGCGACGAGCCGCCGCCCGAGATCAGGCACAGCACGGTATCGTCGGCACTGAGCCCCTGCACCAGGGCGTGGATGCGCTGCGCTGCAGCGATCCCGGCGGCGTCCGGTACCGGGTGCGCCGCCTCGACGATCTCGATGCGCTGGCAGGGAACAGCATATCCATAGCGGGTCACGACCAGTCCCGACAATTTGCCCGGCCAGTGCTCCTCCAGCGCCTTGGCCATCGCTGCCGATGCCTTGCCGGCACCGATCACGATCAGTCGGCCGCGAGGGGGAGCCGGCAGATGCTGCGGGATGCAGTGCGCCGGCTGCGCAGCGGTGATTGCCGCTTCGAACATGTGGCGCAGCAGTCTGCGGGCTTCGTTGGTTTTCATCGTTTCGCTCCTGATCCACGGATCGGCTGGAAAACCCATGTAGCGCTTAAGGAACTGGAAGCGTGCAGGCGCACCAGCGCAAAGCTCGAAGCCAGACGAACGGCCATTGCCTGGGCTCCTGAAACAAACCCGGAGATTGACGCCGCCTGATGGGCGCTCATATACTCACCATAGCACGGTTGGATTTCCTATCCTTCTTTGACGGCAATAGCGATTCTACAGGCCCGATCCCCCATTCTTCTCATCATGCCATGAACCACCATCCCTATGATTTGCTGCCGCTTGCCGATGATGGCGCAGGCCTGATTCTGACTCCTTGTCCAGGAACCAAGGGGGTGGAACTGGCCACTGCACTCGCACAATTGATCACGGCCGGTGCCGCCGCAGTGATCACGCTGATGCCGGATGCCGAAATGGCCAGCAATGCCGTGACGAACATGGCTGATCTCTGTCCGGAACTCGGTTTGCAATGGTTTCACTTGCCCATCGAAGACGATCATGCGCCAGAGGAAGAATTTGCTGTTGCCTGGTCGGCGCAACGACGGGCCGTGCATCAACTGCTCGACGACGGCCAGAAAATAGCGATCCATTGCAAGGGCGGTTCCGGTCGAACGGGCCTGGTCGCTGCACAGATCCTGGTCGAACGGGGTAATTCGTTGGCGGCAGCGACAGCGGCCATCAAGTCGATTCGCCCCAATGCGCTGACGCTCAACGTTCATCAGAACTATCTGGCCCGCTTGGCCGTCGCGCAGCCGGATAGTTAGGCACCGACGCCTTTCCAGGCGATGTCTGTCAAGCTGCCGAACAGGATCCCGTGATGGGTTACAAGATATCGCTCATCGTTCAACCCGGCGACAGCTTCTTTCCAATCGTGCGCGCCGTTGACCGGGCAGAACGCTCGATCAACCTGACCGTATTCAGAATGGACGACCCGATCATCCAGCGCGCCCTGATCGAGGCCCGCCAGCGTGGCGTTCGCATCCGCGTGCTGATCTCGAGCAGCGCGCGCGGTTGGGAAGAGCAGAACCGAAAGCTCCTCAAGGATGCCAACGAGGCCGGCATTTCGACCAGGGAGCCTGCCGGTGACAGCAAGCGGGCCCGCTACCACTACAAGACCATGACGGTAGACGACGCAGAGGCGTTGGTGTTCACTTTCAACCCGACACGCGAGAATCTCCACTACGCGCGTGACTTTGGTGTTGAAGTCTACGATCCGGCGATCGCCGCCGAGATCAACAGGCTCTTTGACGCCGACTGGGACGACAGGCCCTTTGAGCCTGACAGGGATTCGCCGCTGCTGGTCAGCCCGTTCAACAGTCGCACGAAAATGACGACCTTGCTGCAGACGGCCATGGATTCGATCGACATCGCCGACGCGAAAGTGGAGGACCCGGCAATCATCCGCCTGCTGGTGGAGAAAGCCAGAAGCGGGGTGCTGGTCCGCGTTCTCGGTGACGCCGAGCATAGGGTCCGGTTGCCGCCCGAGATCGAGTTCCGGGCGGCCCCGCGCTACAAGCTGCACGCCAAGTGCACGATCGTCGACGGTACCGCGGCGGTCATCGGCAGCATGAACCTGCGGACGGAGAGTCTCGATCGCCGCCGCGAACTCAGTATCTCGGTCGACGACGCCGACGTTCTGCGACGGTTGAATGCCGTGTTCGAGAACGACTGGGAACACCAGGCGCCGATGTTGGGCAGCACCGCGACCCAGGTACTGCGGGTGTTTCCGCTGCCCCCCCCGGAGCTGGCCAAACGGTCATCGCTGCGTCTGGTACTGATCTCGCGCATCGACACGCTCGTTCGGCATGAAATCCGCGCAGGCATCACCACCATCGGACGCGCCAAGGAAAACGACTTCGTCATCAGCGACGCCCTGGTGAGCAGGCTGCACGCGCAGATCAGGCTCGACGGGGACCGCTGTACGATCCGGGACCTGGGAAGCGGCAACGGGACCTTCCTGAACGGCGAACGGATTGATCGGGAAACGCGCCTGCGCCCCGGCGATGTCGTCAGAATCGCGGAAAGTCAGGAGTTTCGTCTCCTCGAGCTTTGAGGTGAAACCAGGGTCACTTGATGTCGTATGCAGTCAGTTCCTGGCGGAACTGGTCCCGGGTTCGCAGGTGGCCCATGGTGTCGCGATACTCGTGCTTGACCATGGACCTGATCTCGGGCGCGTACCACAAGATTTCGGACACATTACCCGACAGTAGGCCCGCCCTGCCTGGCCGTTCGATGCGGCCTGAATGAACCACCCGCAATGCCCGGAACCTTCCTGCCGGCACCTCGACGTCCTCCCACGCTTCCACGCGGGCAGAGCGTTTATGCGTCACGACATCGCCATCCGGGCGTTTGATTGAATACTCGAAATCCCAGGTTTTCCCGACTTCCAGGGGGAACAGCAGGGTCAGGCGCTTGCCATGAGTCACGTTGGGATCAAGCAGGGTCCAGGTCGATCGATCGGCCGTTCTCCTGGACGAACGCTCGCTTCCCGCCCCTGCAGCGCCCTTTGAATCGATTAATGTTCGATCAACGGTCATGGTGTCTCCTCTGATTGCAGCCACCTTCAATTCGACACTGGCGCTTTCTTCGTTCTTCCAGAGATTGATGTTCCGATACACCCATCTGTCACCGACCTTGATATCCGGTTTGTCCACCGGGGCAAGTACCGGAGCAGAGTTTTTCTGGGTCTTTTCGGTCCTGGCCGGTACCGTTCCTCCCACCCCCTTCCGTTCGATGCCCTCCTGTGGCTTCGACGCGCGCTCGGGTTCTTCCCACTTTCTGAGTTCTCCCCGGGCAAGCGCGACATGGGTGCCCGACGGAAAGCGCTTGAGGTAGGCTTCGAAAGCTTCCCGTGTGCCGCTCGCCTTGGCTTCGTTCCAGAATCGGGTTTCGGTTTCTGTGGGGTTGGGTGCCATGGCGACGTTGAAGCTGAAATTCTTCTGCAGGGTTTTGGGACCGTTGACATAGGGCGTCTGGGTTTGCCGGCTGGCACGTTCGACTTCCGCGCTGGCGATCGTCAGAACGCCATCGAGGCTCAGATCCCTGCCCTGAAAAGCGGTCAGCAACCCGGCGGTCAACAAACCGTTGCGGCCATCGCCATCAGCCGCCACGTTACCCGGATCGGTGGCATACACGATCACCGTGCCTTTGGGCACGATGTCAGGACTGGCCAGGCCGCGCGCTCGGCCCGAGCGGAACTTGCCACTGACCGGATTGTTGCGGCAGGCATCGAGGATCACGATGTTGACGCGGCTCCTGGCATTGTCCATTTCATCGAGGATCTGGTTGACGTTGACGCCCTGGTAGGGAACCATTGCTTCGCTTTCCACCTTCGCATTGACCGGCATCAGGTAGTTCTGATTCCTGACCTGAATGCCATGCCCGGCAAAGAAGAACAAGGCCGCTTCGCTGCCACCGATCCTGCTGCCGAATTCGGCGATGCTCTGGTGCATGGCTTCGAGCGTCTGGTTCCTGCGCTCGATGACTTCGAAACCGAAGCGGCGCAGGGCGGCGGCGATGTCCTCCGCGTCATGCGCGGGGTTGACGAGTTTGGGCAGGTTCTCGGGGTGCTGATAGGCGCTGTTACCGATCACCAGGGCGATGCGCCGTCCCTGACTGGAGGGGGTGACGCCGGCCATTCGGCTTGTCGTTCCCGGCGCCAATCCGGCAGGCGACGGAGCGAGGGGTTTGCCGAGCGAGTCCGTCCGTCCCGGCGGCGCAGGCTGCGCCTGCGCATGTGCGGCAGCAATGCACGCTGCCGCCACGATCAGCGCGTGCAGAACGTAGAGGAATGTCGTTCGAAGCAATCGGAATGGCATGGCCCGCAAATCTTATGCCTGCAGCGCGGGCAACACAACAGGATCAGAATCGCGCGGCGAATCTTCGTCATGCCTCCGGAGCAGGAGTCGTTCCATTTGGCCTGTTGGCATTGCTGCGGCGCCAGGCCCGCCGATCCTGAAACCCCTAAACATCCCGTCCGTCTGGCTGATCGGTCGGGCGGCCATGAACGGCCTCACCGCCACCTTGACATCGGCGTGGCCATGTTCCATGCTGATTTCGTCAGTGTCGGCGGCGTTGCCTCGGCGCGCTGCGGTGCACTGGCAATGTCGCAGGTATGTTGTTGGCCACGCTGCCAGCCGGGGCCGACGAACCATGCCGGGCTGGCCATTCCGCGCTGGCCGGCAACCCTCGGGAGGTGACTTGTCATGGCAAGAAGCGCTTTATGCATCGGCATCAACGATTATCCGGGCACCCGCAACGACCTGTCGGGCTGCGTCAATGACGCCAACGACTGGGCGACCGAACTCGGTGGCCGCGGCTTCACCGTCACCACGCTGATCGACGCCCAGGCAACGCGAGCGGCGATGAGCGCCGGCATCGGCGGCCTGACCGCCGGCGCCCAGCCCGGCGATTCGGTAGTCATCACCTATTCCGGCCACGGCACCTGGGTACCGGACAGCAACGGCGACGAACCCGACGGCCGTGACGAGGGCCTCTGCCCCTGGGACATCAGCACGGTCGGGCCGTTGCTCGACGACGAAATCAGGGTCCTGTTCGCCCAGCGCGCCGCCGGCGTGCGCATCCTGCTGATCTCCGACAGTTGCCATTCGGGTTCGGTGACGCGTGGCGACGAGTCGGACATCGATCCGGGCATGCCGCGGGCGCGTTACATGCCCTTGCAGGACTGGATGCCGGGCAACGAACTGCCGGCTTCGGCGAACCGGCCGCGTGCCCTGGTCGGTGGTCTCCGGCGCAGCGGTGGCGACCTGCTCCTGGCTGGCTGCCAGGACACCGAATACAGTTGGGACAGCAGCTTCCGTGCCCGGCCCAACGGCGCCTTCACCTACTATGCGCTGAAGTGCCTGCGCGAACAGAAGCCGGCGACCTATGAGGCCTGGTTCGCCGCGATTCGCGGTTACCTGCCGAGCACCCGTCTGCCACAGTCGCCGCAGATCCTCGGCTCG
>NZ_JDSS02000043.1:67308-68487 GCF_000584955.1 Candidatus Accumulibacter vicinus
CGACTGCCGGCGCGTGCTGCCGATCGCGCCGGCAGTCGCGGCTGGCTCGGCCTCGGTGTCCGCGCGCTGGAGTTCTTCGGCGTAGACCTGAGCGGGACTTCGGCAGCCAAACTGGGTTCGGCCATCGAGGCGCGGCTGCTCGGCGGCAATGCGCCGGGGATTTACCGCTGCGACCTCGCCAGTGACGGCCGGCTGACGGCACTCGCTGACGACGCCGACATTCCTGGCGCCACGGGGCCGCTCCTGGTCTTCCTGCACGGCACGGCGTCGAGCTTCAAGGGCAGCTACGGCAAGCTGTGGGAGCCCGGCAGCAAGGCCCGTGCGGCGGCGCTCAAGGAGTTCGCGGCCACCTACGGCGAACGCGTCTATACGCTCGAGCACCGCAGCCTGACGGTCAGCCCGATCGGCAACGCGCTCGATCTGGCGAAGCGGCTGCCGCCGAATGCAGAACTGCATCTGGTCTCACATTCGCGCGGCGGTCTGGTCGGCGAACTGTTGTGCCTCGGCGAACGCGAGCGGCGCGACGATCCGCTCTCGCAAGGTTTTGCCGAGACCCTGTTCAAGGCCGATCGCACCGTCGCCGCACAACTCGGGCTGAGCCCGCTCGACGAAACGGCGATGGCGGCGCGCGACCAGGCCTACGCAGCCGACCGCGCTGCACTGGTCGAGCTGCTCGGAATTCTCGACGCCAAAGCCATCCGCGTGCGCCGCTTCGTCCGTGTCGCCTGTCCGGCGCGCGGCACGACGCTCGCTTCCGGCCGGCTCGACCGCTGGCTGTCGGTGCTCAAGTATTTCGTGCCGGACGGTGTCGGTGAAGACCTGCTCGATTTCCTGCTGGCGGTCCTCAAGGAGAGGACCGATCCGCGCACCCTGCCGGGCCTCGAGGCGATGCTGCCCGGCTCGGCGCTGACGCGTCTGCTGCAGCATCCGCAATTGGTCACCAACGCCGACCTGACGGTGATTGCCGGCGATCTCGACCAGGGCGATTCGCTGTGGAGTCAGATCAAGCTCCTTGCCAGTGACTGGTTCTACGGCGCCGACCATGACCTCGTGGTCAACACCGGCTCGATGTACGGCGGCATCCGCCGACCGGAAAAGGGCGCGCGCTTCCTGCTCGACCGCGGCGCGCAGGTCAATCATTTCAGTTATTTCCTCAACGAGCGCAGCGTCCGCTGGTTG
>NZ_JDSS02000043.1:68886-69942 GCF_000584955.1 Candidatus Accumulibacter vicinus
GCGGCGACGACGCCGCGACCGCTGGCGGTCGTGCTGCCGGGAACCATGGGCAGCACGCTGAAAGCGTCGGGTGAGAAGGTCTGGCTCGATTACTGGGCGCTGTTCAAGGGGGGCCTCGGCCGCCTGCGCATGGGCCGGCCAGAGATCGAGGCGGTCGACCTGCTCGGTGATTTCTACGGGCCGCTGCTCGAGTTTCTGGCGCGCAGCCACCGCGTCGAGATTCTTCCCTACGACTGGCGCTTGTCGGTGCGCGACGCAGCCCGCAACCTGGTCGACAAACTCGAACTCTGGCTGCCGGAATGCGAGCGGCAACAGCAGCCGGTGCACCTCGTCGCGCATTCGATGGGCGGACTGGTGGTGCGCGCGATGATCGCCGATGGCGGTCGTGGCGCGGCGCTGTGGCGGCGCATCGTGGCGCTGCCGAACAGCCGTTTCATGATGCTCGGCACGCCCAACCTCGGTTCGCACGAGGCGGTGCGCTGGCTGACCGGCACCAACCCGACCGAAGCCAGGCTGAGCCTGCTCGACATCGCCCACAGCTGCGACGAGATCGTCGACATCGTCCGCAATTTCCCCGGCCTGCTCGAACTGCTGCCCTTCGACGACCCGCAGTTGCCCTTCGCCCAGCAGGCGCGGTGGACGGCGATCAAGCAGCAGATCGACGCCCGCTGGCCGGTCGCCGATGCCGGTTCGCTGGCACAGGCGCGCTCGACCTGGGAATTGCTCAGGCAGGCACCGCCCGACTCGAACCATATGGTCTACATCGCCGGTTGCCAGGAGGCGACGGTCATCGATTACCGCATCGCCGGGTACCCGGATGCCTGGCTGGCGAAGCGCCGGCGGCTCGAATTCATTGCCACCGCAGAAGGCGATGGCACGGTGACCTGGCAGTCCGGTCTGCTCAGGGAGGTGCCGACCTGGTACGTCGAGGATACCGCGCACGACGAACTGTGTGCGAAGACCCGTGCCTTTCCCGGCTACCTCGAACTGCTGACGACCGGCAAGACCACTCGGCTACCGGCGACCCCGCCTGGGCGGCGGCGCGACGAAGTGGCG
>NZ_JDSS02000043.1:69967-78208 GCF_000584955.1 Candidatus Accumulibacter vicinus
CGACGAAGTGGCGCCGCCGCCCTTCGTGCTGCCGGTGCGGCCGCAGTTCGACGGCATCCCATCCGACGTGCGCGGCTTCGGCTTCGGGCTGGCGCGGCCACTCGCAGAAGCGCCGGCAGCCGGCGTGCCGGTGCTGCGCGTCCGCATCGTCCATGGCGACCTGGCCTATGTCCGGCACCCGGTGGTCGTCGGGCATTACCAGGGCGACACCATCGTCAACGCCGAGCAGGCGCTCGACGAGCGTCTCGACAAGGCGCTGACGCAACGCCTTGACCTTGGACTCTACCCAGGGCCGCTCGGCAGCCACGCGTTGTTCTTCAATACCGACAAGGACGCCCAGCCCGGCGGTGCCATCGTCGTCGGTCTCGGCCAGATCGGCGAGTTGTCGCCAGGGCTGCTGATCAGGGCGCTGCGCGACGCCATGCTCGACTTTGCCATCCGTGTTGCGCGCTGGCCAGACGACGACCGCTACGGTCCAGCGAACCGGCCACGTTCGGCGGCACTCAGTTGTCTGCTGGTCGGTACCGGAGCCGGTGGCGGCATCTCCGCGCGCGAGTCGCTGGCGGCGCTGCTGCACGCGGCGACGGCGGCCAATACCAAACTGATGCAGGCGCGGATGGAGGACCGTGTCGTCATCGACCGCCTCGAGATCGTTGAGCTGATGCACGACGTCGCCATCGGCGCCGCACGGGCGCTCGAGGATCTGCTGAACGACGGGCAACTGGCGATCGACGTCGAATGGCCGGAACGGACCCTCATCGAGGGCGATGGCGGCCACCGTCGCGTCGTCTTCGAGGAAATCGGTGGCTGGTGGCAACGCCTCGACATCGGCCGGGACAAGGCCAGCGGCATGCTGCGTTTCGTCGCCACCACCCACCGTGCCCGCGCCGAGGAAACGCTGGCGACCGGCCAGCTGGCGCTCGCCGAAGGATTCGTTCGTCAGGCCAGCCAGTCGCCGGCCGCCAATGCCGAGGTGGCCAAAACGCTGTTCGAGATGCTTTTACCGAACCGGCTCAAGGAACTGGCACCGCGCCAGGATGACCTGGTGCTGCTGGTCGACCGCGAGTCGGCCTGCTTTCCCTGGGAGCTGCTCGAGGACCGCTGGAGTCACAGCCAGCGACCACCGGCGGTCGAGGCCGGTCTCGTCCGGCAATTCAAGACGGCGCGCTTTCGCCCGCACCCGGGCCACGCCAGCGCCCACACCGCCTTCGTCGTCGGCAATCCCGATGTCGGCAAGGCGGCGTTCTGCGAGCTGCCGGGGGCTCGGCGCGAGGCGCAGAAGGTGGTCGAGGTGCTCGGTCGCAATGGCTACCGCAGCATCGAGTGCATCGACGAGAAGTCCGACGCGATCATGTCCGGCCTGCACAAGGAGGCCTGGCGGATCCTGCACCTCGCCGGCCACGGTGTGCACGAGCATCGGGTCGAGGCCGGTGATGGACCTTCGCAGTCCTTCTCGGGGATGGTCATCGGCGACGACGTCTTCCTGACGCCGGGCGACGTCGAGCAGATGCGCTGGGTGCCGGAACTGGTCTTCATCAACTGCTGCCACCTCGGCAAGACGGCCAGCGCGGCCTCCGGCGGGCACAGTCCGCAACTGGCTGCGAACCTGGCGGTGCAGTTCATCGAGATGGGCGTCAGGGCGGTGGTCGCCGCTGGCTGGGCGGTCGATGACGCGGCCGCCGAAGCCTTCTGCGAGAGCTTCTATACGCACCTGCTGCAGGGCCTGCCCTTCGGCGAATCGGTTCGCCTCGCCCGCGAGGCGATCTGGGTCCGTTTCCCCGACGTCAACACCTGGGGGGCGTATCAGTGTTATGGCGACCCGGCCTTCAGGCTGCATGCCGACCATCGCGCCAGCAACGGCCGCCGCCCGGCTGAATACCGCGATCCGAGCGAACTGGTCGTCACGCTCGACAACCTGGGCCAGTCGATCCGCATGGAGAAACGCAATCGGGGCGATGACGAGGAGCAGTTGGCGGCGCATCGCAGCAAGGTCGGCGATGCGCTCGAACGTATGCCGCAGGCAGTGCGCGAGGCCTGGCTGATGCGCGCCGACGTGGCGGCGGCGATCGGTCTCGCCTGGGGCGAGACCGGCGACTATGCGCAGGCGGTCGAATGGCTCGACAAGGCCTTGCGCGCGAACGTCGGCGACTGCCCGCTGCGGGTCGTCGAGCAATGCGCGAACTTCAACGTGCGACTGGCCGGACAGCGCTGGCAGGAGTTGCGCAACGCCGCCGTGGCATCCGACGAAGCCCTGCGGCACGAACTCGTCGGCCGCATCGAAAGGGCCATCGGCGAACTCGCGCTGATCGCCGAACGGGCGCCGACGGTCGAGCGCCTCAGCCTGCTCGGCAGCGCCTACAAGCGCCTGACGTGGATTGCCGATGCGCCGCTGCGCCTGGATGCCGTGGTGAACATGGCCAATTGCTACTCCCAGGCCTTCGAACTCAGCCTGCGCGACGACCCCTACCCGTTCAGCAACTGGGCGCTTGCCGAGCTGATCGGCAAGATGCTCGGGCGCGCCCCGGACATGAACCGGCACCGGTCGCTCGAAAACGAATGCCAGCGGATGATCGAACTCACCCGCAAGCACAATGCCGAGAAACCAAATTTCTGGAGCGCCGTCGGTGTGGCCGACTGCCTGTTGGTGCAACTGCTCGCCGATGACGGGTCGGGCGGAATGCCGCAGCAACAGGCCGAGGCCATCGTCGCCACCTATCGCCTCGCGTTGCAGCGCGGGGCGAGCCCGCGCGAAGCGACGTCGGTGCGCGAGCACCTCGATTTCGTCATCGCCGTTGCCGACCAGGTGCCGGCAGCGATCCGCGATGCGCTGGCGACGATCCGCGACGCGCTTTGAGCACCGGGAGAACAACATGACCGACCGCACGCAGGACGCACTGGAACAGATCAGCCTCGCCGACTTCGACCCGATGGACCTCGTCGCGCCGAATTTCCGCGTAACGGATGATGCGCTCCGGGTGAAGTGCGGCAAGATCGGCGCAGAATTCCTGTACGGCGGGCCGATTTCGCTTGCCGTCACAGGGTCCGGAGTACAATCATGACGATGCCTTAACGATCACGGAACTCGTTGCTTGTCTCCCATCTCGATCAGCCGTGCAGCTTCTGCCGACGCGATTCCACGCGCAGCATGGGCCCGCCTTTGCCCGCCCGGACATCCCTTCCTGAACGCCGATTTTCTGGCGATCATCGAGCGGCACGGGGCGGCGGCCCGTGCCTGGGGATGGACACCTTGCCATCTCGTGGCGAGCGACGCCGACGACACGATCGTCGGTCTGCTGCCGCTGTACGCCAAGACCCATTCGCATGGCGACTTCATCTACGACTGGTCGTGGGCGGCGGCTTACCGGCAACTCGGCCGCGAGTACTACCCGAAGCTGATGAGCTGCGTGCCGCACACGCCGGTTGCCGGCCCGCGCTTGCTGGTCGCCGATGGGCCGGACACCACGGCCATCCGACAGGCGCTGGTCGATGGCGCGCAGAGGCTGAGCAAGCGCGCCGGGGCTTCTTCGTGGCACGTCGCACTGCTCGGCGACGACGAAACAAACCTGCTGCAGGACGAAGGTCTATTGATCAGCAACGATGTCCAGTTTCACTGGGTCGACTCCGGTTGCGGCGATTTCGACGGTTATCTGTCGACGTTCAGTGCCGCCAAGCGCCGCAAGGTCAGGGCAGAACGGCGACGCGTGGCAGAAAGTGGCCTGTCGATCGAGACCCGCCATGGCGATCAGATCAAGGCCGCCGAATGGCCACTGCTGCACGCGCTCTACGCCAGCACCTTCGAGAAATTCAACAATCACGCCGCTTTTTCGGCGGCCTGCTTCGCTGATCTGGCTGCGGTTCTTGGGAAGCGGATGGTTGCCTTCATTGCCCGCGATGCCGGCATGCCGGTCGCCATCGCGCTGTGTTTTCGCAGTGACGAAGCGCTCTACGGCCGTTACTGGGGGGGCTCCGGCCACTACCACAGCCTGCATTTCGAACTCTGTTTCTACCAGGGAATCGCTTATTGCCTGCGCGAGGGACTGCGGCGCTTCGAACCCGGAGCCGGTGGCGAACACAAGCTCGCACGGGGCTTTACGCCGACCATCGTGCATTCGGCGCACTGGATCAGCGATCCGCAGATGCGGCAGCTGCTCAGTCGTCACCTGGCACGGCAAAATGAAGCGCTTGCCGAGTACCGTGATGAAGCGGCCACCCACCTGCCATTCCGGTGCGACACGGCGCCGGACTGACACGACCGGAGGTTCCTCCCTTGTCCCGTGAAGCAACGACTCAAGCACCGGGAAAGCTGCAGGCAATTTCCTTGCGCTCGCCGTTGAGACGGCAGCGGCTGATCGTTTTTCCGTCGGCGTCGAGCAGCGTCCCCACCCAGCCGCTATCGTCAAGTTCGAGCAGCAGGAAACTGTAGCGGTTGAGAAAGATGCCGCTGCTGGCGGCGACGCCATCATAGAGTCTGCCGTCGGGCTGTGCCCTTTCCATGCCGCCGGGGCCAACCTTCCCTTCGTAGACGGGCGACTCGGGATCGAGCGCTTCGAGCTGGGTGCCGCTGGCACCGATCACCACCTGCGCCGGCCGGCCCGCCGGGTAGTGGTCCGGGTCGGCTGCGGGTGCAAAATTGATCGTCTGGAAAGCATGCTGATGGCCTGCGAAGACGAACTGCACGTTCGCCGGCAGCTTGCCGGCAAGGGCGGTCTGCAGCGCGTTGGGCGGTGCTGCTGCGTCAAGCCCGTCGTACCAGATCGGCCGGTGCAGCAGCAGCCAGACCGGGGACGCCTGCAAACGTGCCGGCAGTGTCGTCAGCGCGCTCAGCTTACGTGCAAAAATCTCGACCTCCTGTGGCGTGGCCGGGCGATAGTCCTCGTGGCCAGCGTTGTCGGCAACGACCAGCGTCAGCTTGTCGCCAAGATCGATGCGGTAGGCGTCGGCGGTCAGATTGTTGGCCAGTACCGAGTGGCTGCCGGTCTTGAAGCGCTGGTCGGGGCAGGCCTGATAAGGAAGCGGCGAGAGGAAGCGCATCCAGCCTTCGCCGCCGCGGTCACAGTCCTCATGGTTGCCGCGCACCGTGACCCACGCTGCGGCCGCAAGCAGCGGGGTGGCCGGGGCGAAGAAGTCGGCATGCCAGCCAGCCCAGTCGTAGCCGACGACGACGCCGCGCTCCCGAAGCGGCGCGCAGAGCGCGGGCTGGTCGCAGTATTCGCGGTAATGATAATCGCCGAGGTGAATCACCAGATCGGGTTGCGTGCGTGCCGCGGCGAGTGCAATTCGCTGCCAGGGCCAGTCCGTGGGGCTGCTGCAGTCCTGGATCGGGTCCCCCCGTGCATCGGCGGGGACCTTGACCCGGCAGCCGGTGTCACCCAGCACGACGATGCGCCGGGGAGTGGTCCGGGGCATCGGCATGGCGTGTCCGTCGATGCTTGCCTGGCGCGCTGACCGGGGCAAATCGAGTTCGCACGAGACCACCGCAAAGCCGGGCTCGAACGCGGGGTTGTCACGCGCCGGGGTATGCGGTGGCGTTGCCCGACTGCGCGGCAGCAAGGGCCGGGCGCTGCCATCGACGATCGCCGTCGGGCAGGCATCGGCAGCCGCGACGACGGCTCGCAGGCTGATCGTGTCCTGCGCACCGAGTTGCGTCCAGCGACTGATCGACGTGCCATTGCTGACCGGCTGGCCGGCACAGCCAGCCAGCAGTCCGACGGCCGCCAGCAGCACCCTGCCGGCACGCAAGGAGGGAGGGGCTGATGACGTCTGAGGCAGGGTGGGCACTACGGGCTCTCGTCGCAAATCGGTAGCGTTCGTCGATCAGAGGTGCAGATAACCCGCGGCCCCGGCAAGCAAACCCAGAGCAGTGGCACCATAAACGCCGAACAGCATCCAGCGCTTGCGCGTCAGCAGGGTGATCGCGGCCATCGCGATGGCGACCTGGAGCAGCGTAGTGGCCAGAGCCCAGCGCTCATGCACGTGCATTTCGAGTTCGCTTTTCTGGTCGGCCGCCCTGGCGACGGCTTCAAGCTTGTCGGCCTCGACCTTGATCTCCTGCTTCTCTTTCTTGTAGCGCTCGACTTCCTGGATGTATTTCTCGCGCGCTTCACCGCTCGTCAGGGTAATCGACAGCTCGGCAAGGTTCTGCTTGTTGCTCTTGGCCTGATAGTAGTTCCACTGATTCGACGCCGAGGTTTTCTGGATCGCAGCCTCGTTCTTGTAGAGCAGGGCGGCATTCTGCGAGTGCCCGCCGAGGTAGCCGAAAATGGCCCCGATGGTGGACAGCACGGCGGTGAGAACGGCGACGCGCGAGGTGAAGTGATCACCACCATGCTGAGCGACGTGCTCGACCTCGTGATCGTGCGGACCGTGTACATGAAATCCTTGACCAGACATGAAGTATCTCCTTGCTGCGGTTGGTGTTGCTGTGCGGCCGCGAATTGTACACCAGGCGTACACCAGGCGGGCTTCGATTGTGCGCAGCGCGCCCTGGAAGCCTGGAACGGAGCGCGTTCGCAAGACTCACGGCGAGGCCGTGTATAAGCTAATAAGCAAAGATTCGTTGGCCGAGCGGCCGTACTTTTCTAGACTCCGCCCCGTCCCCTGATCGAACGGAGTTCCCATGCAACTGAAACGCCTGCTGGCCGGCCTGCTGGCCGGCACCCTGCTGGTCGGCAGCACCGTCGCTGCCGACCTGGCCATCCTCAACGTCTCCTACGACCCGACCCGCGAGTTGTACCAGGACTTCAACGCCGCTTTTGCCAGACACTGGCGGGGAAAGACTGGGGATACGCTCAAGGTGAAGGCCTCGCACGGCGGCTCGGGCAAGCAGGCGCGCTCGGTAATCGACGGCATCGATGCCGATGTGGTCACCCTGGCGCTGGCCTACGACATCGACGCCATCGCCGACAAGGGCATCGTGCCGGCCGACTGGCAGAAACGGCTGCCCAACAATGCCGCACCCTACACTTCGACGATCGTCTTCCTGGTCCGCAAGGGCAACCCCAAGGCCATCAAGGACTGGAACGATCTGGTCAGGCCCGGCGTCTCGATCATCACCCCCAATCCCAAGACCTCCGGCGGTGCGCGCTGGAATTACCTCGCTGCCTGGGCCTATGCGCTGAAGCAAGCCGGCGGCAACGAAGCCCGGGCCCGAGAGTTCGTTGGCCAGATCTACCGCAACGTCAAGGTGCTCGATTCGGGAGCACGCGGTTCGACGACCACTTTCGTCGAACGCGGCATCGGTGACGTGCTGCTTGCCTGGGAGAACGAAGCCTACCTGGCGATCAAGGAACTTGGGCCGGACAAGTTCGAGATCGTCACGCCGTCGTTGTCGATTCTTGCCGAGCCACCGGTTGCCGTGGTCGACAAAGTGGTCGACAAGCGGGGGACGCGCCAGGTCGCGCAGGCCTACCTTGAATACCTGTACTCGCCGGAAGGCCAGGAAATCGCCGCCAAGCACTATTACCGGCCGCGCGACGCCAAGATCGCCGCCAGATACGCCAAGCAGTTCGGCAAGGTCAACCTGGTCACCATCGACGACACCTTCGGCGGCTGGCGAAACGCCCAGAAGCGGCATTTCTCGGACGGCGGCATCTTCGACCAGATCTACGTCCCCGGCGGAAAACGTTGAAACCTCGTTTGAAACCCTGCTGGCAACGCCGACTGAATCGTCGGCCGAATCTCCTGCAGCAGAAAGAGAAAATGAACACGTTCATATCCTCGTCGAGGCCGGCATGACCCGCCTGAAGCGCTTCAGTCCATTGCCGGGCTTTGGCCTGGCGATGGGCTACACGCTGGTCTATCTGACCCTGATCGTGCTGATTCCGCTCACGGCAGTCGGCGCCAAGACGCTGACCCTCGGCTGGGATGCCTTCTGGTCTGCGGTCAGCAGTCCGCGCGTGGTCGCTTCATATCAGCTCAGCTTTGGCGCCTCGCTGCTGGCGGCCGGCATCAATGTCATTTTCGGCCTGATCTTTGCCTGGGTGCTGGTACGCTACCGCTTTCCCGGCAAGGGCCTGGTCGATGCTCTGGTGGACCTGCCTTTTGCCCTGCCGACGGCGGTGGCCGGCATCGCCCTGGCAACCATCTACGCGGAGAACGGCCCGGTCGGCGAACTGCTCAAGACGTTCGGAATCGAGGTCGCGTACACCCCTTACGGGGTGCTGCTGGCGCTGGTCTTCATCGGCCTGCCGTTTGTCGTGCGCACGGTGCAACCGGTGCTTGCCGACCTCGAAAAGGAAGTCG
>NZ_JDSS02000043.1:78536-82750 GCF_000584955.1 Candidatus Accumulibacter vicinus
CCGCCGCCGGCCTCGGCGCCTCGCGCTGGCAGACCTTCGTCAAGGTCATCCTGCCGCACATCACACCGGCACTGCTGACCGGTTTCGCGATGGCCTTCGCCCGCGCCGTCGGCGAGTACGGATCGGTGATCTTCATCGCCGGCAATGTGCCGATGGTCTCCGAGATCACGCCACTGTTGATCATCACCAAGCTCGAGCAGTACGACTACGCTGGCGCCACCGCGGTCGCTTCGGTAATGCTGGTCATCTCCTTCCTCCTGCTGTTGATCATCAATGCGCTGCAAGGCTGGATGCAGCAGCGCTACACTGCGGAGGCCTGAGATGAGCGGAACGATTACCTTGAATCCCGGCCGCCTGGCACTTCAGGAGACGCCCAGCACAAGCGAGCCGGCGTGGGTGAAGGGGGTGCTGATCGGCGTCGCATTGACCTTCTTCGCGGTTTTCCTGCTGCTGCCGCTGGCGACGGTTTTCACCGAAGCCTTGCGCAAGGGCTGGGGGGCTTACAGCGCGGCGCTGCTCCACCCGGATGCCCGCTCGGCGATTACGCTGACGGTGCTGGTCGCGCTGGTCGCGGTTCCGCTGAACCTGGTGTTCGGGGTCGCCGCATCGTGGGCGATCGCCAAGTTCGAGTTCTCCGGCAAGCGCCTGCTGATCACCCTGATCGACCTGCCTTTTTCCGTGTCGCCGGTGATCTCGGGCCTGATCTACGTGTTGATGTTCGGCGCGCAGGGCTGGTTCGGCCCCTGGCTGCAGGCACACGACATCAAGATCATCTTCGCCCTGCCCGGGATCGTGCTGGCGACGATCTTCGTCACTTTTCCTTTCGTCGCTCGCGAACTGATTCCGCTGATGGAAGCGCAGGGCTCGGAAGAAGAGGAAGCGGCGGTCGTCCTCGGAGCTTCCGGTTGGCAGATGTTCTGGTACACCACGCTGCCCAGCATCAAATGGGGCCTGCTGTACGGGGTGATTCTGTGTAACGCGCGGGCAATGGGCGAGTTCGGCGCGGTGTCGGTGGTCTCCGGGCATATCCGCGGGATGACCAATACCCTGCCCTTGCACGTCGAGATTCTCTACAACGAATACAACTACGCCGCAGCCTTTGCAGTGGCCTCGCTGCTGGCCCTGCTGGCGATCGTCACGCTTGGCCTGAAAACGCTGGTCGAGCGGCAAACGCGTCGGCAGCAGCAAGAGAAACGTGAACTTTCCGGAGAATGAGCCATGAGCATCGCCATCCGCAACATCAGCAAGCAGTTCGGCACCTTCAAGGCGCTCGACGACGTCTCGGTCGACATTCCCTCCGGCGAACTGGTCGCTCTGCTGGGACCGTCGGGCTGCGGCAAGACGACATTGCTGCGCATCATCGCCGGCCTCGAATACGCCGATCAGGGCCAAATCCTGCTCGCCGGTGACGATGCTTCGGCCCGCCACGCCCGTGATCGCCAGGTTGGTTTCGTTTTCCAGCACTACGCGCTGTTTCGCCACATGAGCGTTTTCGACAATGTCGCATTTGGCCTGCGCGTCAAGCCGCGGCTCGACCGTCCCGCCGCAACGGAGATCAGGCGCCGGGTGAGGCGTCTGCTTGAACTGGTGCAACTCGACTGGCTGGCCGATCGCTACCCGACCCAGCTTTCAGGTGGTCAGCGCCAACGGATTGCGCTGGCACGCGCACTGGCGGTGGAACCGAAGGTGCTATTGCTCGACGAACCCTTCGGAGCCCTGGATGCCAAGGTGAGGAAGGAGTTGCGGCGCTGGCTGCGACAATTGCACGACGAAATCCACGTCACCAGCGTTTTCGTCACCCACGACCAGGAAGAAGCGCTCGAGGTTTCCGACCGGGTAGTCTTGATCAACAAGGGCAGGGTCGAGCAGATCGGCACACCGGAGTCGGTGTATGATCGTCCGGCGACAGCCTTCGTGGCCAACTTCCTCGGTTCGGTCAATCTCTTCCATGGGCGCGTCGAGGATGGGGAGCTGCATCTCGGCGAACACGCACTCGCGCTCGGCACCGTCAATCATCAGACGGCCAACGATAGCGGCAACGGCAAGGCGGTGGCTTTTGTGCGCCCGCACGAGTTTGATCTGCTGCCGGGCTGGGGAGTGGGTGGCGGTCTGCCGGCCAGGATCGTTCGCGTCGTCTCGGTCGGAGCGAGCGCACAGATCGAACTGAGCCGCGCGGACGGCGAACTGATTGAGGTCAGCCTCGCCCGCGAGACCTTCCACCTGCTCGGTCTCGCAGAGGGTGACCCGGTATCGCTGCGCCCGCGCCACATCCGCGTCTTCTCGGAGGAAGCCCGGGCGGCTTGAGGACGGGATGAATTTTCAACAACTGCGCATCATTCGCGAGACCATTCGCCAGGACTTCAACCTGACCGAAGTGGCCAATGCCCTGTACACGTCGCAACCGGGAGTCAGCAAGCACATCAAGGATCTCGAGGACGAACTCGGCATCGAGATTTTCGTGCGTCGCGGCAAACGTCTGCTGGGACTGACCGAGCCAGGCAAGGAGCTGGCCGAAGTGGTGAACCGCATTCTGCTCGACACCCATAACCTGCGCCGTATCGCCGACCAGTTCGCGAGCCGGGAAACCGGTCACTTTGTCGTCGCGACTACCCACACCCAGGCGCGTTACGCGCTGCCGCAGATCATCAAGTGGTTCAAGACCGACTATCCGCGCGTGCATCTCGCACTGCACCAGGGCAGTCCGGTGGACATCGCTGAAAAGCTCGTTTCGGGCGAAGCCGATATCGGCATCGCCACCGAACGACTCGACCAGGTTCCGGAATTGGCCACCTTCCCGTTCTATCGCTGGTACCACGCGGTGATTGTTCCCTACGGCCACCCCCTCCTGAAGGTCAAGGACCTGACGCTGGAATTGATCGGCGAGTATCCGATCATCACCTATCATGAGGGCTTTACCGGCCGGACGCATATCGACAAGGCTTTTGCCGACGCTGGCGTCGTGCCGGACATCGTGCTTTCGGCGATTGATGCTGATGTAATCAAGACCTATGTCGAACTCGACCTCGGCGTAGGCATCGTCGCATCGATGGCCTACGACGGCTTCAAGGACCGCAACCTGGCGCTAATCCCGGTGCCGCACCTGTTCCCGGAAAGCACCACCCGTCTGGCGGTACGCCGCGGCACCTATTTGCGCAGCTATGCGCTGGCGTTCATCGAAAAGGTCTGCCCGGAGATCGGGGAAGAAAACCTCAGAGCAGTCATTCAGAAGCAGAATGGTGGGGAGTGATTGTGCTTCTGACGTGCCAGGTCAATGGCAGTCGATCGTAGGAAGCTGTCCAAAGCATGTCTGTGCCTCGCCGTGGCAGGGCAATTGCATGAATCCTATACAAGACCGAGGAGTTCGGCGCGGAAGCAGGTAGTTGTAGAACACCAGATCAATGAAGAAATCCTTGCTCTCGGTGCTGATGCGCTGCTGGCGCGCCACAAAGGCAAAGCCTTTGTCCAATTCCAGCAGAAAGGCTTGCAGCTTGTCCATCAAAGCCTGTTTTCCAGCAACTTGCCAGCATCCGGCAGCCCCGGGAACTCCAGCATCACCGGATCGCGCACAAAGGCGCGGGGAGACTGCGGCAGAGCGGCCAGATTATCCTGTGCCTCAGCCTCCACAGCCACCCAAGCGTTCGTAATACAGCATGCCAATCTGTCTCTCCAGCGCCCGCGTACTCCAGTTCTGTGCTGCTGCCTCCGGCATGTACCAGGTGCGCGCCTCGGGCGCATCCACCCGCAGCAACAGGCGGGTAGTGCGTCCAGCTCAATTCGCGACGCAGTGCGTCGCATTTTGGAAAAGCCAGAAAACCCCGCGCATGTGGCGCAAATTCGTGGCATCAAAGCCCTTGCCGGACTCCCGGGACAAAGCCAGCCCCAAGCGTGAATTCCGTTCTCACGCAGCAGCCTCTCTCCCCGCTCCTTACCGGCAGAGAAGCCCCGCCTCCGCAGCTCGCGCACCCTGCGTGGGCTGCCATAGGCGCTTTTGAGTTCGGTATGAATGGCTGGGCTTGTCCGTCAGCCGCTTGCACTGCGCAACCCCGCCGCGCTTCCAGGCTCGGTCCCCGCTGATACTTACCTCTCATACATCGCACATTCCGACCACGCGAACTCCCGCCGATGCGCGTCCATCCAGGCGTACTTCACAGGGCATCCCTCGCGAAGTACGCTGCCGCTTTTTTACTATTTCAAGCTCCCGCTTGAGCCGAGCG
>NZ_JDSS02000043.1:83115-114012 GCF_000584955.1 Candidatus Accumulibacter vicinus
TCCATCTCTTCTGGCGTCACCGTCCGGCTGCCCGCTTCGTTTGGGTCGCCCCTCGCCGTTGCCTTTACCCAGTTGCGCAAGGTCTGTTCGACCAGCCCCAATTCCTTGGCAACCACACCGGCGGTCTCGCCTGCCTTCACCCCCCTTTACCGCCCGATCCCTGAACTCCGGCGCGAATGCCGGCTTCGGTATCTTGATTTCTTCGCTCCCAAAGTGACTAAATTTTACGTCACCCTGGGAAGACGAAATTTCGAGGGAAGCTCATAAACCGGACAGCTCCATTTGCTACAAACCCGGACAGATTGCTTGCTCCCTACACTCCTGCATTTGCCTCTTGTTTTCTTCCCAACTGGATTGCATCATGTTCATATGGTGAGTTCCTCGTATCGATGGGCCGAAGGCGTTCGCTTCTCACGTCGGCCTTCCTCCCGGTGGATATTGTAGAAACTCACTTTTCTCCTTCTTCCCGTATTTAAGCAAGCCTTCTTGGGGGCACTCCGCGCGGGAGACGGGTTACACCCGTCTGAATGAGACAAAGTAAGGGTTTCCCGATTGGAGTATGGCCATGCACATCCTTTGCCTCATTCTGCTGACGCTGGTCGTGGGCTGCAGCCATTCTCCATCACTGACTGCGACCGTAACTGCCGAAAGCCGTCAACCGGAAGGAGCCACGGGCCTCAGCGCACAGCCCGGATGGCACGGCCAGAAGTTTGCCATTGCCACGGCCAATCCACTCGCCAGCGCTGCTGGACTCGCCATGCTCAAAGACGGCGGCACGGCGATCGACGCGGCGGTTACTGCACAGATGGTGCTGACCCTCGTCGAACCACAATCCAGCGGCATCGGTGGTGGCGCTTTTCTCCTCCACCACGACGGTCGCCAGACGGTTGCCTTCGACGGTCGTGAGACGGCACCAGCAGCAGCCAGTGAGAACCTGTTCGTCAAGGCCGACGGCAAAGCGATGACTTTTCAAGAAGCCATCGTCGGTGGCCGCGCAGTCGGCGTTCCAGGTACCTTGCGGATGCTCGAAATGGCGCATGCCGAATATGGCCGGCTACCCTGGTCGACCCTTTTCGAACCGGCGATCCGGCTCGCCGAGAATGGATTTCCGGTCAGCCAGCGCCTGCACGCATTGCTCAAGGCTGACCCCCATCTCCGGAAGGATCCGCAGGCTGCTGCCTATTTTTACGATCCGGATGGTCAGCCCGTCACCGTCGGCAGCCGTTTGCGCAATCCCGAACTGGCCGGCGTCCTGCGCAGGATCGCCAGCGAGGGGTCACGGGCACTGCACGAAGGTGAGATCGCACAGGCGATCGTCGACAAGGTGCAGCAATATCCGGCAAACCCCGGCCAGCTTACCTTGGCTGATCTGGCCGCCTACCAGCCGCAGCGCCGCCAGCCGCTGTGCAGCAGCTATGCGCCCAAACGGGTTGAGCCACCGCGAACTTACCTGATCTGCGGTTTTCCGCCTCCAGGTTCGGGAGCGATCGCCATCGCACAAATTCTCGGCATCATCAATCACACCGAGGCCGCATTCCTGCCGTTTGCCACCCCACTCTGGATCCACTATTACAGCGAAGCAGCACGCCTGGCTTTTGCCGATCGCGCCCAGTATGTCGCCGATCCCGATTTCGTCGCCGCACCGGCGGGCAACTGGTACGCGCTGATCAAGCCGGAATACCTGGCTGAAAGGGCACGGCTGATCGGCCCGCACAGCATGCAGGTCGCCAGACCGGGCTTGCCATCGCCGGAACCAATGACCCAGGCAGCGATGCCCGAACAGCCTGAATACGGGACCTCGCACCTCAGCGTCGTCGACCAGCACGGCAACGCGTTGGCAATGACCACCACCATCGAGGATGCCTTCGGCGCACGCCAGATGGTGCGGGGATTTCTCCTCAACAACCAGCTCAGCGATTTCGCATTTACCCCGACTGACAGCAGCGGTTTGCCCATCGCTAACCGTGTCGAACCAGGCAAGCGCCCGCGCTCGTCGATGAGTCCAACGCTGGTCTTTGACCAAGACAGCGGCGAGCTGGTGATCAGCGGCGGCTCACCGGGCGGCGCGTTGATCATCCACTACACGGCCAAGCTGCTTTACGCGATGCTGAACTGGGGATTGAAACCGCAACAGGCCATCGACCTGCCCAACTTTGGTTCGCTGAACGGGCCGACGCTGCTTGAGGAAAAGCGCTTTCCCCCGTCCTTTGTCGAAGCGCTTAGGGCCCGCAGCCACGTGGTGAACGAAGTCGGCATGAACAGCGGTTTGCAGGCCATCGAAAAGACCTCGACTGGATTCGCCGGCGGTGCCGATCCACGCCGTGAAGGCCTGGTACTGGGCGAGTGATCGAACACTCCTACACCCTCGCTGATGCGGGCAGCAAGCAAAGACGGTCCCTGAATCGGCGTGTTGGCCACCACGCAGCGCCACCGTCAGGTCCTCTCCCGGCGCTACACCACACAGCAGTGTTCTTTAAGGAAAGCCACAGCCTCGCCAAGGGTCGTATCAGAGCTATCAAGCAGATAGCTCTGAGCCTCCGGAAAAAATTCATTCCATAGTTTTTCCAGGCCTTCCTGCATCTCATGGGGCGCACGCTGACGAATGAAGCCGAGCACCGGTTCTTGCTTGAAGCCGTCCGCACGAACCTTGCGGATCAAGGCTCTCGCTGCGACTCGTGTCAGAGCAGGTTTGGGAAGCGTATCGGCTGCGATGCAGACAAAAATCGTCAGCAGCGAGTCATCGTCAGTCTTGCCTGCAGTCATCTTTTGCCATTCCTTCGAAACTGCGGCATCAAATAGACTTGCCTCCTCGAGATCGACATCTCGCAAAAAATACCCTTTCTGAACAGTCTCTTCAAACAGCTTGTCGATCGCCAAAGAGGTATCGAGAATCCTCGGCAGATCCTCGATTTCGACTTCCTGCAGGTGGCGTCTGGCAGTCTCCTGATACGATTCGGGCAGGATCTGGAATATCTCCTTGATTCGCTTTCTGCCTTTCGGCGCCACCCCCTTCTTCCTGATTGCCTTCAGAATATTGACGAAGCCGGCAGCATTGGGGATTGCAGGCGGGGTGCCTCCGCCAAGATAGACGAGCATGACCGTACGCAGAAACGATCCAACGGGCACCATCGAAAGGCTGGAAGGGGCCACTCCAAGGTTTTCGGCAAACCAGAGTGCTGTTGCAATCGCCAAGTGACAGGCCTGCCTTTGTTCGAGGGCGACTCGATATTCGGCGGGATCCCTGAGCGACCATTCAGCCAGAAATTCCCTTTGTGACTTCGCACCCATACCGCCAATGATGTCACAATCGGGCATTGCCCAGAGCGCCTTGATCATTTCGGAGCCGCCACGCGAATGTGACAGAAAAGTGTGGTCCCGTAGCGATCGCGCCGCTTTGTCGAGGTCACCACCGCTACGGTCAGCGAGAAAAAGACTGACCAGATTGACGATCCGCGTACGCGCCTCCTCGATATTCGACCGCAAATACTGCGTCCCGAAATACTCGGCAATCTGCAGCATTCCCTTCGGGGCATCGTTCAGGATACT
The DNA here is from genome assembly GCF_000584955.1 of Candidatus Accumulibacter vicinus. Taxonomy (NCBI): domain Bacteria; kingdom Pseudomonadati; phylum Pseudomonadota; class Betaproteobacteria; genus Candidatus Accumulibacter; species Candidatus Accumulibacter vicinus. The sequence continues at coordinate 86,662 of NZ_JDSS02000043.1, forward strand.
GGCAACTCTATGCTGATCGATGATCCCGTTGTGCACTCCGTAAACGAGCGCCTTTTCGAAAAACGGCCGCGCATCGAATACTTCGATTTGCTGGCAGCTAGGCGGCATGGGCGGTAACATCCTTCTGTGGATCGCCGGTAATTCCGAAATCTGCGACTATAGCGCGGACTCCTCTCCTGGCTCAGCAGGTAACCTGTCTACTGGCCTGGACTTTGCCAAGTCAGACGACGCGAGCTCTTCGGCCCTGGCACGCGCGCGTAGAATCAGCAAGACCTCCCGAAAGATCTCCGGGTATTGGTAACGAAGTATCCAGGTCAGTTCCATCCAGTCGTGATCGTTGACTTCACTGTGCGTCAAGAAAGGACGATTGACACCGGGATCGGCGAGTCCGTCCAGGCGTTCCTCGTCGGTCATGTCGTCGGCAGATTCTTCTGCATCGGCGAAGAAATCAAAGGTCGCCGTCTTGAAGAAATGCTCGATGTTTTCGACACGCTCGCAGAGATAATCGGCCAGGGCCTCGCAGCCACCTTCGAGTTCACCGATTGCCTCGAGGAACTCGCCAGGATCACTGCCGGCCCGAAAAACCACCGAATTGATCATGCCGTGCAATCGCTCGTGACTTTGGTCGCCGTAACGCCGTTCAAGGACGATTGCACGGGCGAACTGCTCTGGGGAGACCAACAGGTTCACCACCGATTCCCGAGACGAATCGAAGTCGCGCAGAACGGCCAGCAGATCTTTGGCTGGAAAGTCATTGAGAGCCACCACCAGGGCAGCGTCACCATCACTTTCCGCCAGCGAAGCCAGGGCTGCCTCGGCACCGACGATATCGCCCAGGTGGATCAGTCCCCCTGCTTTCACCAGTACCGGATGGCTCATCAGTGATCCCCCGAAAATTGATCTTTCCGATCAAAACCCTGTTCGGCAAGCCAGTCGGCACCGGACTCTGCGAGGTCGATGTCGTCATCGAAGTCCTGCTCGTTCTGGTCGCCGTCGATATCGCCACGCTGGTCTGTCAACCGTCCATGCTCTGGATCTGACGACGCTGCAAAGCGCCCTTGCAGATATTCCAGGCAGGCGGTCACCACCATGAACCGGTCACCGTTCGGGTCCTTGAGGGCGACCTCGGCGAGGGCTTCGGCCCAGGGTTCCAGCTCCACCGCAGCCAGCAGTGTTGACCAGTCGGGCAGGTCTTCAGGCTCCTGTGCGGCAAGATCCCGCATCACTTCCGGACTGGCAAACCGCATGCCACCGTGAAAGGCAACGGCAACCATTTCCGGATTGCACTCAATCATCGGCAAGAGTTGCGCAAGCTGCCCGCGCTTCGCCTTGAGCCGCTTGGCCAAGACATCGTGCCCTGCCGAATCGGTCATCAGGTCGTCTAGCTCGGCGTCATAGGCAGACTTCAGATCTTCAAAAAACGGCGACAGCCTCACTAAAGTACTCCTCCAAGATAATTTTTCCAGATTTCCCGCGCAGTTTCCAGAGGCTTATCAAGAAGATTGCGGCGTCGATTCTCATCATAGACATGTCGACGACTGGTGTCAGAAAGGGTTTCATAGGCTTCCTGAACGTCGCGAAAGTGGTCGGTCGCCTCCGGAGCCTTATTGCGGTCTGGGTGAAGCAGCAAGGCCTTTCTGCGGTAGGCAATCTTGACCACATCGTTTGAGGCATCGCTGGCGATCCCGAGTATGGCGTAATAGTCTTTCATGTATTCTCATCAAGACGGTCACTTCGGACACCTCAGGCAAAGACCATGACTTTATCATGGCAGGGGCCATGGCCGTTTCTCTCGCCTCTGAGCCTTCTTCCGTGTACGGGCGAGCGAAGGTTCGCGAGTTGCTGACACGATTTCACATTGATATTGCTTTGGAAAGGCCGAGACGCTGCCACAGGGTGGTGGTCAGCTCCACCTGGTTGAGCGTATAGAAGTGCAGGCCGGGAGCGCCACTGGCCAGCAGTTTTGCGCAGAGCGAGCTGACCACATCGAGACCGAAAGCGTGGATTGACAAGGTATCGTCACCGTAGCTTTCAAGTTTTTTCCTGACCCAGCGCGGTATCTCCGCGCCGCAGTTATCCGAGAAGCGGGCAAGACTGCTGTAGCTGGAGATCGGCATGATGCCGGGGACGATCGGAACATCGATGCCGGCCGCCTGGCACTCGTCGATGAAATGCGCGTAGGCGTCGAAGTTGTAGAAATACTGCGTGATTGCCGAATCGGCACCGGCGTCGAGCTTGCGTTTGAAAGCCAGGAGATCGTCCATCGGGCTTTTTGCCTGCGGATGATATTCCGGATAAGCCGCGACTTCGATATGAAACCAGTCGCCCGTTTCGGCACGAATGAACTCGACGAGTTCGTTGGCATAGCGAAAGGTGCCCGGCCTGGCCATACCCGACGGCAGGTCGCCGCGCAGGGCGACCAGGTGGCGAATACCATGTGCCTGATACTGTTCGAGAATACTGCGAATGCTAGCCGGGGTCGATCCGATGCACGACAGGTGCGGTGCTGCCTGATGACCTTCACGCTGAATTTCAAGCACGGTCTCGAGCGTGCGGTCACGCGTTGAACCGCCGGCGCCAAAAGTGACCGAGAAAAACCGGGGTTTCAGAAGCGCCAGGCGAGCACGCGCGGCCCTCAACTTTTCTGCTCCCTCCGGGGTTTGCGGCGGGAAAAGCTCCAGGCTGAAGACGGGAGGCTGCGGTGTCATGAGTAGATAAATATCAGTAGCGATATTGCTCGGACTTGTAAGGACCTTCCTTGGCTACGCCGATGTAGGCGGCCTGCTGATCCGTCAGCTCGGAGAGCTCGGCATTGAGTTTCTTGAGCTGCAGGCGGGCCACCTTCTCGTCGAGGTGTTTGGGCAGGGTATAGACCCCGACCGGATAGTCGGCATTGCGTGTAAATAGTTCGATCTGGGCAATCGTCTGATTGGCGAACGAGGAACTCATCACGTACGAGGGATGGCCGGTACCGCAACCGAGGTTGACCAGACGACCTTTGGCCAGCAGGATGATGCGTTTGCCATCGGGGAAGATCACATGATCGACCTGTGGCTTGATCTCTTCCCAGACATAAGTCTCGATCGAGGCGACGTCGATTTCGTTGTCGAAGTGGCCGATATTGCAGACAATCGCCTGATCCTTCATCCGGGCCATGTGCGCATGGGTGATCACGTGGTAGTTGCCGGTACAGGTGACGAAGATATCGGCCTTGTCAGCCGCGTAATCCATGGTTACCACGCGGTAGCCTTCCATGGCTGCCTGCAAGGCACAGATCGGGTCGATTTCGGTGACCCACACCTGTGCGGACAGGGCACGCATGGCTTGTGCCGAGCCCTTGCCGACATCGCCATAGCCGGCGATCAGGGCAACCTTGCCGGCGATCATCACGTCGGTGGCGCGTTTGATGCCATCGACCAGCGATTCGCGGCAACCGTAGAGGTTGTCAAACTTCGATTTGGTGACCGAGTCGTTGACATTGATCGCCGGGAATTTGAGCTCACCCCTGGCGTGCATCTGGTACAGGCGATGCACGCCGGTCGTGGTTTCCTCGGTTACCCCCTTGACCGCTGCCAGACGACGCGAGTACCAGGTCGGATCGCTGGCCAGTTTGGCCCGAATCGTAGCAAAGAGGATCGCCTCTTCCTCGGAAGTCGGGCTGGCAAGCACCGACGCGTCACATTCGGCTCGGGCACCCAGGTGCAGGAGCAGCGTCGCGTCGCCGCCATCGTCGAGGATCATGTTGCTGTAACCCGCATCCGGCCATTCAAAGATGCGGTGGGTGTAGTCCCAGTAATCTTCCAGCGACTCGCCCTTGACGGCGAAGACCGACACTCCGGAAGCTGCGACAGCCGCAGCGGCGTGATCCTGGGTCGAAAAGATGTTGCACGAAGCCCACCGTACTTCAGCACCAAGGGTAACCAGGGTTTTGATCAGTACGGCGGTCTGAATCGTCATGTGCAGTGAACCGGTGATCCGTGCGCCCAGGAGGGGCCTGGTGGTCGCGAACTCTTCGCGAATCGCCATCAGTCCCGGCATTTCGGTTTCGGCAATACGAATTTCCTTGCGGCCCCATTCGGCGAGGCCAAGATCAGCAATCACATAGTCTTGAGTAACAGCATCCGACACGGTAAGGCTCCTTGAGAACGGTGACCAGGGGACGGAAGCTGTCGGGCATATCTGCTGAAGGACTTCAGCCTGCGCCCATCCCTCTCCTCGTGCCTGGCACGGGTTGGTTGGATGAGCGCCGTTTGAAGAATCCGAGCCTGAAACTGTCAGACGACAGCCCTGCAGCGCTCCTCGGATCGAATTTGGATTATAAACCGGCTCGGCAAGTCCTGGCCAGTGTTAGTACGCGAGCGAATCATAAGTCCGTTGCCTTCCCTGGATTTCGACGCTGACCTGATTGGGGGCACAGATGGCGATCTCGCCGGGGCGAGTCAGCCAACCTTGGCGCACGCAATATTGCCGGGGACCTGGGTCCGCAGCGACACGCACCCGGCGCTGGTCGACGACAACCGTCGTCAGGCCCAGTGGCCCAGGAACTTCAATACGGCGATTGCGTGCCAGATCGAGTTCTGAGAACACTTCACCACCACGCTTGACAATGGCTTTTTCAGCGACACCGACTCGCCATGCCCAAGGAAATGAAGCGGCGCAAACATACAAGCCCAAGATGACCAGCAGCCAGTCGCCGGGCCTGAACAGCCCGACCCAGAGCATCATGGATTTTCGCCAATCGCCATGGGAAAGCGCAACTCGCGGTGACGAACCAGCACACGGGCACAACCACGAAACTCGCGCCCCAACCATTCGGCAAAGTAGACCGAGCGATGCTGGCCGCCCGTACAACCGATGCCCACCGTCAGATAATTACGGCTGTCCCGAACATATGACGGCAACCACGTACGAATGAAGCCAGCGATATCGCCACGCATACGCAATACCTCGGGCTCGGCTTCGAGAAAATCAATGACTGGTGCGTCACGGCCAGTGAGCAGACGCAGGATGGGATCGTAGTGCGGATTGGGTAAGCAACGAACATCAAAAACGAGGTCTGCGTCGAGCGGCATGCCATGCTTGAACCCGAACGATTCGAAAAGTAGTGTCAGTCCCTGACAGGAATCAGAAGGAAGGTCTCTAGCCACGAACTGGCGGACCCACTCGCGAAGTGCGCTGGCCTTGACGCCGCTGGTATCGATGTGATGACCAAGGGCAGTTAACTCGGCAAGACGAATGCGTTCTTCGGTAATGGCCTCGGTCAGCGTCAGCTTGTCACTGGCTAGTGGATGTCGGCGCCGGGTTTCAGAGTAGCGCTTGATCAAGGTTGCATCCTGCGCATCGAGAAACAGGAATTGCAGGTCGAGATCGTTGGCGCGCAGGGCATCGAGTTGCAAGGGAAGCATGGCTACACTATCGCCACCGCGAATGTCGATCACGACTCCGACCTGGTCATAACCCTGCTGCTCAAGTTGTCCGACAAGCGGCTGCAACAACTGTGATGGCAGGTTGTCCACGCAATAATAGTTGGCGTCCTCAAGCACTTTGAGGGCGATCGATTTACCCGAACCGGACAGGCCACTGATGAGAACGAGATGCATGCATCGGAGCATAACGGATGCCAGGCTTTCCGAGCAAGTCATTCGTCAGGATATGGCTATAACCAGTTGAATTAAAAATATATTATTTTTTCTTTGCGGTCTTGTGAGGGAACTCATGGGGAATCCTCTCCGTGAAAGTCGCAGTACGGCACCTCCCCCTCTTTTTCTGCAAGCTTTCCGAGCTGGATACCTGATCCTATCTTAGGAAGAAGTATATATAAACCTTCTTACTACTATAGTGACAATAAACTTGTTGATATGTTTTTCATTTCTCAATAAATCAAAAGGTTATGAGAATTTTTTCAGGTTTCATAAAGACGGTATTAGGGTGTGGACAAAATCTGAAAACTTATCCACAAGCGCTTTTTGTTGAGCTTATTCACTGCTGCTCAGACGTTTTTCCCCTGACTTTTCCCAAGACCGGCCGGCCTCTCGGCGCTACCATGTGATCTGGAATAAACCCTTCTTTCCAAGCGATTGGTTCGCACATATGACAATTCTGAAGATCCCTTTCCTCGTCGACCTCGTGGCAATTCGGCACGATATCCATGCTCACCCGGAACTTGCTTTTAATGAACTGCGAACAGCCGAATTGGCGGCTCGCGAGTTGACCAGCTATGGACTGGAAGTTGATTGTGGTCTGGCACGCACTGGCGTCATCGGCATCCTGCGCAAGGGCAGCAGTCCCCGTGCCATTGGACTGAGAGCTGACATGGACGCGCTTCCTTTGCGCGAGAAGAACGACTTTCCACACCGTTCGAGAAACGATGGACGCATGCATGCCTGCGGTCACGACGGGCATACGGCGATTTTGCTCGGTGCCGCACGCTACATGGCCGAGCACCAGAATGATCTTGATTTCGACGGCACTGTTTACTTCATTTTCCAGCCCGCCGAGGAGTCCGATGGAGGTGCCGAGGTGATGATTGCCGAAGGGCTGTTCGAGAAATTTCCGATGGACGCGGTATTTGGTCTGCACAATTGGCCGGGTATCCCGGTTGGCGAGATGGCAGTGATGCCGGGGCCAGTGATGGCCGGCACCTCTACCTTTGAAATCTTGGTACGGGGGCAGGGTTGCCATGCCGCGATGCCGCATCAGGGGGTCGACACGCTGGTTGTAAGCAGTCATCTGGTGCTCGCGTTGCAAACTGTCGTTGCCCGCAATCTGCATCCCTGCGAGTCGGCGGTGGTGAGCATCACCCAGGTGCATGCCGGTGAAGCCTGGAATGTCATCCCCGACGACGCCGTTCTACGTGGTACGATCCGCAGCTTCAACGTCGAAACCCAGAATCTCGTCGAAGGCGCAATCGAGCGGCTTTGCGATGGCATTGCCCGCACATTTGGAGCGCAGATTGCCGTATGCTTTGACCATCGTTATCCTCCGACGGTAAACAGTGCTTCGGAAACGGAAGTCTGTCGACGTGTGGCGAGCGACCTGCTTGGCGCTGACCAAGTGCATGTTCATGAACTGCCCTCGATGGGTGCCGAGGATTTTGCTTATATGCTTCGCGAAAAGCCAGGTTGCTACGTTTGGCTGGGCAACGGTCCTGGTTCCGGGGGCTGCACCCTGCACAATCCACATTACGATTTCAACGACGAGATCCTGCCGCTGGGGGTGAGTTACTGGGTCAGGTTGGTTGAAGCGGTGCTGGGGCCTAAGTCCTGACTACTCCTTCGAGCCAAGGCAGGTTGTATCTCGGCTGGCTACGAAAACCATGAGCAGATCCGTGCGCACGTTTGCCAACGAAACCGCCGTCTTTTTTGTTACACTCGCCAGGTGAACGAGCCTATGGCCAGCGTACCTGAGGATCGGCAAAACGCGCCAATACCCTGTTTCAAAAAATGGTGGGGAGTACCCGGTGCAGTATTCAGGCACCCCCCGAGTCCGGGCCGAAACCAGAACTCCCAGGACCATAAAAGGAGAACAGCGAGGATAGTGTAATGGCGGGGACTTACAAGCAACTTACGCCTGTTAAAGCAAGAGCGGCACGCCGTGCGAATTCTCCTCGCTGAAGACGACCGAATCATTGCCGATGGCCTGTGCCGGTCACTGCGTCAGGGAGGCTACGCAATCGACTGTGCCTATAATGGTACTGATGCTGATACGGCCTTGTTGACCAATCCCTATGATCTGCTGATTCTTGATCTTGGTCTGCCAAAAATGCCGGGTTGGGATGTGCTTCGTCGTCTACGGTCGCGCAACGCAACGACGCCGGTCTTGATTCTGACTGCGCTTGACGGCACCGACGATCGGGTAAAGGGGCTCGATCTCGGGGCTGACGACTATATGGCCAAACCCTTTGAACTGGCTGAACTCGAGGCTCGTGTACGGGCGCTGAGCCGTCGGTCGTCAGGAACCTCACGGATGATCCAGTGCGGGTCGCTGACCTTCGATCAAACCGACCGCTGTGCGCTGGTGAATGGCGAGATGCTCGATCTCTCGGCACGCGAACTGGGTCTACTCGAGATTCTCCTGTCACGAGCGAAACGCCTGGTTAGCAAGGACCAATTGGTGGATCACCTCTGCGGTTGGGGTGAAGAGGTCAGCCACAATGCGATCGAGGTCTATATCCATCGCTTGCGCAAGAAGCTCGAATCAACCGGAGTCAATATCATTACCGTGCGCGGGCTCGGTTACAGTCTTGAGAAACCTGCGGAAGAGAGAAAACCCTGACATTCAGCGCTCGCTGTTTGGCGAGATTCTCGACTGGATGCTGGCCCCGCTTCTTTTCGTGTGGCCAATCAGCATTGCGTTTACCCACTATTTCGCCAACAGTGTTGCCAGCTTCCCATACGATCAGTCCTTGCGTGAACATGTGGTCGCCATATCGCGCCAGGTCAGCTTCGTCGACGGGCAACCGCAACTGGCCTTCCCCAGTCTGGCACAACTCTTCCTGCGCTCGGACGAGATCGATAACGTGTATTTCCACATGCTCGACCAGGATGGTCAGTTGATCGCCGGCGATCCGGAACTGCCTGTGCCGAAAATGACTGGTGCGCTCTTGAAGAATGAGCAAAGTGAAGTGCTCTTCCGCGATGACGAGTACCACGGACAGTCCCTGCGCGTAGCCTACATGTCACTGTTCGAAGCAGGGCCTGGCAACGGGCGTGGTGTCCTGATTGAAGTCGGTGAAACCACCGAAAAACGTTCCCAACTGGCGAACAAGATCATCGCTAGTGTCATCCTTCCGCAATTCGTGATCATTCCGCTCGCCGTGATCCTGGTCTGGTTCGGCCTGTCCCAGGGTTTGCGCCCGCTGACGCGTTTGCGTGACCGGATTGAAGCTCGTCGCGAAGCGGATCTATCACCGATTGCCCTGCGCCGTGTCCCCGAAGAATTGCGCCCGCTGACCGAAGCGTTCAATTCGATGTTGGCAAGGATGCAGCAAAATGTGGCTGCACAGCGCCGTTTCATCGCCGATGCTGCGCATCAGATGCGAACCCCGCTGACCGGCCTGAAGACGCAAGCTCAGTTGGCGATGCGCGAGACCGACCCAGCCGAACTGCGGCACGCTCTCAGGCAGATCCTGAACGGTGCTGATCGTGCTTCGCATCTGGTCGATCAACTACTGGCTCTGGCCCGTGCAGAGGCGAGCGAGCACTCGCAGCAGACGCTGGTGGCGCTCGATCTTGATCACTTGTTGCGAGAGGTCGTGGAAAACTGGGTTGTGCAGGCACTCGAAAAATGTATTGACCTGGGTTATGAGCCTGCCGGTAGCGTGCTTATCCTGGGCAATGCCTTTCTCTTACGAGAAATGATCAACAACCTGCTCGATAATGCCTTGCGCTATACGCCTTCTGGCGGACGGGTGACCGCGCGAGTGGTTGCGCAAGGCGATTTCGCCCTGCTTGAAATCGAGGATAGCGGACCAGGGATTTCCGATGCCGAGTCCCAGAGGGTTTTCGACCGCTTTTACCGTGTCGATGGCAGCGACGGTGAGGGCAGTGGCCTGGGATTGGCCATCGTTCGCGAGATCGCTGAAGTCCATCAAGCCGCAGCCAGTCTGCGCCCAAACAACAGAGACACAGAGGCGGATGAGCCCAGCGGTTGTGTCGCCAGAATTGTCTTCCCGGTGTATGGCCCGCAGCGTTCTCAGGTCTTGGCACAGGACCCTGTCCAGACTGGCTTTGCCTGATTGCCGATCGAGCATTCAATGCTCACCTGCATCAGTGGGTCCGGTGCCGTCTGTGCGGGAAGTCGTCAGACCAGCTTTCGCAGTTGGGCGGGGGCAACTTCGACTACGAAGTCCCAGAAGGCGGCCAGTGCAGGGGTCAGGTGTTTGCTCTTGTGGCGAACGATGTGCCAGCGACGCATCACTGGTGTTCCTTCGACCTTGAGGATGCTCAGGCGTTCGGCTTTCAGTTCGAGGCCGAGCGTGTGCTGGGAAATGAAACTGATGCCAAGACCAGCCACCACGGCCTGCTTGATCGCTTCGTTGCTGCCCATTTCCATGCCGATGCGCGGCTTGACCGAACGTTCGAGAAAGAACTCCTCCATCGCTGATCGTGTGCCCGATCCCGATTCGCGGACGATCAGCATTTCGTCCACAAGGTCCTCGACAGCTACGCTGGGCAGCCGGCTCAAGGGATGTGCTGCGCTGGCGATGATCACCAGCGGATGCGGTGCAAAGGCCACAGCTACCGCGTCGAGTTCGTCCGGCGGACGGCCCATGATGGCCAGGTCGACCTCGTTGCCGGCGAGAAGGCGACTGACGGTATCTCGGTTGTCGATCAGCATCCGGATACGCACGTCGGCCTGCGTCTTGCGAAACTCGGCCAGCAGTTCCGGCGCGAAATATTCGGCAGTGCTGGTCACGGCGACGGCGATACGTCCGCCCTTCAATCCCTTCAAAGCGAGCAGCGCTTCATCCGCCTCCTTCAGCGACTGCAGGATCTGGCGCGTATGGCTGAGGAGAATTTCGCCAGCTTCAGTCAAAAAGACGCGTTTGCCGATCCGTTCGAACAGCAGGGTACCGCTGACTTCCTCTAGCTGCTTGATCTGCAGTGAGATGGCAGCATGCGTCAGGTGCAGCTTTTCCGCTGCGCGCGCAAATGACAAATGACTGGCGGCGACCGAAAAGATCTGGAGTTGGCGGATCGTGGCGCTTCTCATAGATAAGGCTATATTAAACTAAATGAAAAATATGTTTAACTAGAGTTTTTGTATCAGACCGCTAGAATCCGGACAATCCCTGGACCGACAAGATTTCAATCGCCTGGAGTATCACCATGCTATGCGGACGCACCAACGTTAACAAATTCCTGATCGAGGAACAGCGCCGGAATCCAGCGCTATTCGGCGATTTTTCGATGCTCATCAGTGACGTCGTGCGCTCGTGCAAGGCCATTGCACAGGGCGTTTCGCGGGGCTCACTGGCCGGTGTGTTGGGCGATGAAGGTCGTGAGAATGTTCAGGGCGAGGCTCAGAAAAAACTTGACGTCCTGGCCAACCAGGCATTCATTTATCACTGTGAATGGGGCGGCCATCTGGCCGCGATGGCGTCAGAGGAAATGGAAGACCTCTACCCGATTCCACCCGAGCATCCTCGTGGCAAGTATCTGCTGGTCTTCGACCCGCTCGATGGTTCGTCGAACATTGACGTCAACCTGTCAGTAGGCAGCATTTTTTCAGTCCTGTGCTGCCCCGAGAATTGTAATGCCGACGCACCGACTACAGCCGATTTTTTACAGCCCGGCAACCGCCAAGTCGCCGCCGGCTACGCACTTTACGGTCCATCGACGATGTTGGTGCTGACTGTTGGCAGTGGCGTGCATGGGTTCACGCTTGATCGTGACATCGGCGAGTTCCTGCTGACGCACCCGCATCTCGTGATTTCACCGGAAACCCGCGAGTTTGCGATCAATGCTTCCAACGAGCGTTTCTGGGAGCCGCCGGTGCAGCGCTACGTCAGCGAGTGTCTGGCAGGCAAGACCGGCATTCGCGGCAAGGATTTCAACATGCGCTGGGTGGCTTCGATGGTCGCTGAGGTCCATCGGATCCTGATGCGCGGCGGCGTTTTCTTGTACCCGCGCGATAGCAAGGACATCTCCAGACCCGGGCGACTGCGCCTGATGTACGAGGCCAATCCGATGGCGATGATCGTTGGCCAGGCTGGCGGCCTGGCATCGACCGGCAAGGAACGTATTCTCGATGTGCAGCCGACTGGCCTGCACCAGCGTGTGCCGGTCATTCTCGGTTCGCGCGATGAGGTCGAGCGTATCGAACGCTACCACCGCGAACATGAAACCGGCGAAGACCAGCCGTACAAATCGCCCCTCTTCTCGACGCGAACCCTGTTCAGGGATGATTGAGCAGCGCCGCGAAACGGAAAAACACTCTTTATGCAACGGAGCCACGCCCCATGTCGATCAAAAATCCAATCATTGCAATCACCGGTTCTTCGGGCGCCGGCACGACCTCGGTCACACGCGCCTTCCAACACATCTTTCGGCGTGAGAAGCTCAACGCTGCGATCATCGAGGGGGACAGTTTTCACCGTTACGACCGAGAGGCGATGCGCGCAACGATGGCTGAGAGAAGCCTCGCCGGCGACAACCATTTCAGCCATTTCGGGCCCGAGGCCAATCTGTTGGCCGAACTTGAAGGGCTGTTCCGCGAATACGGCGAGAGTGGCCGCGGCAAGAGCCGCCACTACGTTCACGACGATGCCGAGGCCAAGCTTTATGGCTCGCCACCGGGAACTTTCACCGAATGGATCGACCTGCCGCCGGGCACCGATCTGCTCTTCTATGAAGGCCTGCATGGTGCTGCCCAGACCGACGCCATCGATATCAGTCGCCACGTGGACCTCTGTGTTGGTGTCGTGCCGATCATCAATCTCGAATGGATCCAGAAACTGCATCGCGACAAGGCGCAGCGTGGTTACTCGACCGAGGCGGTGATGGATACCATCCTGCGGCGGATGCCTGATTACATTCATTACATCTGCCCGCAATTCTCCAGGACGCACGTCAATTTCCAGCGCGTGCCGACGGTGGATACTTCGAATCCCTTCATTGCCCAGGATATTCCGTCGCAGGACGAAAGCATGCTGGTGATCCGTTTCGCCAATCCCAAGGGGATCGACTTTGCCTATCTGCTAAGCATGTTGCACGATTCGTTCATGTCGCGGCCGAACATCATCGTCTGCCCCGGCGGCAAGATGGGTCTGGCGATGCAGATCATCTTCACACCGATGATCATGCAGCTGATGGACAAGAAGCGTCGTTCGCGCTGAACGCGGCGGCAAGCCGTGCTGCCCCCATTGTGTTGACCAAACCTTAGCCCTGATTAAAGGAGATTGTCTTGCCCACCGAATCCCGCAAGTTTCGTCGCCGCTGCGCCAATGCGCTGCGCTTTCTCGCCATTGACGCCGTTCAGGCAGCGAATTCCGGCCACCCCGGAATGCCGATGGGCATGGCAGACATCGCCGAGGTCCTCTGGCGCCACCACCTCAAGCACAATCCGGCCAATCCCCGATGGTATGACCGCGACCGCTTCGTGCTCTCGAATGGGCATGGTTCGATGCTGATCTACGCCTTGCTACACCTCAGCGGTTATGATCTGCCGATCGACGAATTGAAGCGCTTCCGGCAACTTCATTCAAAAACCCCTGGGCACCCCGAATTCGGCATCACCCCTGGCATTGAAACGACCACTGGCCCTCTCGGCCAGGGCCTTGCCAACGCAGTCGGCATGGCCCTGGCCGAAAGGCTGCTGGCCGAGACCTTCAATCGGGACGGGCATCGAATCGTTGACCACTATACTTATGCTTTCATTGGAGATGGCTGTCTGATGGAAGGCATTTCGCACGAGGCCTGTTCGCTGGCTGGGCGACTGTCCCTGTCCAAGCTGATCGTTTTTTACGATGACAACGATATTTCGATCGATGGCCATGTACAGCCCTGGTTTGCCGACGACACGCCAAAACGCTTCGAAGCCTACGGCTGGCGCGTGGTCTCCCACTGCGACGGCCATGACGCTGATTCTATCGAGGCTGCAATCCGTATCGCCAAGACCGCAACCGGTCGACCGACGCTGATCTGCTGCAAGACGATGATCGGCTTCGGTTCGCCGAACAAGGGGGGCACACACGATGTGCACGGTGCTCCCCTGGGCACCGCCGAGATCGCCAATACGCGTCGCCAGCTTGAATGGCCTTTCGCCGCTTTCGAAGTGCCCGCCGACGTGCGCGCCGGCTGGAATGCAAGGGTCAGGGGAGAAGCCGCGGAATATGCCTGGAAAGCGAACTTCGCCGCCTATCGTGCCGCCTATCCCGAACTGGCCGCCGAATTCGAACGCCGGATGCGAGGGGAACTACCCGCCGACTGGCCGGATCATGTGGCCGCGCTGCTCGCCCAATGGACGACCAGGACCACTGCTCTTGCCACGCGCAAGGCCTCGCAGAATGCCATCGAAGCGATTGCCCCGCTGCTGCCCGAACTGCTGGGCGGTTCGGCCGACCTGACCGGCTCAAACCTGACCAACTGGAGTGGTACCCGGCCGGCGAACCGGGAGGCCGGCGGCAATTACATCAACTACGGCGTGCGCGAATTCGGCATGACCGCGATAGCCAACGGCGTTGCTCTGCATGGCGGCTTCATTCCGTATACGGCAACCTTCCTGGTGTTCTCGGATTATGCGCGCAACGCGATCCGTCTGTCGGCACTGATGAAGCTGCGGCAGTTGATGGTCTACACGCATGATTCGATTGGTCTTGGCGAAGATGGCCCGACGCACCAGCCGATCGAGCATGCGGCCGCCTTGCGGCTGATCCCGGGTCTCGACGTCTGGCGCCCGGCTGATGCCATGGAGACCGCAGTGGCCTGGACCGCGGCGCTGGAGCGAGACGATGGTCCCTCATGCTTCCTGTTGTCGCGGCAAAACCTGCCGGCACTGCCCCGCAGTGCCGAGCAGACGGCCAGCATCCGGTTGGGTGGCTACGTTCTGCGCGAGGCTGAAGGCGGAACACCGAGAGTCGTGCTGATTGGAACCGGTTCGGAACTCAGCCTCGCCCTGGACGCCCAGGCCGTTCTCGCTCGGGAAGGAATCGCTGCGCGCGTCGTCGCCATGCCCTGTACCCAACGCTTCGATCTGCAGCCTCTGGCTTACCGCCAGGAGGTCCTGCCGCCATTGCTGCCGATGCTTGCCGTAGAAGCCGGACATCCCGATCTGTGGTGGAAATACGTTGGGCCAAACGGAGCCGTGATCGGTATCGATCGCTTTGGCGAATCGGCGCCAGCGGCCGAGCTTTACGAATACTTCGGAATCAACGTCGCGAGCATCGTCGCCCAAGCGCGCTGTCTGGTCGCACCGGAACCTTGAGGGGGTGAGCAGTGTCAGCGAAGCCGCCTGACCTCCGCTCCAAGTTGTCCGAGTTTCTCCTCCATGCGTTCGTAGCCCCTGTCGAGGTGGTAGATCCGCTCGATCAGCGTCTCGCCCTGCGCGACCAGACCGGCAATGACCAGGCTGGCTGATGCGCGCAGGTCGGTGGCCATCACTGTGGCACCTTCGAGACGCTCGACGCCGGTAACCATCGCATTGCTGGCGTCGATCTTGATGTCTGCCCCCAGGCGAATCAGTTCGACAGCGTGCATGAAGCGATTCTCGAAGATCGTCTCGCGGATCACCGCTGACCCCTCGGCGACACAGTTGATGGCCATGAATTGCGCCTGCATGTCGGTCGGGAACGCAGGATAGGGCGAGGTGCGAATGCTCACTGCCCTGAGCCGTGGCGGTGCCTTGAGAGTGATCGCTGTACGCTCGGCAGTGATGTCGCAGCCGGCGTCGAGCAACTTGTCGACCACCGCGTCGAGGCAAGCGGCCGAAGTTCTGGTCAGACGAATGCTGCCACCGGTTGCCGCCGCGGCACAGAGATAGGTGCCGGTTTCAATGCGATCGGCCATGATCGAATGCGATGCGCCGTGCAGGCGCGCAACGCCACGGATACGAATCTTGTCGGAACCGGCACCAGAAATCCGCGCACCCATTGAAATCAGGCAGTTGGCCAGATCGACGACCTCGGGCTCACGCGCAGCATTCTCGATGATCGTTTCGCCTTCGGCCAGGACCGCGGCCATCATCAGGTTTTCGGTTCCGGTGACGGTGACCATGTCGGTCACAATATGCGCTCCCCTGAGGCCTCCGGCCCCTGCCTTGGCATGAATGTAGCCGTGCTCGACATGGATCTTCGCCCCCATCGCCTGCAAGCCCTTGATGTGCTGTTCGACCGGCCGGGCACCAATCGCACAGCCTCCCGGTAGCGATACCCTTGCTTCGCCATGACGCGCCAGCAAGGGGCCGAGCACCAGGATCGAGGCCCGCATGGTTTTGACCATGTCGTAGGGGGCAAGCGGGTTGTTGAGGCCGAGGCTGTTCAAGAGCACACCATCGACACTCTCACGAGTGATCGCGACGCCCATTTGCTCGATCAGACGGAGCATCGTCGAGATGTCCTTGAGTCGCGGCACGTTGCTTAGATGTAGCGTCTCGGACGCGAGCAAACTGGCGCAGAGGATCGGCAGCGCTGCATTCTTGGCACCGGAAATGGCGATCTCGCCGGAGAGCGGCAGACCCCCCTGGATCAGCAGCTTATCCACTCGCTGCACTCCACTCTTCAGGGGTCTGGGTTTTCATCGATAGGGCGTGCAAATCACCGCTGTCAAAATGCAGCCGCAATACTTCGTTGACGCGCTGCTGCCGCTGTACGCGATTCCTTCCAGAAAATTCGGCACTGACGATCAGTGCCTCGAAGTGGTGGCCATCACCCACTACTTGCAGGTGCTCGCAGGGCAGGCCTTCGGCGATGATTTTCTGGAGTTGTTCAGGGTGCATCATGATTCAGGACCTCAGTTTGTAACCACTCCGGAGGAGTGCCAGGGTTGCCGCCGACACCATCAGGAAGCTCGTGCCAGCGACTGCCAGACTGTTTTCTGGCGGCACGTCCGAGACGCCGAAAAACCCGAAGCGGAAGCCATCGATCATATAGAAGACGGGATTGAAACGCGATACCTGTTGCCAGAATACGGGGAGCGAATGCAGGGAGTAGAAAACGCCGGAGAGCATCGTCAGCGGCATGATCAGGAAATTCTGAAAACCCGCCAATTGGTCGAACTTGTCAGCCCAGATGCCGGCGATCATGCCCAACGCTCCCATCGTCCCACCACCGAGAACGAGGAACAGCAGAATCCACTGCGGTGCCACCATGGCCGGTACAGCAAACCAGATCGTTACCAGCAGTACGCCCAGAGCCACCATCAAAGCGCGCAGGACCGCCGCGACGACATAGGCGAAAAAGAACTCGACGTAGGAGATCGGTGGCAGGAGAACGAAAATCACGCTGCCCGTCACCTTCGACTGAATCAGACTGGAAGAACTGTTGGCGAAGGCGTTCTGCAGCGCCGACATCATCACCAGGCCGGGAATCAGAAAGCTGGTGTAGGCGATGCCATGCACCTGCAACTGGGCTTCGAGTACATGCGAAAAGATCATCAGATAGAGCACGGCCGTCAGTACCGGCGCAGCGATGGTCTGAAAGTTCACCTTCCAGAAGCGCAGAACTTCCTTGTAGAGCAAGGTCCGGAAACCGGAGATCATGGTACGGTTTCCTTGCGGTAATCGCTACTCTGCATCACCCCCAGGAAAACATCTTCCAGGTCGGCCTGCGTCAGGCGCAGATCGTCAATGACGCAACCGGCCTCACGCATGGCGGCGAGAAGCGGTTCGATTTCGCCAAGACTGCCGAGACGAAAGGTCCACATGCCCTCGTTTTGCGTTGCGCGCGCAGAGAGCTCTGGTGGCAGCTTCGCAGAACCTGCCAGGCGCAGGGCCAGGGTATGACCGGCGAAGCGTGCCAACAGGTTGCTGGTCGTATCCAGAGCGACCACACGTCCCTGTTTGAGCATCGCAATTCGCCCACACAGGGCTTCGGCTTCCTCGAGATAATGCGTGGTCAGGATCACCGTGTGCCCATCACGATTCAGGCGCCGGATGAATTGCCACAAGCCTTGCCGAAGTTCGACGTCGACTCCGGCGGTCGGTTCGTCGAGAACAATGACCGGCGGTTTATGCACCAGTGCCTGGGCGACGAGGACCCGGCGTTTCATGCCGCCGGACAGGCGACGCATATTGGTATCCGCTTTGCCGGTCAGATCCAGGTTGGCGAGAATCTCGTCGATCCAGTCTTCATTGTGGCGAATTCCAAAATAGCCGGATTGAATGCGCAAGGTCTCACGTACAGTAAAGAACGGGTCAAAAACGAGTTCCTGGGGCACCACCCCAAGCAGCCGCCGTGCGGCGCGGTAATTGCTGACCACATCGTATCCCATCACTACCAGCTTGCCGGCACTTGGACGAGAGAGACCAGCCAGGCAGGAAATCAGGGTGGTCTTGCCGGCACCGTTGGGTCCCAGCAGACCAAAAAACTCCCCCTCGCTGATCTGCAGCGACACACCGGCAAGCGCCAACAGAGAGCCAAAGCGCTTTTCAACACGCTCAACTGCAACCGCAAAAGGCATGGGGCTTGGCTTTGTGACGAGGCTTGTGCGTCCGCTCAGGCGAGCGGTAGCAGTTCAGCGACGCCGTACAGGGTCGCCAGACTGATCAGGTTTGCCGGTGGATTAGCCAGTCGCAGGCGGATGCCGCGCTCGGCAGCGGTGCGCAGCCAGGCAAGAACAACACTCAGGGCCGAGGAATCCACCTCGGCAACAGCCACGAGGTCAAGTACCACCAGCTCGCTCAGGTGGCCTGAGCGTAGGCAATGACGCCCGGCCTCAAGCAACGAGCGCGCGTTGACAATGACCATCGGCGCGGTCACGCGCAGGCTGCCGTCGGCATGCTCGATCATTTCTTGCCGGCTGCGAGTTGCTTGTTGCGATTGCTGAGCATCGTGATCAGGCCGTCGATACCGGTGTTGTTCACTTCCTGCTTGAAGGTATCGCGATAATTGGTGACCAGGCTGACACCAGCCACAATCACGTCGTAAACCTTCCAGCCATGACCCTGCTTCTCGAGCGAGTAATCGAGCTGGACGGGCTTGCTGCCGGGCTGTACGACTTCGGTCCTGATTACCACAGTGGTCTCGCCTTCCGGGATTTTGCTGGGCTTATAGACGACTGTCTGGTTCTTGTAGGAGGTCAGCGCGTTCGAGTAGGTGCGCACCAAGAGCGTCCTGAACTCCTCCGTGAGGAGCTTCTTCTGTTCCGGCGTCGCCTTGTTCCAGTCACGTCCAACAGCCAGCGCGGTCATTCGCTGGAAGTTGAAATACGGGAGCACCTTGGCTTCGACCAGATCGATCGCTTTTTGGGTATTGCCGCTCTGAATGTCCTTGTCCTGACGAACGACGGTCAATACATCCTCGGTGACTTGTCGAACCATGGCATCTGGAGCCAGTTCCTGTGCGCTGGCAGGTGCCAGCACGAACAACAGAGCAAACAGCATTGACAATATCGGTTTCATGGATATTTCCTAGGATTCGGGGATTCTGATGAAGCAGCGGGTATCGACCTAGCGCAATGACTGATCCTCAGGAACCTCGTGCGGCAGTTCTCCGTCGAAGATCTCGCTCCGGCGATGTTGCAGGTAGGCATCCCTGATGTAGTCGTATTTGTCAAACGCGGCTTCTGCGACCACCTTGTCGGTAGGCAGCAGGCTTGCCCGCAAGTGGATATAGCGCGTTGCCAACAGGCTGTTGCGCAATGGTATGTCATCGAGACGCCATACCGGATCGTAAAACAGAAAAGTGTCGACCATCCAGCCGAAGGTATCGCGTGTCGTTCGTGGCCCGATCAGTGGCCAGTAGAAGTAAGGGCCATCAGGGACTCCCCATTTGCCGAGAGTCTGCCCGAAGTCTTCCGAGTGTTTGGCCAGACCCATTTCGGCAGCCACGTCGAAAGCACCGCCAATACCGATGGTGCTGTTGACCAACACCCGGCCGGCATCGGAAGCGGCTTGCCCACCTTTGCCCTGCAGCAGATTGTTTACCGCGGTCCAGGCATCCAAGAGATTGCCAAAGAAGTTGCCGACAAGCACCTTCACCGGTAGCGGCGCGACGTAGTCATAGCCTTGGGCAACCGGTTTGACGACCACGTCGAGGCCTTCGTTGACGGCAAACATTGCACGGTTGAAACCCTCGAAGGGGTCTTTAGGATTGTTTGCGGTCGTTGCGCAGCCGCTTGCAGCAAGCATCACTGCCGCGCAGGCGAGACAGGACACGCGCATTGTTGAAAGGCATGGTTTCACTGATTTCCCCTTCATCCTATTTCTCGACTGGTCCTTCGGACGCTTTGTTGAACATGAACTGACTGATCAGCTTTTCCAGTACCACCGCCGACTGCGTCTTGGCGATCACCTCGCCGGCCTTCAGCATCGCCGCATCTCCGCCCGGATCCAGTCCGATGTACTGTTCGCCAAGCAAGCCGGCGGTCAGGATCAAGGCAAAGGTATCCTTCGGAAAATGATAGCGGCCGTCAATGTTGATGGTCACCACGGCCTCATAAGTCTCCGGGTCAAAACGGATATCCGCGACACGCCCGACGACCACGCCGGCGCTCTTGACGGGGGCACGTACCTTCAGTCCACCGATGTTGACGAATTTGGCGGTCAAAGGGTAAGTCTCGGAAAAATTGGCGGCTGCCAGATTGCCGACCTTCAGCGCCAGGAACAGCAACGAAGCAAAGCCCATGGCAACAAAAATACCGACCCACAGGTCGAGCAACTTGCGACTCATCAAGCCTCCCGGAACATGAACGAAGTCAACACAAAGTCGAGTGACAGGATCGCCAATGCCGATTTGACGACGGTGCCCTTGATTGAGCTTGAAACTCCTTCGGCAGTTGGTTGCGCATCGTAACCCTCGAAAACGGCAATCAGCGAAACGGCGATGCCGAAAACGAAGCTCTTGACGATACCGCTCCAGACGTCATAGCGAAAATCAACCGATGCCTGCATTTGCGACCAGAACGCGCCTTCATCGACGCCGATGAAGACTACCCCGATCAGATAGCCACCGAACACCCCGGTGGCCGAAAAAAGCGCCGCCAGCAAGGGCATCGAGATCACACCGCCCCAGAAACGTGGTGCAACGACACGGGCAATCGGATTGACCGCCATCATGTCCATTGCGGTGAGTTGCTCGGTCGCCTTCATCAGCCCGATTTCGGCCGTAATCGACGAACCGGCTCGCGAAGCAAATAATAAGGCAGCCACCACCGGGCCAAGTTCCCGTACCAGCGACAGCGCGACCAGCACCCCGAGGGCGTCAGCGGAGCCGTAGCGCTGCAAGGTTTCGTAGCCCTGCATGCCCAGCACCATGCCGATGAACAGCCCGGAGACCATGATGATCAGCAGCGACTGGAAACCGGCATAATAGACTTCCCGAATCGTCAGATGCAGGCGTCGGAAAGACTGGCTGGACCAGAGCAGCACCATGACGAAAAAACGTGCCGCAAAACCCAGTCGCTGCAGCGCGCCATTGACATGGTGACCAAGGCGGGTGAGCATTGCCACGATTGCACCTGGACCCGGCCTATGGCTGCGCATACGCACTTTTCCCGAGCAGTTCCCGGACGAGCGGAGCCGCCGGATAGTGGAATGGTACCGGTCCGTCCGCCTCGGCGAAAACAAACTGATGGACAAAGGGATGCTTCGACGCACGAATCTCGTCCGGCGTTCCGAGCGCGACGATTTTTCCTTCGGACATGAAATAAATGAAATCGACGATCAGCAAAGACTCCTGAATGTCGTGGGTGACCATGATGGTCGTGGCACCCAATGCATCATTGAGACTGCGGATCAGGTGCCCGATGACGCCCAGTGAAATCGGATCGAGACCAGCGAAAGGTTCATCATACATGATCAACATCGGATCAAGCGCAATCGCCCGCGCCAGTGCGACTCGTCTGGCCATGCCGCCGGAAAGTTCTGCCGGCATCAGATGATGCGCGCCGCGCAGGCCAACAGCATTGAGTTTCATCAATACCATGTCACGGATCAATTCTTCGGGCAGATCGGTGTGTTCCCGCATTTGATAGGCGACGTTCTCAAATACCGAGATATCGGTGAACAGTGCGCCAAACTGGAAGAGCATCCCCATGCGCCGGCGCAGAGCATAGAGCTCGTCGTTACGCAGGCGCTGGACTGCCTGGCCATCGACCAACACCTCGCCGCGGCTTGGCCTGAGCTGTCCGCCAATCAGTCGCAACAGGGTCGTCTTGCCACAACCCGAACCACCCATGATGGCCACAACCTTGCCGCGCGGGATCTGTAGACTGATCCCGTTGAGGATCAGTCGATCTTCGTAGGCAAAGTCGAGATCCCTGATCTCGACAAGATGATCAGCAGCCACCGCATCGCACCCAGGACAAAGTATGGATTATACCTGACCCCCTTGCACGTCACCGTGAAATACTTGCCGCCAATATAATTGTGGAATAATGTCCATCAGGCTCTTTCTGCCACGATCACAAGCCTTGCATGCCCACCCTCTCAGGAAACTCTCTGCCCGAAAAGCCCTTGTTGCTCATCATTGATGATGATGCGCTGATCTGTGACACCTTGAGTTTTTCGCTGAGTCCGTTTTTTGAAGTGATCACCAGTCATTCTCGCCCGCATTGCCTGCAACTGCTTCGACAATTGCGCAAAACGCCCGAATTGGCGCTGGTTGACCTCGGCCTGCCGCCCGTTCCACACCGTCCGGATGAGGGTTTTTCGCTGATTGTAGACCTGCTCAAGGTCGCGCCCAAGATCCGCATCGTGGTCCTCTCCGGGCAAAGCGACGAGGGCAATGCGCGTCACGCGCGCACTCTCGGCGCCGTTGATTTCGTTGCCAAACCGTGCAGCCCCGGTGACTTGCAGCAAGTTCTCACGGGTGCGCTGACGTTTAGCATGGTAGACGACGGGCGCAATGAAGGCACTTCATCGTTGCTCGGCAACAGTCCGGCCATACAAAAACTGCGGTTGCAACTCCTGCAGTATAGTGACCTACAGTTTCCGGTACTGATCGAAGGGGAATCGGGCAGTGGCAAGGAGGTCATTGCCTCGAGCTGTCTGCATTACCATACCCAGCGCCGCGACCGGCCATTCCTGGCGATCAATTGCGCCGCGATCTCGCCCAGCCTGATTGAAGCGACCTTGTTCGGCTACGCCAGAGGCGCTTTCACCGGTGCGGTAGCGATGAAGGCCGGTTATTTCGAAGATGCTGCGGACGGCACACTGTTTCTCGACGAGATTGGCGAACTGGCACTCGACCTCCAGGCCAAGCTGCTGCGAGTATTGGAAAACGGAGAGTACCAACGCGTTGGCGAAACCCAGAAGCGCTTCAGCCGGGCACGCATCATCGCCGCTACCAACCGCGACCTGCGCAAAGAGGTCAAGGCAGGCAACTTTCGGGCTGATCTCTACCATCGGCTGTCGGTTTGTTCAATCGTCGCACCGCCCTTGCGCGAGATGGGCGAGGACAGGCTCGTCCTTCTCGACCACTTCAGAGAACTCTACGCGGCACAAACACAGCAGCGGCCGTTCAGCCTCTCGGCGGAAGCGACAGATTTGTGGTGCAGCTACAGTTTCCCCGGCAACGTTCGCGAGCTACGCAACATTATCATCCGCTTGACTACCCGGCACTCGGGACAGATTGTCGACACCGCCGCGCTGGCAGCAGAACTTGATCTACCCGACGAGCCACAGGAGGTCGCAGTGAGTTCGCCAAGCGGGGCGGATGCAGCGACCGGCGATGCGTTCATCGCTGCGGCAACGCATCGCCTGCGGCAAAGAGTTCCCTTCAACCTCGATCGCCTGCTCGATGCCACCGAACGCGGTTACATCGAGGCTGCATTGAAGCTGGCGCATGGGAATGTCAGTCAGGCGGCACGCCTGCTCGGCATGCACCGCACGACACTCTATAATCGGATGGAATCCTCAGCGCGGGAGCAGTGATGTACCTGGACCATTTCGGACTGCAACAGGCGCCTTTCCGCATTACACCGCACACCGAGTTTTTTTTCGCAGGGGCCAACCGGGGCGCTACGCTCGATGCGCTGATCTACGCGATCAACCACGATGAAGGTATCGTCAAGGTCAGCGGCGAGGTCGGTAGCGGTAAAACGATGCTCTGCCGGATGCTGCTGGAAAAACTTTCGGGTCAGGTCGAGACGATCTATCTGGCCAACCCCTTGCTGTCGCATGCCGAGATCCTTTATGCCATTGCCGAGGAATTGCGGATTCCACTACAGCAAGGGCATGGCCATTCGCTGTTGCGGTCCCTACAGGAGCGTCTGCTGAGAATCTACGCTGACGGTCGCCAGGTCGTCGCCCTGATCGATGAGGCGCATGCCATGCCACTGGCGGCACTCGAAGAGGTTCGCCTGCTTTCCAACCTGGAATCAAGCCGGCACAAGCTGCTACAGATCGTGCTCTTCGGTCAACCTGAACTGGATCAGCGCCTCGGTGAACCCGCCCTGCGCCAGCTCAACGACCGCATTACCCACCACTTCAGGCTCGAACCGTTGCACCGCAATGACGTTGCCGTGTATCTGATGTTTCGCCTGCGCACTGCGGGCTATCATGGCCCGGATCTGTTTACCCGGCGCGCCATTCAGTTGATCTGCCGGGCCTCCGAGGGTCTGACCCGGCGCATCAACATTCTCGCCGACAAAGCCCTGCTGGCCGCATTTTCCGAAGGGGTGCACCAGATCGATGGCAGGCAGGTCCGGGCAGCGATTCGCGACGCCCAGTTCAAGTGCATCGCTGACCCGGGGCGCACGCGCTGGCTGTGGGTGGGTGCCACCACCGCCCTCTGTGCGCTCAGCGGACTAGCCTACCTTGCCACCAGCGACCATGCCAGCGGCCTGCCGACAGCGGCGGCGAACAAGGCGACACCTTTGGCTCCGGCCATCCTGCAGGAGAACCAAGCCTCGACCACGTCCTTAGTAGTGGCCCCTGAGCTGACGTTCCCAACGAAGGCAACGCTCGGTACCGCCAAACTGGACACGCTTGCCGAGCGCATTGCCGCAACCGAAGACTGGCTGGCGCAGACCCCGGACAGCCATTATTTCATTCAACTGTTGATGGCCGACGCCGGTAGCCAGCGGGAAGTCGCGGATTTCATCGTTAACCACACGAGAACCCTCGATTTGCGGCAAGTTCGGGTTTATCGTTCACGGGTCGGCGGTCGAGAAAGACTCGGCGTCATTTACGGCGACTACCCTTCCCGCGAGCAGGCGATTGCCGCGCTGGCGACGCTTGGAGAAGTCAGCCCAGAGAGCAAGCCCTATGTGCGGGCGGTTGCCAAACTCCGCCCGCCACACCTCAGAAGGCCCGGGTAGTTATCAGTAATTCAATAAAAATCATGTGCTTGTGTGGAATTTTCGGCATGGTATCATAAACTCCCTTTGACTGGATCAAGCTTGAGCGTGTCCCTGAAAAATCTGCGCATGTGGCGCATTCCTGGTGTCATTTCTCTCGCCATGCTGCTTTGTGCCTGCACTCCGAGCACGCTGAGCAAGGGGCCATCTGCCGGACATCTGCAGGCCGCAAGTGCCCCCAAAATCCAGGGGGCAATTCCCCAGCCTGTTCAGCAAAGTGTCGTGCTGCCCAGACCCAGGATCATCGGCAAGACTGAAACCTACAGCGTCGTCGTCAACAACGTCCAGGTTCATGACCTGCTGTTTGCCCTTGCCCGCGACGCCAGACTGAACGTAGACATTCATCCCGGGCTCATCGGGTCGGTGACCCTCAACGCGATTGACCAGACGCTGCCACAATTGCTCACCCGCATTGCCAAACAGGTCGACATGCGCTTCGAGATGGAAGGCCCGAACCTGGTGGTGATGCCTGACTCTCCTTACCTCAAGAACTACAAGGTTGACTACGTCAACATTGCCCGCGATGTCACGGGGACTGTATCGACGAGCACACAGATTTCAACCAGCTCGCTGACAGCCGGCGGCAGTGGCGCCGCCGGCACCGGCAACACCTCGCGCATCCAGATCGAGAACAAGTCGAGAAACCGCTTTTGGGAAACTCTCGAGAAGAACCTGAAAGAACTGCTGCACGAAACCGACAAGATTTTCCCGGAAGGGTCGACCGAGACAGTCACCGAACAAACCGCGGCGCAGAGTACGACCGGCACCGGTACGCCAGCCCCGGCGAATACCGCGGCGCGTGTGGTCGGCCAGATGGTGCAGTCCCTGGCCGGCAGTCCGAATCCCGCCACACTGCAAAATACCGGAGCCTCTGTCGTCAAGCGCATGACCTTCCGCGAAGCAGCGTCGGTAATCGCCAACCCGGAAGGCGGGGTGATCACTGTCAGAGCCACTGCCAGGCAACACGAAAAAGTGCAGGAGTTTCTCGATCGGGTCATGAGTGGCGCAAGAAGGCAGGTGCTGATCGAAGCGACGATCATCGAAGTCACGTTGAGCGATGGCTACCAACAAGGCATCGAGTGGAGTCGCCTGACCAGTGGCACCGACTACAGCATCAGCAAACCGACGTTGACGACCAACGTGCCCAGTGCCGTGACACCATACGTCATCAAGTACAGACAGATCAACCCGCTGAATCTGCTGGCAACGGTGGAGTTGTTACGTGCTTTCGGTACCGTCAAGGTGCTCTCCAGTCCCAAGCTCGCAGTGCTCAACAACCAGACGGCAACGCTCAAGGTTTCCGAGGATTTCGTCTACTTCAACGTCAAGCAGGACGTCGTTCCCGGCAACACCAACACCAACGCCACCGTGACCACGACGACGACACCACAATCCGTTTCGATCGGGTTCTTCATGAGCCTGACCGCGCAGATCAGTGACAACGGCACCGTCACCCTGAGCGTACGGCCATCGATTTCGAGTATCGCCGAACTGAAGCAGGATCCCAATCCGGAACTTGCCAAGAATAACATCAAGAACCTGGTGCCGCAGATTCGCATGCGCGAGATCGAGTCGATGATGCGTGTCGAAAGTGGCGACATCGCGGTCCTTGGCGGCCTGATGGAAGATCGGCTGGATAACCGCGACGGCCGCATGCCAGGCTTTGGGGATATCCCTTTTCTTGGTGAAGTGTTCAATACCCGTTCGAACTCCTCGGCCAAATCCGAACTCGTCGTTCTCCTGCGTCCGACGGTGATCAGGGACGCTTCGATCGAGGGTGATTTCAGCAGCTTCAGGGAGTCCCTGCCGAACCGGGATTTCTTCAGGAACGACCAGGTCTACCGCCCTTTCTCGTCGCCTGACCAGCCTCCGGAGCCGCTGCAGTGAGTCTGCTGATGGATGCGCTGCGCCGTGCCGAGGAGGCCAAACGGCAGGCTGCCGGCCTGACCAGCAGTGGCGACCCGCTTGAACTGCGCCTCGACCCGCTGGAAACACCCGCGCCGAGTCCCCAGAGACGGACGCCGCCACCGCTCTCCAGACCTCTCGATACAGACGCACCGGGTCCAGCAACTGAAGCCACGGCAACGCCGCCGAGCCGAGGTCGGCCGGAACTGCCGCCGGCCGACCTCGGCAGTAGCGACACCGCGGCACGGATCGCGGCGGGAAATGTGTTTGCCGTCAAACAGGTCCCGAGGTCGCGCACAGCTCTATGGCTTTTCCTCGGATTCGGCGCTATCGCGATGCTGGCTATCGGCGGCTACTTCTGGTGGCAGTTGCAGATCATCTCAGGTGGCTCGCTGCGCAGACCGATGGCCGCTACACTGTCAGCAAACCCGCCGCCAGCCCCGCCACCTGGGGCGCCGCTGCAGGCGGCGGCCGGGACGCCCCTGGCCCG
>NZ_JDSS02000043.1:114037-135265 GCF_000584955.1 Candidatus Accumulibacter vicinus
CCGGAGCGGCTGCGCAGCAGTACCGCGAGTTCGCTGCCAGGCGAAACGGCGGGCGTTTTCCGTACCGGCAACAGGCGGGCGATACAGAACCAGACGCTGAACCAAGCTTACGAAGCGTGGCAGGCGAACAAGCTTGACGACGCACAGAGTGGCTACGAGGAAGTGCTGCGTAGCGACGCCAGGAATCCCGATGCGCTTCTCGGCCTGGCGGCGATAGCCATTCGCCGCAGCCAGTTCGAGCGTGCGCAGGACTTGTACCTGCGGGTACTTGAGTCCGATCCCAGCGATGCCACCGCGCAGGCGGCGCTGATCAACCTGCGCGGGCAGAACGACACGGGTTCATCCGAAAGCCGTTTGAAGATCCTGCTCGCCAGTCAGCCGGACTCGGCTGTACTGCATTTTGCATTGGGCAACCTGTATGCCCGGCAGGGTCGTTGGCGCGAGGCGCAGCAGGCCTATTTTCAAGCCTATGCGGCAGATCCCGATAATGCCGATTACATTTTCAACGTTGCGGTCAGCCTTGACCATCTTCGCCAGAGCAAGCTGGCGGCACAGTACTACCGGATGGCGCTGAGTGCTGCCGCAACACGGCATGGCACCTTCGACCCGCAGGCCGCCGAACAACGCATCCTTGAATTGCAACCGTGATCTTGTCCACGTGCAGCGATCCATTCGTCTGAATTGCCGGCCAAGCCGCTCATG
Organism: Candidatus Accumulibacter vicinus; assembly: GCF_000584955.1. Lineage (NCBI taxonomy): Bacteria > Pseudomonadati > Pseudomonadota > Betaproteobacteria > Candidatus Accumulibacter > Candidatus Accumulibacter vicinus. The sequence goes on from NZ_JDSS02000043.1 coordinate 114,740, forward strand.
AACCTGCATTCTTTCGCCGATCATTCCCCTTTGCGGCCGCTTGGTCAGATCCTGATCAGCAAGGGCATCCTTAGTGAGGATCAGCTGCGGATCGCCTTGCTGGAGCAATTGAAGTCGAATCATCCGATCGGGAAGCTCCTGGTCGCGCTTGGTTTCGTCTCCGAAGCGACTCTTCGCGACGCGCTCTCTGAAAGTCTGGGCAAACAAAGTATCGATTTATCGAATGCGATTATCGATCCTTCGGCGCTGAGACTCGTCCCTCGCGACCTCGCCAAGCGTCATCATGTGCTGCCACTCGACTACGATGCAGAGAATCTGCGCCTGACGGTCGCCATTGCCGACATCAACGACATCGTTGCCCTGGACAGGATCCGTAGCCTGACCGGCGATGAAATCGTGATCGACACCCTGCTCGCCGGTGAGACCGAAATCGATCGCAGCATCGATCAGTGCTATGGTCATGAGCTGTCGATCGACGGCATCCTGCACGAAATCGAAACCGGTGAGATCGACTTCCTCAGCCTGCAGTCTTCCGCTGACGAATACAGCCAGCCGGTCGTCCGCCTGATCGACTCGATCCTGACTGACGCCGTCAAGCGTGACTCTTCCGACATCCATTTCGAGCCGGAAGCGAGCTTCCTGCGCATTCGATACCGAATCGACGGCATGCTTCGGCAGATTCGCTCGCTGCATAAGACCTACTGGCCGGCAATGGCGGTGCGGATCAAGGTGCTGTCGGGAATGAACATCGCTGAAACGCGTGCGCCCCAGGACGGCCGCATCTCGCTCAACATGCGTGGTCGGCAGGTTGATTTTCGAGCCTCGGTACAACCGACGATTCACGGCGAGAATATCGTTCTGCGTATTCTCGATCGCCAGAAGGGGATCGTACCGCTCGCAGGACTGGGTCTTGCCGAGACGCAACTCAACCTGCTCAAACTGATGATCGCCCGTCCCGAAGGAATCGTGTTCGTGACCGGGCCAACCGGCAGCGGCAAGACGACAACGCTCTATTCGGTGCTCAATCACATCAACTCCGAGGGTGTCAACATCATGACTCTCGAAGATCCTGTCGAATACCCGATGACCCTGGTCCGGCAGACCTCCGCTGCCGACTCGATGAAGCTCGATTTCGCCAATGGAATCCGCTCGATGATGCGCCAGGATCCGGACATCATCCTGGTTGGTGAGGTCCGTGACGCCGACACCGCGGAGATGGCGCTGCGTGCAGCGATGACCGGTCACCAGGTGTACTCGACGCTGCACACCAATTCTGCCCTGGGTGCCATTCCGCGCCTGCTGGATATCGGCATCCTGCCGGACATCATGGCCGGCAACATCATTGGTATCGTCGCGCAACGGCTGGTACGACGTCTCTGTGTGCACTGCAAGATTCCCTACCAGCCCGAAGCGCACGAGACTTGCCTGCTGGGCAGCCCGGCCGAGGCACCGCGGCCGGTCATCTACCGGCCAGATGGTTGTGAGCGCTGTGAGTTCCAGGGTTATCGTGGACGCCTGGCGATCATGGAGTTGCTGCGGATTACCGGTGACATGGACGAACTGATCTCTCGTCGCAGCACGCTTCGCGAAATGCGGCAACTTGCCGACCGACAGGGTTTCGTCACGCTTGCCGACGACGGCTTGCGCCGCGTTCTCGACGGCTCCACCTCCCTCGAAGAAGTTGGTCGCGTCGTCGACCTGACCGACCGGATGTAGCCGCCATGCCCCTCTACACCTACAAGGCGGTTAATCCAGAGGGACGCATGGTATTGGGCAGAATTGACGCCATCAACCTCGTGGACCTGGAGATGCGACTGCGACGCATGGAGCTTGACCTGGTCAACGGCGAGCTGGTCAGTAACCGCGGCCTTCTTGAGCGTGGCAGGGTGCCGCGCCGGGAGCTCATTCACTTCTGCTTTCATCTGCAGCAACTGGTGCGCGCCGGCGTGCCCATCCTCGAAGGCCTGACCGATCTGCGCGACAGTCTTGAGCACCCACGCTTTCGCGAAGTGGTGGCCAGCCTGATCGAATCGATCGAAGGTGGCCAGACTCTTTCGCAAGGCATGGACAGTCATCCGCGCGTCTTCAACAAAGTCTTTGTCAGCCTGATTCGTGCTGGTGAAGCCACCGGCCGCTTGCCGGAAGTCCTGCAGAGTCTCGACGAATCGCTGAAGTGGGAGGATGAACTCGCTGCGCAAACGAAGAGGATCATCGCCTACCCGGTGTTCGTTGCAATGACGGTGCTGGCCGCCACGTTTTTCCTGATGGTCTACCTGGTTCCACAGCTCAAGATTTTTGTGAAGAGCATGGGGCAGGTCCTGCCCCTGCAGACGCAGATCCTCTTCTTCATTTCCGATCTGATGGTTGCCTATTGGTACCTGCTACTGTTGCTGCTGGCACTGACCGGACTCGGGCTGCGGATCCTGTTGCACAGCAATCCCTTGGCACGTTTCCGTTTTGATGTCCTGAAGCTGGGGCTACCGCTGTTTGGCGACATCCAGCGCAAGATCGTCCTCGCCCGTTTTGCCAATACTTTTGCCCTGCTCTATGCATCCGGGATCCCGATTCTCGAGTCGATCCGAACGACGCAGGACATCGTCGGCAACCTGGTCATTCGCCGGGGTCTGGAGCGTGTCGAACAACTGATCGGCGAGGGACAGAACGTGACGGCCGCTTTTCGTAGTATCGGTTTCTTCCCGCCGCTGGTGATCAGGATGCTGCGCGTTGGCGAAAGTACGGGCGCGCTTGATGAGGCGCTCCTGAATGTCAGTTATTTCTATAACCGCGACGTCAGGGAATCGGTCCAGAGATTGCAACAGGTGATTGAACCGCTGCTGACGTTGGTGATGGGCAGCCTGCTCGGGTGGATCATGCTGTCGGTTCTCGGACCCGTTTACGATGTGATCAGCAAGCTCAAGGCCTGATGTCATGCACGCCCGCCGCCTCATCTATCTCAGTCCGCATCAGCTGACGGCGTTCAACTGGCAAGCCGGAATGTTGACCAGAGAAGGCGTCTTTGAAGCGACTGAAGCAGGCAAGCTAGAATTCACCCGCTATCTCGGGAATCATTCTAAAAGCATTTTTACCATTCTGGCCAACGTCGCGGAAGAAGGTTTCCACATTGAAACGATCCCTTTCCTGCGTGGTGAAGATCGCCGCTCGATCATCACGCGCAAACTCGGACAGCAGTTCTTCAATGCTTCTCTGACGACCTCAGTCTCGCTCGGACACGAAAAATCACGGCGCAGGAACGAGCGCATCATGCTTGCCGCACTCACCAATAACGAAGCGTTCTCTCCCTGGCTGACGGCCCTGGCGAGCGCCGAGACGGCCCTCACCGGCATTTATTCGCTCCCCCTGTTAAGTCCATTGCTGCTCAGGAAGCTCGGTGTCGTAGACGAGCGCTGCCTGTTGTTGACGATTCAGGATCAAAGCATCCGGCAGACCTATGTGGAAAAGGGCGAACTGCATTTCAGCCGCCTCACCCACCTACCAAACAACAGCATGGACAGCATTGCGCAGACATTTTCGAGTGAAGCACGCAAGCTGCAACAGTATCTTGTTAGCCAGCGCCTCCTGGGTCGTCAGCAACCGATCCGCGCGTATCTCCTTGTGCATGCGAACGCCAGAACGACCGTCGAGAGCCGGTGTGTGAACAGCGAAACCTTGTCGTTCGTGATCCTTGACATCGAGGACTGCGCGCGCATCTGCCATCTCAAGACACCGCCGACGGACATCCGTTGCGAGACACTGGTGCTCCATCTGCTGGCCACAGACCCACCTCGCACCCAGTTTGCCAGCGCCCAGCAGCGCCATCACTACCATCTCTGGCGGATCCGCTCGGTCCTCCGGAATATGGGCGCAGCCGTGCTGCTCGGCTGTCTGCTATGGTCCGGCAAACAGTTCTACGATGCCTATCGACTCAGCCGGGAAACCGAAATGATTCATGCGGAAACTGCGCTGGCCCGCCAGCGTTACGATCACATGATCAGGACTTTTCCGGCAATCCCAACGAGCACCGAGACCTTGCGCCGAGTCATTGATCGCTATCTCGAATTGGAAAAAGGCAATACCTCGCCCGCTGATTTGTTTCGTGAAATTAGTCAGGCCCTGCAGGGCGACAGTTCGGTCGAACTTGACAGTATCGAGTGGAAAGTGGCTGTGCATGCGTCACGGGAGGCTGCCACGGCAGGAGCACAGCACACACCTTCTGTCGATAGCGAGCTTGCAGTCGTGCGCGGTACTCTGCGACCGGGTCCTGACAGCCATCCGAGGCAGATACTGGCTGTGTTCAACAGGCTGGTCGATGCCCTGAAGCACCATCCAAAACTGCAGGTCGAGGTATTGCAGCAGCCTTTTGACGTTGCCTCTGGGAAGTCGCTCAAAGGAGGCGATGCGGCGGTCGACGACCTGCAGCCGCGCGTGTTCAAACTCCAGATCCGCAGGGCGATCGACTGATGAAGATCGATTTCGCCGATCTGCGCAAGTTGCGGGCGAGCATTCTGGCCACCGTGTCGATGTTTGCCACTGCAGCGGCGGTACTGTATCTCTCGCATCACACCCGAGACAGCGCCCAATTCGCCAAGCAGGCCGCCACGACAGAGCGTGACGAGGCAGACGGCAAGCTCAAAAGGGTGCGTGACGAGGAAAACGAGATCAAGCAGAAATCGATTCTTTTCAACAAGCTGCAGGAGCGTGGCATGATTGGCGACGAGCAGCGCCTGGACTGGGTGGAATTGCTCAAGGAGATTCGTGACAAACGTCGCCTGCTTGATCTGCAATATGAGATCGCACCACAACGCTTGCTCGACGGCAACTCGGCCGGTGATTTTTCCTTTGCCAGCAGTACCATGAAATTGCAGGTGAAATTGCTCCATGAAGAGGACCTGCTGCGGCTGCTCGGCGATTTGCGCAGTCAGGCGAAGGCTTTGGTCCTGATCAAAGCCTGTGCCATCGAACGCCGGCCGACAAACGCCGATGAGAGTGCTGGTGGGCGAGAAAACCTTCTCGCCAACTGTGAAATCGACTGGCTGACGCTGCACGAAGTGAGTCGGAAGTAGGAAAGAGAAAACCCATCCATGACCAGGTTCTCGCTCATGGCCAGGAATGCCCGCGTTGCCGGGCTGCTTGGCTGGCTGTTGGCAAACCCGGCAGCAGTTGCCGAGGAGGCCATCGGTCGTTTGTTCTTCACCCCTGAACGGCGTCAGCAACTCGATCAGCGTCGAGAAATGAACACTCTCGACAAACCACAGATTGCGACTGATTCAACGCTCACGGTAAACGGAATCGTCACCCGTAGTAGCGGCAAGCGCACGGTCTGGATCAATGGCAACCCGCAGCAGGAAGATGAGACCGGCAACGACTTGACAGTAACCACGCAGCGCGGGAATCCGGGAAGGGTGGTGGTTCACTCCGGTGCTTCTGCGGCCATCAGGGCGCGCGTTGGTGAGACGGTGAACCGTCATACCGGCGAAGCAAATGACCTGCTGAACGGTGGTCAGGTACGTGTTCGGCCTGGCTCCGGAGCGACGAAATAGACCTTGAATCGATGCGACGACTGGCGACAAGGCTCCGAACATTAATCGGATGATGATCGTCGATGAGGGTGAAACACGTGCGTCCAGAATACTACGCCAGGGTTGGCCAGCAGCGCCAGAGTGGCGTCGCGCTGCTGGCACTGCTGACCTTGCTGACTCTCTGGGGGCTGTACCTGTTCGTCGGCCAGCTTAACGCGCTTCAACTCAAGATGGCAGGTGAGCGGAATGCCGAGGCTGCGCTGGCGGAGGCGAAACACGCCCTGATCGGACGCGCCGCGACCGATCAGAACCGCCCGGGCAGCTTACCCTGCCCTGCGATCGACGAGACTGGCGTATCCCCACTCCTGATAGGCAATCAGTGTCCTTCGTACCTTGGTCGCCTGCCTTGGAAAACACTGCGAGTGAGCGATCTGCGCGACCAGGCTGGCGAGCGTCTCTGGTATGCCCTCGCGCCCGCACTGCGCGACGACGATTCCGCGCAACCGATCAATTCCCAGACGCTACCGGAACTCAAGCTCGACGGTATGTCAGACATTGCAGCCATCGTATTCTCCCCTGGTATGCCACTCGCGGACCAAGGCGGCCGACCAAGCAACGCTGTCGCAGAATACCTGGACGGTAGCAACAACGACGGCGATTACGCCTTCGTTTCCGGGCCGCTTTCACCGACTTTCAACGACCGGGTACTGTCCATCAGTCGCGGCGACCTCTTCCGCGCCGTCAATCAGCGAGTTCTTGGAGAAGTGCGTGGCCCTGCAGACAACCCGACTGGGCCGCCGACCTACGCCTTGCGCCGTTACCATGCGGACCATGCCACTTTTCCCTGGGCCGACAAAGATGGCGACGGATTCGGCGATGTCGATACGACTATTGGCAAACTGCCCAACAATGATCTCGTATTGCCAAATTCCCTTGCCTGGCTGGGCACCAATAGCTGGCTGCCCTTGCTCACCTATCAGCGACTGAGCCCGAACTCTGCGAGGATCGGAATAGTCGGCAGCAGCAATACCCTGATCGTTCTACCCTGTCCAGGTTCGCCCTGCCCGTGAGCGCTCTTGCCAGCAACGGCCACGGCGAATCGCTCCGGGGCGGTTTTTATCCGGACGGGTTGGCCATCCTTCTCGATTCCACCATCAACACCATCAGGTGCCTGCCATGAAGAATCCGCCCTTCCAGGCTCCGAAAAACCGGGGCTTCACCCTGACCGAACTGGCCGTGGTACTGGTCATCATCTCGATCCTGATCGGCGGGCTACTGGTGCCCCTGTCGTCGCAGATCGACGCACGCAACAGCCATGACACCAGGGCAGCCATGGCCGAGATTCGCGAGGCGCTGCTGGGTTTTGCCGCCGCCAAAGGTTACTTTCCCTGTCCGGCGATACCGACCATCGCCAGTGAGAGTCCGAATGCCGGACTGGAAGGAGGCCGCAATGCGGGCAGCTGCATCCATCCAGCCGGGGTATTGCCATGGGCAACCCTGGCGGTCGCAGAAAAAGACGCCTGGGGACGGCGCTACAGCTACCGGGTGACTCCGGAATTCAGCAACGCTCCGCCCCTCCTCCCATTCAACCTCTCGTCCATCGGCGACATCAAGGTCTTGTCCTCAGCCGGTGGCGTCGCTGTTGCCACCGTCGTACCGGCAATCGTGATTTCCCACGGCAAGAATGGCAACGGGGCTTACACGGCCGAAGGAACGCAGTTACCCGAAGGGAGCGATGCCGATGAAATCGAAAACCGGGTCTTGAACACGTCTACAGGCGTGTGGTCAGACGGAGCCGTTGCCAAGGAGTTTGTCAAGCGGGTGGCTCCGACGGTGACTTACGACGATGAAGTCGTATGGATTGCCCCCGGCGTGCTCTTCAACCGCATGATCACTGCCGGCAAACTGCCTTGATGTCGCTCGCAAGAACCTTTCTCGACCGGCTGCGCAATGCCGGCATCACCGATACCGACAACGAAGAACAGCGTCTGCAGAAGTCCCTGTTGTTTTTTGCAACCGGCCTGATCTGTCTGGCCTCGGTTGTCTGGCTATTGCTGTACTGGCAACTCGGCCCCCGATTTCCCTCCAACCTGTCTTTTGCCTTGCAGTTGCTGCTCGTCAGCAATCTTCTCGTTTACCTGAAAACGCTCAACTTCAATGTCTTTCGCTCGATCCAGCTATCGTTGTTTCTATTCACGCCCTTTGTCGCACAATGGAGCATCGGCAGTTTCATCACCGCCAGCGGTATCAGTCTCTGGGCTTTGCTGGCACCGATTGGCGCAGTGCTGTTCATCGGCCCGAGAGAGTCCGGGGCCTGGTTTTTTGCCTATGTTTTTCTCACCGTGCTCTCCGGTGGCTTTGACTACTATCTCGCGGACTCGCTGAGCATGGCGCAGCACCCAGTGCCGCCGCAGACCACTGCATTCTTCTTTGCCCTCAATTTTGCGGCCGTATCGGCCATTGTCTATGTGCTGCTGTGCTACGCGGACTCCCAAAAGCACCAGGCTCAGCAACGCCTGCAGGAAGCCCATCGGCTTCTGCAAAACGAACAGGATCGCTCTGAACGACTGCTCCTGAATATCCTTCCCGCGTCGATCGCCAGGCGCTTGAAGAACGGTAACCAGACGATTGCAGATGGCTTTTCAGAAATCTCGGTGATGTTTGCTGACATCGTGAGTTTCACGCGCGTTGCCGAAGGGCTGACTCCCCAACAAGTCTTCGCCATGTTGAACAAAATCTTCTCCTGCTTTGACGAACTTGCCGAAAAGTATGGCCTCGAGAAGATCAAGACCATTGGCGATGCCTACATGGTTGCCGCTGGCCTCGACACCGCACGCAAGAATCCGGCCGAGGCGCTGGCCGATATGGCACTGGAAATGTGCAGCCTGCTTCATGATGATTTCAGCCTCAACGAGAAGCGTCTCGAACTGCGCATTGGCATCGCTACTGGCCCGGTGGTTGCCGGTGTCGTCGGCAAGAATAAATTCATTTACGACCTCTGGGGTGACACAGTGAACATCGCCAGCCGAGTCACCACCGAGGGCATTCCCGGCATGGTTCAGGTCGATGAGCGAACCTACCAGCGCCTGCAGCGGAGTTTCGATTTTCAGGAACCCCGGACGATCTTTCTGAAAGGCAAAGGGAACATGGTCGTCCATCGCCTGCTCGGCCGCCGAATCGCCGGCAGCGCTGATCATGACCGTTAGGCGGCTGGCCTGTCCGGGGGCAGCCTTTGCAACTCGAAGCACACCTGGCCAGGGACATTGTTTGCCAGTCGCAACTCGTAGCCGCAGCTTTCCGCCTGCCGAGCCGCATGATAAAGCCCGACCCCAAGACCGGTCTCGGAGGCCACGGGCGCGCGCAGCAGATCGCCCAGGATAATGGGGTCAAGCGCGCTGCCGGTATCGCAGATACGTAGTACCGAGGCGTCAGCGGCGATGGTGACGCGCACCTGCAAGTCGCTGTCCACTTGCGCCTTGAGGAGTGCATTCTGCAACAGGTTGTCGGTGACGCTGTCAAAAAGCACCACTGGCAGCAGGGCATCGGGGTTCAGGTCGACTGCGACGAAAGTGACCGGCGCCGTGGCGTAACGCTGTTGCTGGAGCTGCCACCACGCCGCCACCGGCAGGAGGCCCCCCGCCTCGATTTGTGGTTTCTGGAGTTTGCTCAGGGTTTGCTGCAGGCGTTGCGTGATCTGCGGCAACTGGCGCTGCAACAAGCGATCGAGCCGTTCGCTTTGCTGGCCGTTCATCGTCTGCGCCAGGTAACACAAATTGCTCAGCGATTGCAGCAGATTCTTGACATCATGCGTGAGGCGAGCACCAGTCTCATGAATCGCGCGCAGATAGCTCACCTGCTGTAACTCGCGTGCGCGCAACTTGGCGATGTAGTGCTCATTGGCGAGTTGCGCCAGCAGATGAAAATGCCAGACCAGCGCCGGACTCAGCTTATGACGAGTATGCAGGGTCAGTTGCAGGGGTTGTCCAGAAAAATCCTGACGAAAGCGCGACTCCCTGCCGAAGGCGCCGCTGCGTGCTCCGGCAACCCAGTTCCCACCGTCGACCCACGGTAGATCGAGCATCTCCTCGAGCGCCTGTGACAGGAAATGTTCCGGCTCGCTTTCGCTGCTGGCCAGCGTCGTCAGGCGATGTAACCACGTTTCAAACGGCAGGCCGATGGTCAGCAGATAGCGAGAGAAAAAAACGTCAAAACCGGTAAATCCGGGACGTGTGTTCCAGGCCCAACCGATCAGCAGCAGCAGCAAGGAAATCGAGATCAGCGCGTTGAGTACCGCCTCGAGATACCCTGACTGGCGTAGCAGCATGAAAGCCAGACTACCCAGAATCAGGACGGCAATCAGCAGGAAAATGAACAGGCTGTAGAACAGGTCGATCATCCCGCCGCCGGGCCGGTCGTTTTCCAGCGAGAGGGGCAACAGCAGCATCACCAGAAAGAATGCCGGCATTCCCCAGGCAAATTCGCGATCCAGTGACGGGCCGGTCAGAGCGGCATGCGGCACCACCTGGGGTACCAGCCAGAGCAGTAGCGCGGCCAACAGGTAGGCAAAGGCGATCAGATAGAAAATACGGGTCGGTCGATGATCGGTGAACATGACCCGTCCGCCAACCAACGCAGCCAGCATGACCACCCAGACGATCAGCAGCCACCAGCCGTACCAGGCAACGCCGCAGCCCAGCACCAGGGTGAGCACCGCCAACCCGCCCAAATCGACATTTCGTTCGGCGTAAGTGAACGGTTGCCAGAGAATGAACAGTCCGACATTGACCAGCCAGCACAGCAAACCGATCGTCGTATCGGCCCCGGAGACCAGCGCCAGGTGCAACACCAGCAGCAAGGAAACCAGCAGCCAGCGCTGGCGCTGGCGCAAAGCGCTAGCGACGCGCTGCAGCAGGGTCATGCAGCGTCCCTGTCGGCTACCCGTAGCCTGGTCCGCAGGCCCATGGCCAGTCCAACTCTGGTCAAGGGTGTCGAAATGCCGACAGGTCCGAAGACCTTGACCGGCAAATCAGCGGGATTTTCCCGGTACGAGTCCGGGCACGAAACGTGCTTTGAATCCACCACCATATTCGACAGTCACCGGAGAATGACATGAACCAGCCGAACAAGCTGCAGTCGGGCTTTACCCTCGTAGAGGTTGCCATTGTACTCGTCATCATCGGCCTGCTGCTCGGTGGGGTGCTGAAAGGACAGGAGTTGATCAACAGTGCCAAGGTCAAGAATTTTGTCAATGACTTTCGCACCGTTTCGGCCCTGGTCTATGCTTACCAGGATCGCTTCAAGTCATTCCCGGGCGACCAGAATCAGACGCAACTGGATAATGCTTTTGGTGCCAACCTGGCGAACGCATGTACCCCGGCTGCTGATGGTAAATGCAGGCAAAACAACGGACGCGTCGAAGGCGCCTGGGATGCCGGTGGCACCGATGGCAAGGGGGCTGCGACCGAGGAAAGCGTCGTCTTGTGGCAGCATGTTCGCTTGGCCAACCTGGCCACAGGCCCTACGGGGCTTGACTCCACTGACTACCGGCCACGTAATACCGATGGCGGTTTCATCGGAATCGAGAGCAACGGCGGAGTGACTGCGCCGTACATCAAGGACATGCGAGGGTCGTTCTTTGTTTGCTCGGCCGGCATCCTCGGCCGTCATGTCAAACAGATCGATACCACCATGGACGACGGTAATACCGCCGGCGGATCGGTTCAGGCAGTAGCGAATGGTGCCGCCCGCGGCAGCGCGGCCGTCAAAACCATCGATATTCAGGAAGGGACCTCGTACACGGTCTGCGCCGCCTTCTGAGCAGTGGCCGTATCTTCATCCCTCCTGCGACAAGCCAAGATCCATGGCTTGGCAGAGTCAGCAGGGGGGCCGCGAGCGCAAGGCTGCCGCGGGATGAGTGCTTAAGGGGCTTCTGCTATACTTCTCTGCCATGATCAGCGTTGCCTCCCGATGAGCCCAATACTGCCTTCTCCTAAGGCGCTCGACCTGGCCCGCCAGGTTCTGCGTATAGAAGCTGATGCCGTACTCGCGCTGGTCGACCGCATCGATGGCGGTTTCATGCAAGCGCTGCGACTGATTCTCAATTGCCATGGTCGCGTCATTGTCAGCGGCATGGGCAAGTCTGGTCATGTCGGACGAAAGATCGCTTCGACCCTCGCCAGTACCGGCACGCCTGCCTTTTTTGTTCATCCGGCGGAGGCCAGCCATGGCGACCTCGGGATGATTACCCGCGACGACGTGCTGATTGCGCTTTCCAATTCCGGCGAGAGCGCCGAGTTGCTGACCATCGTGCCGAGCATCAAGCGCCAGGGCGCCAAGTTGATCAGCATGACGGGCAATGCGCAATCATCACTGGCGATCGAGGCCGATGTGCACCTGGATGCCGCGGTTGCGCAGGAAGCCTGCCCACTCAATCTCGCGCCAACTGCCAGTACCACCGCTGCCCTCGCACTGGGCGACGCACTGGCGGTAGCCCTGCTCGATTCGCGCGGCTTTGGCCCGGAAGATTTTGCCCGCTCGCATCCTGGGGGCTCGCTCGGTCGTCGGCTACTGACCCATGTGCGCGATGTGATGCGCGTCGGGCCGGCCATTCCAGCCGTCCTTGCAGATACCAGCCTGCCCGATGCCATTCGCGAGATATCGCGCGGAGGCATCGGCATGACCACCGTGCTGACTCCTGATCGACGGGTGATCGGCATCTTTACCGACGGTGACCTGCGGCGCGCTTTCGCCAGTCAGCAGGACCTGCGCACCCTGTCGATAGGCGACATCATGCGGAGAGAGCCGCGCACGATCGCTCCCGACCGGCTCGCGGTGGAAGCCGTCGAGATGATGGAGCAACACCAGATCAACCAGTTGCCGGTAGTCGACGACAGGGGCGTTCTCGCCGGCGCACTCAATATGCACGACCTTTTCAAGGCCAAGGTGATCTGATGTCGGATGCCCTCGACGACGATGCTAGGGCGCGCGCGCGCCGGCTCAAACTGATGGCTTTTGACGTTGACGGGGTGCTCAGCGACGGCTCGTTGTTCTACAGCGACGCCGGTATCGAGATCAAGGCGTTCAACACGCTCGACGGGTTTGGTCTGAAAATGTTGCAGCAGGCCGGCATTACGGTTGCCATCATCACCGGCCGGCGTGCCCGCTGCGTCGAACTGCGAGCGCAGGACCTGGGCATCCAGTACCTCTATCAGGCAGTCGACAACAAACTCCAAGTCATGCATTCGCTGCTCGCCGAACTCGGTCTCGGTACGGATGATGCCGGTTACATGGGCGATGACATACTCGACCTGCCGGTGATGACCGCCTGTGCTTTCTCTGCCACACCGGGCGATGGCCATGCGCTGGTACAGCGCTATGCCGCGCTCACCACGGAGCGTCACGGCGGCCGCGGTGCGGTACGCGAGGCCTGTGAGTTTATTCTGGATGCGCAAGGCAAGCTGGCAGCCACGCTGGCGCCGTATCTGACGATGATGGCCAGTCGATGAAAAATTGGAGTAGCGCACTGCTGCCACTGAGTATTTTGCTCGTTCTGGTCATCCTGACTGCCTGGCTGCGCTACGTCACCGAATTCCCGGAAGTGCGCAATGACGGCAAGAGTCGTCACGATCCCGACTACATCATCAGCGATGTGCTGGGGCGCAAGCTCGATGCCTCGGGAAACCTGCTGTATACCCTGACCACAGACGAGATTCGTCACTATCCCGACGATGATACGATCGACCTGCTCAAACCGACACTGATTTATCTGGATCCCAAGCGACCGCCAGTCATCATCAGATCAGGGCATGGACAGGCGAACTCGCAAGCCCAGCGGGTCGAGCTCTGGGACCAGGTTGAGATACACCGTGCCGCGACTGCCAAAGAAGGGGAATTGGTGGCCACGATGTCCGAGCTGACGGTGTTGACCGAAGAGGAAAGGGCTTTCACCAAGAGCCGGGTGCTGATTACTCAGACCAACTCCTGGGTACAGGGCGTCGGCATGCAGGTAGACAACAGGTTGCGGACTTACCTGCTGGAATCCGCCGTCACCGGACAAATTGAGAGCCATTTTTCCAGAAAGAAACCTCAGAGATGAAGCAGATCCATTGCGGTGCCTGCGCCGCCAGTCTCCTGTTGCTCGCCCTTTCACTGCCAGCGCAAGCCGAGCGTGCGGATCGCGACAAGCCGATTCATCTTGAAGGAGATCGCCTGAGCATCGATGACATCAAGAACATCAAGATTCTTGAGGGTAATGCGGTCCTGATTCAGGGCACCATGGAACTCCGGACCAGTCGACTGGTGGTTACCCAGGACGCCGATGGTTTCCAGAAGGCCGTTGCGACGGGTGGTGCCAATGGCCTTGCGCATTTCAGGCAGAAGCGGGAGGGCGTCGACGAATTTACTGAAGGCGAGGCCGAGCGCATCGAACACGACGCACGCAGCGAAATCACGCAGTTTTTTGTTCGCGCCTGGATCCGCAACGGCCTTGACGAGGTCAAGGGAGCGTACATTTCCTATGATGCGCTGAACGAAAAATTCCTGGTCACCACTGCGGGTGGCATCAACAAGAGCGCCACCGGAGCAGGGCAGGCACGCGTGCGCGCGATCATCCAGCCAAAGATCAAGAACGCGGATCCCGCGCCCGCCGACAAGAAGAGTGACCCCCTGACCCTCAAACCCGCAGCAAAAATCAGCCCCAGAGCCGACTGAATCGGTTTGCGCTTACGCCGCCGGCAAATCATGACATTCATGATTGAGTGGGCCTGATGACCGGGAGAGTCCGATAAACCCACGATCTTTTGATGCGGCGCAACAAAATGCTTGACATGGTCGATCGAAAGTCTATAATGCGGCGCATGGTGCAGTGCAGCAAAAAGATCGCGAAACCCAGTGGTGCCACGATCAGCGAGTTAACCATTGCACATGTTGTGTTGTACCTATACCTTTATTGAGGAGATTGACCGTGTTTAACACCCCAGAACAATTTGCCGCTGCCAACAAAGCCTCCGTGGATGCGATGCTGACCCTTGCCAACACCGCGCTGGCCAGTGCCGAACGGATTGCTGCCCTGAACCTGAATACCGCCCGCTCGATGCTCGAGGATGGTGTTGCCAATGCCAAGGCGATGCTTGGTGCCAAAGACCCGCAAGAGTTTTTCTCGCTGCAGAGTTCGCTGGCACAACCCGGTCTCGAAAAGGCCGTGGCCTATTCCCGCAGCGTCTATGAAATCTCGGCGCAATCGAAGGAAGAGATCTCGAAGCTGCTCGAAGCACAATTCGGTGACTTTCAGAAACAGGTTCTCGGTCTGCTCGAGAAGGCAACCAAGAATGCACCCGCTGGCTCGGACGTTGCGGTTAACGCCGTCAAGTCGGCCATCGCCGCCGCGACTTCCGCTTTTGACAGCATGAACAAGGCTGCCAAGCAGGTGGCCGATATTGCAGAAACGAACGTTGCCGCCGCAACCAACGCCACCGTCAAGGCGGTTGGCACCGCTGCTGCAGCCGCCAAGAAATAAGCCTGTTTTTTCGCATTCTGCACACGTCTTACCATTGCCATTCACGGAGAACTCCATGAGCACCATCGACCTTGAACAACTCGCCCAGAGCCAGAAAGCCAACGCCCAAGTCATGATGACGCTGGTCCGCACGGCCTTCCACGGTCTCGAACAATTGTCAGCTCTCAACCTCGCGGCCAGCCGCGAGCTGTTCAACAGCACTGCCAGCGGTGCACAACAACTGCTGGGCGTCAAGGATCCAAAAGAGCTGGGCAACATCGCCGGTTCTCTGGCCCGTCCCAACGTCGACAAGCTGATGGAGTACTCCCGTAGCCTCTACGATCTGGCAGCCAACATGCAACGCGAAATCACCTCGGTGATGGAAGATCAGTACAGCACCGTGCGGCACAACGCTTCCGGCCTGATCGACAAGGTGGGTGCGGTCAGTCCGATCTCCAGCGATGTCTTCGGTGCGGCGATGAAGCAGATGATGACGGCCTCGAGCACGGCCTTTGAGAACATCTCGCAGATGGCCAAGCAGATGACCGACATCGTCGACACCAATGTCAAGGCGGCTACCAATGCAACCGCCCAGGCTGCTGCTGCCCTGACCCCGAAGAAGTAATCCGGCCCCCAGCGCCTGACTTCCGAAAACCCCGGCTACGGCCGGGGTTTGTTCGTTTACGGGATCAGGCCCGCCATTGCCAACGGATGCCCCGCCTCTCCACCTCTTTCCGTATCGACTCCATGGCGGCGTCAACAAGGGGTGGAGATCCCTCGACCCCGAGTTCAAGATATAGTCGCTGCCCCTCGTCGGACATCGACGGCAGGCTGTACAGACGCAAGGCAGGAAAGTCGATAACGATTCGCTCCATCAGATCGAGCAGCGCACTCTCATAGGCGTTCACTCCAGTGAGCAAGAATGCCTTGTCCACGCAAGCCTGCGGGGCGAACAAGTGTGCGTAGAAAGTATCGAGTGCCCATTCGGCCATCGGATGCGCCATTTGCGGAAAGCCCGGCAGGAAGTGGTGATCGCGTACGCGAAATCCGGGAATGCGGTTGAACGGGTTCGGAATGATCTCTACACCGCGCGGGAAGGTGCCCAGGAGCAGGCGAACGTCGGTGATCTCGGCGCCAAAGCGGGCGCGGATTTCGTGCTCCGCATCAGGATGCAGGACCAGATCGACGGAGAGCGCCGCCGCCGCCGCTTGCCGGGTGTGGTCGTCGGGCGTGTTGCCGATGCCTCCGAAACAAAAGACCACGTCCCCGGCAGCCAGGCTGCGCTGCAGCGTCGCCGTGATGCGTGCGCGCTCGTCGCCCAGATATTCGGCCCATGCCAGGCGCAAACCACGCACCGACAGCAGTTCGGCGATTTTCGCAAAGTGCCGGTCAACGCGTTTCCCCGACAGGATCTCGTCACCGATGATGATTGCCCCGAAATGCATGCTCACTCCTTCAACGGTTCACAGGCCTTCCCACATCTTCTGCAAGCGCTTGCTCGATACCGGTACCGGCGTGCGCAGCTCCTGCGCGAATAACTGCACGCGCAATTCTTCAAGCAACCAGCGGAACTGTTCGAGCCGCGCATCGGTCACTCCCTGCCTGGCCAGCACACTGGCACGGCGCTCGTAATTTGTCCAGAGCGGTGCGAACTCGGCCAGCAGGCGTGCATCCCGAATGGCGCCTGGAGCGCCGCCCGCCTTCAGTTTGTCGAGACGCAGGGCGATCGCCTGGAAGTAACGCGGATACTGCTGCAGGCGTTCGAAAGGCGTCTCGGCAATGAAACGCTTGTGGATCAGGCGCGCCAGTTGTCCTTCGATATCCTGCAGCGTACTGGCGAAGGTCCTGAATGCCGGCAGCTTCTTCTGCAGCGCCTGCCAGTCGCCGAGAATCTGCCCGAGCAGACGGCAGATTTCCTGCGCCAGCAGCCCAAGCCGCGGCTTGGCTTCGAGGCAACGCGCGCGGAAAGTGGCCGCATCGTTCGGCCAGGGATCGGGCAGGCAGGCACGTATGAAGCTCAGATCGATCAACTGCCGCCGCAACTCATCGAGCGTACCGAGCGCCATGAACTGCAGTGCCATCTGGTTGAGCCCCGGCAGATTTTTCTCAAGATACTTCTGCTGTTCGCGAAACTGCAACATGAACAGTCGCAACAGCCCGGCCGCATGCGCCTGGCGCGCCTCCTCGGGAGAATCGAAGACGCACAGCGAGACACTGTCGCCGTTGTCGACCAATCCAGGGTAGCCGAGCACCCGTTGTCCGCCGCCCACCCCGACTTCCATCCGCTCGGGCAGTTCGCCAAAGGTCCAGTCGCTCATTCCCGAGTACTCGCCAGGCGTTTCGTGCAGCTCGGAGAACTCCTGCTTCGCTTCACGACCCCACTCGGCGCGCAGATCGCTGAGGCTGCGGCTCATTCCGAGCTGGCGCCCGTTTTCGTCGAGCAGGCGGAAATTCAGGGAGAAATGCGCGGGCAAGGCGTCGGGGCGAAAGGCATCAGGCGTGATCTCCCAGCCGCGCGCGTTGAGTCCTCGCGACTGCAGGATGAAGGCGATCAAGGCCATGACCAGCGGCTTGTCCGAAGGCGGCACCTGCGCGACGAACTCGGCCGCGAAGTCGGGCACCGGCACCAGTTTGGCACGCAAGCGCTGTGGCAGTGTCTTCACCAGCTGCACGACCTTTTCCTTGAGCAATCCCGGCACCAGCCACTCGCAGCGCGCGGCCGGAATCTGGTTCAGTTGCGCCAGCGGCACGCTCAGCGTCACCCCATCGCGCGCGCTGCCGGGGTCGAAGTGGTAAGCCAGTTCATAATCGACACCGCCGAGCCGCAGTTGATGCGGAAAGGCCTCGCTGGTCACGCCGGCAGCCTCGTGCCGCATCAGGTCTGCGCGCTGCAGGTACAGCAGACGTGGCGTGGCGCGCTCGGCGTCGCGTCGCCACTGGTCGAAGCCGGCACCGCTGTAGATGCCCGCGGGGACGACCCGATCGTAGAAGGCAAAGATCAGCTCGTCGTCGACCAGCACGTCGGGCCGGCGCGATTTGTGTTCAAGCGTTTCGATTTCGAGCATCAACTGCTGGTTGTGCTGATAGAAAGCCCAGCGCCGTTCAAACTCTTCGCTGACCTCGCCGCCGACCAGCGCCTGGCGGATGAAGATCTCGCGTGCGGCCTGTGGATTCAGCGGCCCGAAGTTCACTCGCCGGCGCGCATCGACGACGATGCCATACAGGGTGATCCGCTCGAAAGCAATCGCCTGCATCGCCTTCTTCTCCCAGTGTGGGTCGAAGCAGCTGCGCTTGAGCAGGTGTGCGCCGACGTGCTCAAGCCATGCGGGTTCGATGCGCGCGACGCAGCGCGCGAAGAGCCGCGTCGTTTCGCTGATCTCGGCGGCGACGATCCATTTGCCGGCCTTCTTCTGCAGCGTCGAGCCCGGATGGATCAGGAACTTGATGCCGCGCGCGCCGAGGTAGTGCGCAGATTCTTCCGACTTGCATCCCAGGTTGCCGAGCAGGCCGGCGAGCAGCGCGCGATGGATCGCGTCGTAAGTCGCCGGCAACTGGTTTTCCTGCCATTGGTGCTCGGCGGCGACAGCGTGCAACTGGCCATGCACTTCGCGCCACTCGCGCATGCGCAAAGCCGAGAGAAAGTGGTCGTGACAGGCCTCGACGAGTTTGCGCTGCGACTTGCGGTGCTCGAATTCGGCCTGATACCAGTCCCAGAGCCTGAGCCAGGAAAGAAACTCCGACCGCTCGTCGGCGAATTTCCGGTGCGCGGCGTCGGCCGTCCCCTGTCGCTCCTGTGGCCGCTCGCGTGGATCCTGTACGGAAAGTGCGGCGGCAATCACCAGCACCTCGCGTAGGCAGCCTTCGTCGCGAGCGGCGACGATCATCCGCGCGAGCCGCGGATCGAGCGGCATCTTCGCGAGCTCCTGGCCGGTCGCGGTCAGCGCATGCTCGGCATTCACCGCACCGAGTTCAAGCAGCAACTGGTAGCCATCGCTGATCGCCTTGCGCAGTGGCGCCTCGATGAACGGGAAATCCTCGATGTTGCCGAGGCGCAGTGCCTTCATGCGCAGGATCACGCCGGCCAGCGACGAGCGCATGATTTCCGGATCGGCAAATGCCGGCCGCAGCGCGAAATCCTGCTCTTCGTAGAGACGGATGCACACCCCCGCCGCTACCCGGCCGCAGCGCCCGGCCCGCTGGTTGGCCGAAGCCTGCGCGATCTTTTCGATCTGCAGTTGCTCGACCTTGTTGCGATACGAGTAGCGCTTGACGCGCGCCAGACCCGAATCGACGACGTAGCGGATTCCCGGCACCGTCAGCGAGGTCTCGGCCACATTGGTTGCCAGCACGATCCGCCGACCGACGTGCGGCTTGAAGATCCGGCTCTGTTCCTCTGCCGAAAGGCGGGCAAACAGTGGCAGGATTTCGGTGTGCGGCGGGTGGTGCTTGCGCAGCGCCTCGGCGGCCTCGCGAATCTCGCGTTCCCCCGGCAGAAACACCAGCACGTCGCCTGGCCCGACGCGATGCAACTCATCACAGGCGTCTGCGATCGCATCGTAGAGATCGCGTTCATCGTCGGGAGCCGCTTCCTCCTTTTCCATCTGCAGTGGGCGATAACGCACTTCGACCGGATACAGGCGGCCCGAGACCTCGATGACCGGCGCACCGTCGAAATGTTTTGAAAAACGCTCGGCGTCAATCGTTGCCGAAGTGATGATCAGCTTCAGGTCGCGCCGCTTCGGCAGGAGCTGCTTGAGGTAGCCGAGCAGGAAATCGATGTTCAGGCTGCGTTCATGCGCCTCGTCGATGATCAAGGTATCGTACTGTTCGAGCCAGGGGTCACCCTGAGTTTCGGCAAGCAGGATGCCGTCGGTCATCAGCTTGATGAAGGCGTCTGGAGAAGTGCGATCGCT
Source organism: Candidatus Accumulibacter vicinus (assembly GCF_000584955.1). Classification (NCBI taxonomy): domain Bacteria; kingdom Pseudomonadati; phylum Pseudomonadota; class Betaproteobacteria; genus Candidatus Accumulibacter; species Candidatus Accumulibacter vicinus. The sequence goes on from NZ_JDSS02000043.1 coordinate 134,662, forward strand.
GAAACGAATCTTGTAGCCGACGAGCGTGCCGAATTCGCTCTGCAGCTCCTGTGCGATACGCGCTGCGGTGGCGCGCGCAGCGATGCGGCGTGGTTGCGTGTGACCGATCAGACCGGTCGTTCCGCGTCCAATGTCGAGACAGATCTTCGGGATTTGCGTGGTCTTGCCTGAACCCGTTTCGCCACAGACGATCACCACCTGATGTCTGACGATCAGCGCCCTGATCTCGTCGCGGCGCAGGTTGACGGGCAGATCATCGGCAAACTCCGGCCGGGGCAGCCGTGCTCGGCGGGCCGCGACGGCCGCCCGCGACCGGTCGAACAGGCGATCGCTTTCGGCCTGCAGCGCATCGCGCTTGCTCCCGAACAGGTGCCGGAGATCGCGCGCCAACGAGCGCAGCCGGCGCTGATCGAGCGCCAGGCAATCGGCGAAGGCTTTGGCTGGTTGGCGGGTGTGCGAGGAAGATGCAGTTTTTGGCGTCATCGGTCAGCAAAGCAGGCGTACAACCGAGTCAAAAAGGTTCTCTCATCGTCGATTGATAGGGTTCAACTTGATAACAGATAACGTCAGTTCGGGATAAGTTTGGGGGATTGAGAGAGCCGAC
>NZ_JDSS02000043.1:135315-142606 GCF_000584955.1 Candidatus Accumulibacter vicinus
TGTTAACGCTAATTTTTTGGCTTCGTTATCCCGAACTGACGTTAACAGATACTGTCGAAGGCCTGTCAAGACTACCATCTTCTGGGATTTCCAAGCGCGCAATGCCTCTCTCAAGCCGACTTCTTCCCGCCTGGCTAATGGTCATTGCCGTTGCGGCCCCTCGGGTACCTGCCTGGGCCGGGGTCGTGATCCCTGAAGTAGTTGTAACGCCACTGCGTTTCCTGATCGAAGTACTGCCCCGGGAAGCGCAGGTTGATCACCGTCGCCCGTCCGTCGCCATCCGGGTAGTGCCATCCCGAACGGCTCACCGGTCGGCAGGTTGCGCCAGACGACGATATTGGCGTCGTTGGTCGCCACCCGCGGCGTGCCGAGAGGATCGCCGTGCAGGTCCAGCCATCGTCCGCACTGGTGCCAAAAACCTGACCTGCCAGTGACACCGTGATACGATCAATGTTTGCCAGGCAAAGTGCTTGGTCATTTGTCGCTTGTGCCTGAACAAAGGAGGGTGTCGGAAAGAGGGCTTTTTTGATCACAAGAGTCTGAATGGAGGGCCTGTACCATGGATCTGGCAATGAGTTTCAAGAATGACAAGCTGGTCGGCGATTTCTGGGGAGGCCTCGCGGCGATGCTGGTCGCCCTGCCATCGGCGATCGCTTTTGGGGTCACCATTTATGCCTCGATCGGTCCGGCTTATGCCGGTCTGGGCGCACTCGCAGGGATTCTCGGCGCGGCCGCCCTCGGCCTGGTGGCGCCGAGTCTGGGAGGCACCAATCGGCTGATCACGGCGCCGTGTGCACCCGCCGCAGCGGTGCTCTCGGCGTTTGCCATCGAACTTGTCCAACAGGACGTCGACCCGGCGTTCATCGTGCTGCGGCTCACTGCCCTCGGCCTGGTGGCCGGACTGATTCAGCTTCTTCTGGGCTTGATGCGGATCGGCAGCCTGATCAAATACATTCCGTTTCCGGTGGTCAGTGGCTACCTGACCGGGGTGGGCCTGATCATCATTGGCAGCCAGATTCCAAAATTCCTCGGTGTATTCGGCAATCAGTCCTTGTGGCGGACGCTGACCTCACCGCAGACCTGGCAATGGCAGAGCGTACTGATCGGCGGCGTCACGGCGACCGTGATGCTTGGCGCGCCTTTGCTTACCCGCGCTGTACCGGCAGCCATCCTCGGCCTGCTGGCCGGAGTGCTCACCTATTTCGGATTGGCGCACTTCGTGGACGAATCGATGCTGGTCCTTGAAGGCAACAAGCTGATCATCGGGCCTCTTGGCGGTTCCGCCGCAGGCATGCTCGAGGCGGTTACCGGACGTTGGCGGGACATCGGCGAACTCAAGCTCGGCCAGATCGCCGCTCTCATGGGGACAGCGCTGACGCTGGCCGTGTTGCTATCCATCGATACGCTCAAGACGGCCGTCGTGCTCGATGCACTCACCCGCAGTCGCCACGATTCCAACCGCGAACTGATCGCGCAAGGTCTGGGCAATGTCGGCTCGGCCTGTATCGGCGGGATGCCGGGGGCAGGACAAATGGGCGCGACCCTGGTCAATCTGGCGAGTGGCGGTCAGACGCGCATCTCCGGAGTCGTTGAAGGCGTACTGGCGCTGCTCGCGTTTCTCGCCTTGGGAGCGTTCATCGCCTGGATACCGGTCGCTGCCCTGGCGAGCATCCTGATTGTCGTGGGGATCAGGATGATCGACATCAAGAGCCTCCACCTGCTCGAATCCTCGTGGACGATGCTTGACTTCGCGGTGATCATGGCCGTGGTCGCCGTGGCGCTCGCCTACAGCCTGATCGCAGCGTCAGCGGTCGGCATTGCCCTGGCGATGTTCCTGTTCATTCGCGAGCAGTTGATGAGCACGGTCATTCGCCGCAAGGCCAGTGGTAGAGAACGCTTCTCGAAGCGGGTGCGTCTGGGACAAGAGATGGACCTGCTCGAACAGCGCGGCGACCGGACCACCATCCTGGAACTGCAGGGCAGCCTGTTTTTCGGCACCAAGGACCAGCTTTACACGGCCCTCGAGCCTGAATTGAGCAAGCGCAACTACATCGTGCTCGACATGCGCCGTGTCCAGTCGGTTGACGTCACGGCGGTGCATCTCCTGAGTCAGATCAGGGACGCACTGATTGAACGCGAGGCGTTCCTGGTCTTCAGCGGCTTGACGCATACCCTGCCCAACGGAAAGAACCTAGCCGAACTGTTTGAACAGATGGAACTGACGACCAAAACCGATCATGTCAAAATATTCGGAGAACTCGACGATGCGGTCGAATGGGTTGAAGATCAGGTGCTCGCGGAGAAGTTGATGCAGGCGACCGAGGTGCCGCCGCTCGAGATCTACGAAATGGAAATCTTCAAGGACTCGAAGGAAGATTCACTGATCGCGCTTGTCGAGTGCCTCAAACGTTGTTCGGTGGCCAAGAACGAGAAGGTGTTCTCGACCGGCGATGCGGCGGATCGCCTGTTTCTCATACGCAAGGGCGCCGTGCGCATCACCACGCCCGTTCCCGGGACGGGCAGCAGCCGCCACCGCCTGACCTATGGGCGTGGCGATTTTGTCGGCGGCCTGTCCTTCGTCACTCGGGCGGTCAGCTTCAGCGCCGATGCCACGGCGATGGAGGATACCGAACTTTACGTGTTGCACCGGGAGAGCTTCGAGAAACTGTGCGAAGAGCACCGACGGCTCGCCTTTAACCTGATGCAGGCCATTGCCCAGGTGCTGGCATTGCGCCTGAGCTACGCCGACAAGGAACTGCTCGCGATGCAGGAGTAGAAGGGGCTTGGCGCGTCATCGGGGGGGCCGGAAAGATGATCAAGGCCTCCGGGGAAAAGGGAGGGCCACCTAGCTGCGCCTCGCTCGCCAGTCGAACTGGCTGAGCAGCGGCCAGTACGAGCACGTCAGCCGGAGGGTCGCCCGCATCGGCAGGCTGCTCGGCGGCCGGTTGCGCCGGAGCCTGCAGGCATGGCGCCGCGCCTGGGCCGGGGCGGACACGGCGGGCGTTTCGCCTGGCCGTGTCCGTGCTTTGCTATCTGCCCGGCGCGAGCGCTGCCCCGATGGCGCCCTGCCTTGCGGCACGCGCGCGGACCAGACGCGTCTGGCGCTGTTCTTCTTCCTTCGCCTCGGCCGGTCAACCCGCTCGCGCGAATCGGCCGGCATTTCCGGAATGCGTGCGGCACGAGAGTACCGTCGCACCGTTGCGCCTGGCGGCACAACCAGAAGAAGTGGGGAAGAACATGGGACCGGCGCAACAGAACCCGAAAACCGCTGTCATTCCAGTTGTCCGGGGGATTCCTGTCGCGGACGGCGCAGCGGGCGGCGGCCCGTCCACTGCCCCACGAGCCGCCCCGCACGACCCGCAGAATGTCAGCGTCCGCGGAGAGGTTTTCCCGTCCAGCGTTGCGCGCATCGTAGGGGTAGCCGAACTCGGGCTTGTCCCACTCCTTTCCCCACAGGCTGCGCGTCCACTCCCAGACGTTGCCGGCCATGTCCTCGCAACCCAATGGACTGCGGCCACGCGAAAAGCAGCCCGGAGTCGTCGTCTGGCCGATGTCCTCCTCGGCGTTGGCCCGTTCGGCGTCCCACGCATCACCCCAAGGGTACGCGCGCTGCGCTTGCGCGTTCGCTTGCAGCGCGCATTGTGGCGGCGCGAAGCCCTCGGCGAGACTGCCAAGGATCGCGCCGCGCGGGATCTCGATGCCACCACGCGCCGCTTTCTCCCACTCGGCTTCCGATGGCAGCGTCACCTCCCAGCCCGCGGGCAGGTGCGCGCGCCAACGCACGTCAAGCCAGCGGCAGAAGGCGAGCGCGTCGTACCACGACAGCGACGCCACCGGACGATTGTCGAGATCCAGCAATGCTTCGGAAGGGTGCGCGGTGTAGCCGCTGGCTTCGACGAACTGCCGGAACTGCGCGACGGTGACCGGCGATTCGCCGATCCAGTAGTCGTAGTCGAGCGTGTCGTTCTCATGCAGCGGCGCCTTCTGGTCGCCCTCCTGGCCCATCCAGAAGCGGCCGCGTGGAACGAAAACGAAACGCATCGCATCGACTTCGCGCAGGTGGCGGCGCGGGTCGCCAAGCTGCGCCAGCAGGTCGCCGGCGAGCGCGCGTTCGCGCGCCGGCAGCCGCGTGCTGGCGAGCAAGCCCAACTGCCGGTCGCGCACGCGCAGGCGTTTGCGTTCGTGGCGTGCCTGCAGGCTCCGGTTGAACGCGGCGAGGCCGGTCTCGTGCAGCACTTGCGCGGCGAGCAGCGCTCCCCAGTACGCTTCGGCGTCGTCCAGCGCGTCGTCTTCGGCGCAGAGCGCGTCGACGAGCTCCCAGATCGCCGACGGCGACGCTTTCGAACGGGCGGCGGCGAGCAGCGTCACTTCGCGCCAGCGGTTCGGGTCGCTGCGCGCCAGCCGGCTCAGCGTATCGGGGTAGTCGAAACGGGCGAGGTGGCAGGCGGCGAGGTATTCCTGGAACGAACGGTGCGGGAACTGGTAGAGCCCTTCGCCGTGCGAGGTGAGCAGCCCGGCGCGGTCGCGCAGGGGTATTCCTCGAGGCGCTTGAGCCGCACGTCGGGGTCCGACGAGGCGGCGTAGAGCGCGTCGATCAGCGCGCTCTGGCGGATGTCGGCGGTGCCGGTGAGCTGCGGCTGTTGCCGGTGGGCCTGGTAGGCGAGCTGGTCGAGCTGCTCGCGGATGCTTTCGCGTCGGGCCTTGAGCCATTCGCCGAGGCTCGGTTCGCTGACGATCGGCTGGCCGTCGGCGTCGCGGCGAAGCTTGAGGCCTTCCCATTCGTCGAGCAGCATGTCCACCGACTGCGCATAGAGTTCCTCGCGGTTCTCGGGCAGCGATCCGCCACCCTTGCTCTGCAGGCGCGCCATCAGCGTCAGCAGCAGCGGGCGTTCGGCGAGCTCGCGCAGTTCGGGCCGTTGCGTCGCGCGCTTGAGCAGTGCCGCGCGTCCGCTGGCGTCGCTCCCGGTGAGCCGGCAGAGGTCGTTCGCCAGGTGCGCGTACCAGGAGTCGATGAAGCGCTCGATCTGGCCGCGGGTGAACGGCAGCAGTTCGCGTTCGGCAAAGCCGTCGAGCTTCCAGTCCTGGCGCTGGTAGGCGTAAGTGCGGCTGGTGACCAGGAAGCGGCAGCGCGGGTGGATCGCGGCGAAGTCCTGCACCGCCTGCTTGACCTGCTCGCGGCGGCGCAGCGCGTCCGGCACTTCGTCGAGCCCGTCGAGCAGGATCAGGCCGCCGGCGGTCAGCAGTTCGCGTTGCAGTTCGTCGGGGTAGCGCGCCAGCGGTGCCGGCAACTGGCCGACGATGAAGGTCCACAGCGCACCGTCGGCAAGGGACGTGCCCGGCGGCGGCAGGCTGGCGGCGAAGTCGCGCAGCAGCACGCGCACCGGCAGCAGCGCGCCGTGGCGCCAGCGCTGGGGTTCGGGTGTTTTCTCTTTGCTGGCGGCGGCGCGCGCCTGATCGCTGTCGTCAACGGGCAGCGGCTGGCAGAGAAGCGGCAAGCTGGTTGGCTGTCCGCCGAGCAGCTCGCCGGCCATGCACAGCGCGACGAAGTTGAGAAAAGTCGTCTTGCCGCTGCCGGGGCCGCCCATCAGCACGAGCAGGCGTTCTTCGTCGAGCGCTTCGAGCGCCGACTGGCGTGGCGCGGCTTGTCGATCACGTTCGCCAAAGGCGGATGGCCGCTGGTGCGCCTGGCCACGCCCGCCATGCACCTCGTCGCGCGCATGCCGCGTCAGCAGCGCGGTGTACACCGAAGCGAGCTGCACCGGCCTGCCGCTGTCCGCGGCGAGCAGCGGCAGTTCGTTGGCGCGCCGGCTGAGCCAGTCGAGGTAGCCGCGGCGCAGTTCGGCGGCGCTCGCTCCGGCTTGCGCGGCGACCTGGTAAATCCTGCGCTGGTCGTAGTGGTAAGTGTCGCCGGTGCTGATCTTGCCGGGGTTGTCGCCAACGATCGATACGCCGCGCTTGCCGACTTTCACTTTCTGCGCAGATACTGCTGCGCTCACCGGCGCTTCGCGACGCAGTTCGACGAAACCGGCAGCGGCGAGCTTGTCGAGCTGGCCGTCAAAATGCCGCAGCAGTGCGTCGGTGTTCGAGTAAGGGGTCGGGAAATGGCCGAGCTGATCGAGCTTCTCGCGAAACTCGCGCACGCTGCGCTGGTCTTCCGGCGGGATCTCCGCCGGCTTCCCGGTCTGCTCCTTGAAGTAGGTGAACAGAAAAGGCCGGTTCGTCGCCTGGAAGTGGCCGAAAGCGGTGGCGAATTCTTCGGCGGTGTAGCGACCGACCTTGTTCGCGACGAGCATCACGAAGAGGTCGCAGTCACGGATCGCGCGCTTGTACTGGTCCTGCAGCCGCGTGCGCGACATCGCGTCGAGGAAGTCTTCCCACAGCACCAGTTCGAGGAAGACGCCCTGCGACACCCATTGCTTGTTTTCGCGGCCGACGTAAATTTCGAAGGCGCGGCGGTCGTCTTCGAGCTCTTGCGACGAGGCGAGGAAGATCTTCTTGTTCGTTACCATTGGCTGTGAGGTGGCATATCCGATAGACCGGCAGAAAGTCAACGACGGGAAGGCGAACGACGCGAAAACACCCGGGCATGGCCGCGCCCACCACGCTGACCAGGATTTCCGGGACAGTAGATCTACAGAATTCCTCGTTCCCACACCATCCGGGGCATTGAGCGGTGCAAATTCGCTATACTGTCCTCAGAATTCCCCCTTGGCACGGCGAAGGAACGCGTGAAGCCCATTGACGACGTTCTTCAGCGCTTGTGTTTGCGGACCTTGGCTTGACGCCGGATGAACCCCATGGGGTCGTATGGGCGCAGTGGTACGAGAAATCGTGCGACCTTTCTAATCATGTTACGAATTGGAATCGACCTCGGCGGCACAAAGATCGAACTGATGGCTCTCGATGAGTCGGGTCGCATGCTGCTACGCCGACGCCGGGCAACGCCGCAGGGCGATTATCAGAAGACCGTCGAGGCAGTCGCGGAAATGGTTGAGGCGGTCGAAAGCGAACGTGCGCAAAGGGATAGTCGTGTCGGCGTGGGCATCCCCGGCGCCGAGTCCGCGCTTGACGGCAGAATCAAGAATGCCAATTCCACCTGCCTGATCGGCAAAGCGCTGCGGCACGACCTGGAAGCGCGCCTGCAACGCGAGGTCCGCCTGGCCAACGATGCCAACTGTTTCGCCCTCTCGGAGGCCGTCGATGGTGCCGGACATGGTGCCGAAGTTGTTTTCGGGGTCATCCTCGGGACCGGCGTGGGCGGCGGCATGGTCGTTCACCAGCGCGTACTCAC
>NZ_JDSS02000043.1:142631-168656 GCF_000584955.1 Candidatus Accumulibacter vicinus
GGGTCCGGGAATCTGCGCTGACCACCGGCATCATGGCGGGCAATCGCTGGCAGCGGAAGAAATCGTGGCGCGTGCCCGTGCCGGGGACCCCAGCAGTGATGCCACGCTCGGGCGCTACGAGCGGCGTCTGGCCAAGGCACTCGCGCAGGTGATCAACATTATCGACCCGGACGTGATCGTGCTCGGCGGTGGCCTGTCGAACATCGATCGCCTCTACCGAACGGTTCCAGAACTGTGGGCCGCGCATGTCTTTTCCGATGTGGTGTACACGCGCCTGTTGCGCAACGTGCATGGCGATTCCTCCGGCGTGCGGGGTGCTGCCTGGCTCTGGAACGAGCGTTGAGGTGGCGACCAGGATCTCTGGCATGCTGTGGCTGAAGCTGTTCCTGCCCTTCGCAGGCGCCTACTTCCTGTCGTATCTCTACCGGACGGCCAATGCGGTCATTGGTCCGGTACTGACTCAGGAACTCACCCTGGGTGCGGGTGGACTGGGCCTGCTGACCAGCGCCTACTTCCTCTCTTTCGCGGCCGCACAACTGCCGCTCGGCATGCTGCTCGACCGTTTTGGCGCGCGCCGTGTCGAATCCGGGCTGTTGTTGATTGCCGCCGCTGGCGCCACGGTTTTTGCCCTCGGTCAGAGTGTTGCTGAACTGGCGATCGGTCGCGGTTTGATCGGACTCGGGGTTTCGGCATGCCTGATGGCCGCGTTCAAGGCGTTTTCCCTGTGGTTTCCACCCTCTCGACAGGCTTCGCTGACCGGCTGGATCATGACTTCGGGCGGTCTCGGGGCACTGGCGGCGACGGCCCCGCTTGAAGTCGCCCTGCAGCTTTCCGGCTGGCGCGAGATCTTCTTCGCCTTGGCCGGTCTGACTCTCGCCGTCGCCGTCTGGCTGTTCTTCAGCGTTCCGGAGCAGCACAGCCAGAGCAAACCCGAGTCCCTTGCTGCACAGTTGGCCGGCGTCAAGGCGGTGTTCGGGAGCGCACATTTCTGGCGCTTCGTGCCCATCGGCCTGACGCTGACCGGTGGCTTCATGGCCGTGCAAAGCTTGTGGTCGATTTCCTGGCTGATGCAGGTGAACGGCTACAGCCGCGCAGCCGCCGCCGACCATATGGCCGGCATGAGCGTCGCCATGTTGACTGCCTATATCCTGATTGGCCTGCTGGCGACCGGTCTGGCCCGGCGTGGCATCCAGCCGGTGATGCTGCTCGCTGCCGGAGTCGGCCTTTCCTTGCTGATGCTCGCCCTGATCGCCACCGAAGCGCTTTCCCAAACGTACCTGCTCTGGATCGCCTACGGCACTTTCTCGAGCTTTGGCACCCTGGTCTATTCGCAGGCGGCGGCCGGTTTTCCGGTAGCGCTCTCGGGTCGTGTCAATACTGCCTTGAACTTGATGGTTTTCATCGGCGCCTTCGGGGTGCAATGGGGACTCGGTCTGTTGATCGACCTGCTGCAACAGCAGGGGCAGAATCCGGCCCTGGCGCACCGCAGCGCTTTTCTGGTCCTGCTCGGAATACAATCGACCGCCTATGCTTGGTTCTGCATTGCCAGTCGCCGGCCGAGCTGAGGAGGCGCGGCAAGGGCCGTGGATCGGAATCCGAGCGCTTCGCGAAACTCCCGAAGCGGGGGCAGCGCGGCAGTTCAGTCAGCGATACAGAGGCAGATCGGCGAGGCGGCGCTCGATCTCGGCCGTTTGTTGCGCATAGACGTTCGGGTCGCTAAAGCGGCGCTTGAACTCGGCTTCCGACAGATACTCGGGAAACCCGGCGAGCGAGGGAACCAGGTCCGCGTCAGTCACGGTCCCGCGTAGCACCTTGTACAGGCGCGGATAGTCGTCGACCACAAGCTCGCCAAAGCGAGTTCCTGCACGATCTGCCGCCAGATCGGCAAACGAAAAACCGCTCCCTGCCCGGGAGTCATCGATTTCCTTGTAAACGCCGATCGCATTCGCTGCCGGCTCGCCGGCCCAGGCAGCCAAGGCCGCCGAAATTCCGAAATGCTGGGCGCTGTCTTCACGGCCGAGCAGGGTCAGTTTCACTCGACGCGCACGTGGCCACCCTTTTGCTTCCGGGAGCAGCATCGCCAGGTTCTTTTCTGCCAGGTAGCTTGCCAGAACCAGCAGTACCGCGCGGTTCGCCGGCAGGGTTTGGTCGCTTGCGGGTGCCAGCAGCGGAGCCAGGATTTGGCTCAAGGGAACGCGAGTGCGTGCAGTATAGTGGTCGAGAAGGCCCGCCAGAGCCTTCTGGGCAGCGTGCATGTGAACGATGTCCTGCGGCGAGAATGCCATCAACCGGGCTCGGTCGAGCAGGCGAGGTTCCCAAACGTAGGTCAGTTCGACACTGTCGCGAGCGGGCTCGAAGGCCAGACGCCGGATGGCCTGCCGGGCAATCGTCCACTCCTCGGAAAAACCGGCGATGCTGATCGCCGAGGCGATCAACCCTTCGGCCAGCGCAGACGGGATCGGGAAGGAGCCAAGCGAAGCGGCAACGATCCGTGGCTCGCCTTTTGCTTCCTGGAAGAGCGCGCTCAGATTGAAGTAGCGGGGTCCAGGAATTCCAGGAGCGCGAATGGTCAGCCGGATTTCGGCGTGATCATCGCCGAGGATGAAGGCAGCGCGCCCCCGCAGGCTGCGGCTCGCGAAATAGTTGATCGCAGTGTCAATCAACGTTGCCGGAATGACGGCCGTTCGCTCATCACCGCGCCGAAGCCGGCGCGGGTCGTTGCTGACCAACAGGCGCCTGGCCTCGGCAACCGATGTTGGCAAGATCGCTTCGTCGCGGCTGACCAATGGCGCCGGGTCGCTGGCGGCGACCAACAATATACTCATTGTGATAAGCAGCAACAGGAGTGCAAGCACCCAGCGACGGTAACGCATCAGAGATACGACCTGGTGCCGGGTAGCGACATTGTCATCGCCGGCGTAATCGGCGGCCCTCGCCCGGGCCAGGAAGCGCACGGCCAGGTTGACACGGTCAATACCCTGGCACACAGGAATATTGCTGAGTCAGCACCAGCGCGCACTCACCGCGAGGCCTCTGACGAGCGCGCAGGCGGCATGGGCGCCGCAGCGGACGCGGCACGGTCAAGCCGCAACTCGAAGCCGGCCTTGCAAAGCAGGCGAGCTTCCATCTGCAGGTCGGCATGGGTCAGCGGATGCTCTTCCAGCCAGGCTGGCGGAAAGGACAGGTACATTCTCTGCCGCTCCACCCGTAGACCGATCGCGGGCAGTGGCTCATTGCTGCGACCGCGATGCAGCACGACCGCCAGACGCAGCAGGGCACACAGACGACGGGCATGGCGCGCCCAGTCCCTGGGCAGATCGGCAAAGGCGTCGGCGGGAAATGAGCGTCGGTGGCGTCTGACCAGCGCCGCCAGCAACTGCTGATCGTTACGCGAGTAGCCAGGCAGCTCGGCATGTGCCAGAACATAGGCTCCATGCTTATGGTACTGGTCATGGGTCAGCAACAAGCCAATCTCGTGCAGACGGGCCGCACGTTCGAGCACGCTCCGGGCTTCCTTGCCGGCCAGCTTCCAGGGCACACGAACCTGCCGCAGCAGATCGAGCGCAGACGCGCTCACACGCTCCGCCTGAGCCTCGTCGAGATCGAAGCGACGGATGACGTCGACAATGGTACGGTCACGGACGTCTTCATGGCGGAGGCGGCCGAGAAGATCATAGATCAGGCCTTCGCGCAGGGCCCCTTCCGAAACATCCATCTGTGCGACGCCAAGCGCTTCACACAGCCCGTGCAGGACCACGAAACCGCCCACGAAGACGCGCGCACGCGCCGGTTCCAGTCGCCACCGGCGAGCCACCCCCGCGCTGTCGCGTACTTCGAGCAAAGCCGTACGCAGCCGCCGCAGTCCTTCGAGCGTGATTCCCTCGCGGCTCCAGCCTTCGCTGATGAGGACATCCTGGATGGCCTTGATCGATCCGGAAGCGCCGGTGACTGTCTGCAAGTCGCGCACCAGGTACTCTTCGCGAACGGGTTCGAGGCTCAGTTGAACGAACAGTTCAGCCTTGCGCAGGCGGGCCGCGGTAATTCGACCGTCGGCAAAGCAGGCACGGGTCAGACTGACGCAACCCATGCGCAAACTCGCCAGGTGTAGGGGGTCGAACTGTTCGCCGATGATCAGTTCCGTGCTGCCGCCACCAATATCGACAACCAGGCGCTGAGCGGCGACATCGCCGACGCTGTGCGCGACGCCCAGATAGATTAGCCGCGCCTCTTCCTGACCGCTGACAATCTCTACCCGGTGGCCGAGAAGTTGTTCTGCACGGGCAACAAACCCGGCGCTGTTGCGTGCCTGCCGCAGGGTATTGGTACCAACGATGCGCAGGCGCGCCGCCGGAATGTGCCGCAGTCGCTGACCGAAGCGCGCCAGGCAATCCAGCGCCCGCTGTTGCGATTCGGCGGATAGCCGGTTGTGTCTGTCCAGACCGGCAGCAAGCTGAACCATCTCGCGCAAACGGTCAAGAATCTGTACATGCCCATTGCTGATGCGGGCGACGATCATGTGAAAGCTGTTCGAGCCCAGGTCGATCGCCGCGACAAAATTGGATGACACCTTGGCATTTCTCCCAATAATTCAAGCAAAACCGCTATTCGGTTCTGGCCTTGCCAAAAGTCCGAGCAGCGCAGAACACACCGCCTAGCATGAGGATAAGAGAGGATAAGGGCTGGGCTCCCGCCACACCGTGAAATTCCGCACATTGAAAAGAAGCCGTGCGCACCCGTCGCAGGCGTATTCCTACGCCCTGCCCCGGGGTCAATCTTCGGCACCCGTAGGCCCCTGCCGGGAAATGCACCAAGCCTCGGCGGCAGCCGCTCGCGGGCACCCGCTCAGAACTCCAGGGGGTCGACTTCCAGGTGCCAGCGTAGTCGGGAAGGTGCTCTGATGGCTTCGAGCCGGGTTACCCAGCGGGAGAGAAAGCGCTGTAAGGCTCGCCGTGATGGCGACTCGACCAGCAACTGAGCTCGTTCGAGACTGGCTCGTCGCGCAAGGCGCATCGGCACTGGATCGTAAAAGATCACGAGCGGATCCGCTTCGGACTCCGGGCAAGCGCGTGCAGCAGCGAGAAAGCTCAGCGATTCAGCCATGCTGAGCGCTTCTGCGCGCAGCATGGCCTGATGGGCATAGGGCGGGAAGCCGGCCTGCTGCCGCTCCTTGAGCTGCGTGGCAGCGAATGCCGGATAGTCATGTCGGACCAGCGCAGCATAAAGCGGATGATCTGGAAACTGTGTCTGCAGCAACACTTCTCCCGGTCTGTCGGCACGGCCAGCGCGGCCGGCCACCTGCATCAACTGTGCGAACAGACGCTCCGGGGCACGCCAGTCGGCGGCAAACAGGGCGGCATCCGGTGCAATTGCGCCGACCAGCGTGAGCTTCGGAAAGTCATGACCCTTGGCCAGCATCTGTGTGCCAACCAGAATGTCGGCCTCGCCCCTCTGAATAGTCGCCACTGAGGCTTCCCATTGCTTGCGGCTGCCCGCCGAATCACGATCGACGCGCAGGATGCGTGCCTGTGGGAAGCGCTCGGCGAGGACCGCTTCGATCCGCTGCGTACCACGACCGAAGGTATTGAGATCCTGGTTGCCACAGGTCGGGCAACGCTTCGGGACGCGCGCCTCAAAGCCGCAGTGGTGGCAGCGCAGGCAGCGATCGGCGAGATGCAGAACCAGGTTGGCGGCACAGCGATGGCAACGAGATGTCCAGCCGCAGGCGGCGCAGGCCACCACCGGAGCATAACCGCGCCGATTGAGGAAGACCAGACTCTGCTCGGAACGCGCCAGACGTTGCTCGATGGCCAGCAGCAATGCTCTGGAGAGTCCATCCTGCAACTTGTCGAAGCGCGTATCGATACATCGCAGCAGCGGCAGGCGAGCCCCTTCGAAGGCCCGCTCGCGAAGCGAGAGCAGTCGGTAACGGCCTGTCCCGTCATTGGCGTTGGCCCAGCTCTCCAGTGAGGGAGTCGCGGAACCGAGGATGATCGGAATGGCACTATCGTGGGCGCGGAAGACGGCCAGGTCACGTGCCGAATAGCGAATTCCGTCCTGCTGTTTGAACGACGGGTCATGCTCTTCGTCGACGATGATCAGCCCAAGGTCGGGCATGGGCGTGAACACCGCCAGGCGGGTGCCCAGGACGATACGTGCATCACCGGTCAGCGCGGCTCGCCAGTTGCGGCTGCGAGCAGCCTCGCCCAACTCGCTGTGCAGGCTGACCAGCCCGGCATTCGGGAAGCGAGCCGTGACCCGGGCTTCGAGTTGCGGCGTCAGGTTGATTTCCGGCACCAGCAGGAGCGACTGTCGTCCTGCCGCCAGGCAGCGTTCAATCAGGCGCAGATAAATTTCGGTCTTGCCACTGCCGGTCACACCGTGCAACAGGTAGGCGCGGGCTTCACCTGCCGCTAGCAGAGTCAGCGCGGCTTTCTGTTCGCAGGTCAGCAGCGGTGCCGGCTGCGCTGGCAGGTCACAGGTCCGCTGACCGCGTGGCCTGGCTTTCGGTGGCGTCAGCGAACGCAGTCCGGCCGGCAAGGTGGACAGCATCACCTGCCCAAGCGGTGCATGATAATAGTCCGCACAGAACTCGGTCAGACGAAACCAGGCGGTCGGCAGCGGCGGCAACTCGCGAAGAACGCTGTAAACCGGTTTGAGCTGTTCAAGCGGAACGTCCGTTGCGGTGGGTATTCCGACGAGGACACCGATCTTCTGGCGCTCACCGAAAGGTACACGTACCCGACAGCCGACATCCGCCACCGACACCTGCTCTCCTTCGGGAACCTGGTAGTCGAAGAAGCGGCGCAGCGGCACGTCAAGAGCGACACGGGCAATCTGCATGCAGAAGATCCGATCTGGGAATTGGGAATTGGGAATTGGGAATTGGGAATTGGGAATTGGGAATTGCTGGGGGTCATCGCGCTTTTCCGGCTGGGAAAAGACCGCTCTACTTCTCGTGATGCGAGCTAAGGCATTCAGTTATCTCAGCTTTCCGGCCTATACACAATTCTGTGGATAACTCTGTGGATCAGCTTGCTAAAAAGTGGCGCAAAGGCTCTGTTCGCAAGGGTTTCAGCAGATTGCCGGAAAAATAGGCGATTTTAAAAGCCTTTTAAATCAAATAACTAAAAAACCGCTCGGAATTTCCAGGGGGCTTTCAGCCGACTCAAAAAGTGGTGGGCATTTCTGTGAACAAGTCAACCGGTAGAGCACGATTTATTCATTTTTTATACGCAGGAGACGGCTATGGGTATGTACTGCATCGACCAGCGCGGTCACGTTTTCGGGTGGCGTAAACTGGGAAATCCCGTGCCCTAGATTAAAGACATGGCCGGTATTGTACGGACCGTAGCTGTCCAGCACGCGCCTGGCCTCGGCGGCTATCCGCTCGGGTGAAGCAAAGAGTACACCAGGATCGAGATTGCCCTGCAGGGCGACCCGGTGACCTACCCGCCGGTGTGCTTCACCAATATCGATCATCCAGTCGAGGCCGATCGCATCACAGCCAATGTCGGCAATCGATTCCAGCCACAGGCTGCCACCCTTGGTGAACACGATTGACGGAATGTGTTCGCCTGCCTGCTTGCAGATCAGATCACCGACGATGCGTTGCAGATAGGGTAACGAGAATTCCCGGTACGCAGCTGCCGAAAGGGAGCCCCCCCAGGAATCGAAAATCATTACCGCCTGTGCTCCGGACTCGATCTGGGCATTGAGGTAAGCGCTGACGGCATCGGCAGTGACCGACAGAATGCGATGCAGCAGGTCCGGACGATCGTAGAGCATGCCCTTGATGCGCCGGTAATCGCTGCTCGCACCACCTTCGACCATGTAGCAGGCGAGTGTGTAAGGGCTGCCGGAAAAACCGATCAGCGGCACGGTGTTGTTCAGCGCCCGTCTGATTTCGGCGACGGCGTCCATCACATAACGCAGATGATCCCAGGGATCCGGCGCAGTCAGGTCGCGGATCGCCCATTCCTCGCGCAGCGGACGCTCGAAGCGAGGACCTTCGCCATCGGTGAAATAAAGCCCGAGTCCCATCGCATCGGGCACCGTCAGGATGTCCGAGAAAAGGATTGCGGCATCGAGATCGTAACGCGTGAGCGGTTGCAGGGTCACCTCGCAGGCCATGGCAGGATTCTTGCACAACTGCAGGAAACTGCCGGCACGCCGGCGCGTTTCGCAGTACTCGGGCAGATAGCGGCCCGCCTGCCGCATCAGCCAGACCGGGGTGTACTCGGTCGGCTCCTTGAGCAGGGCACGCAGGAAAGTGTCATTGCAGGGTCGGGTCACGTTAGGCTCCGCCGCAGCGGGAAATATGCTGCGAAACCGCGATTATCCGCCTTTTCGCCCCTACTTGCGCCAGAAAGCCGGAGTCATGACCACCAGCAAGGTGAAGATTTCGAGGCGCCCAAGGAGCATGGCGAAGGTACACACCCAGGTCTGAAAGTCGGTCAGGCTGCCGAAGTTGGTCGCCGGACCGACCTCGCCAAGACCCGGCCCAGTGTTATTGATGCTCGCGACAACCGCCGAGAAGGCGGTGATGATCTCGAGCCCAGAGAAGGAAAGCGCCAGCGTCATCGAGACGATGCACACCATGTACATGAAGCCGAAAGCCAACACCGCGAAGAGAATGTTGGGAGGCACCACCTCGCTGCCGATCTTGATCGGATGGACGGCGTTGGGATGCATGGCGCGTGTCAGCTCGCGGTAGACCTGCTTGTAGAGCACGATGGCGCGGATCATCTTGATGCCGCCCCCTGTCGAACCCGCGCTGGTCGCAAAGCTCGACAGAAACAACATCCACAACGGAGCAAACAAAGGCCACAGGGCATAGTCGGTGTTGGCATATCCTGTGGTCGTCGCGATCGAGACGACGTTGAAGGCCGAAAACCTGAGCGCCTCGACAAAGCTCGGATAAACCTCATGCGCATCGAGATAGACGGCGATCGCGACGACACTGCCGAGGGTGACCAGGAGAAAGGCCCCGGCTTCCGGATCGGTCACATAAGGACGCAGCGAACGACCTGAAAGAACGATGTAGTGGGTCGCGAAATTGCAGCCCGCGATCAGCATGAAAGCGATGCTGACGGCTTCGATTATCGGCGAATCAAAAAATCCGAAGCTCGCGTCGTGGCTGGAGAAGCCGCCGAGCCCCATGGTGCTGAACATGTGCATGATCGCATCGAGCCAGGTCATGCCGGCCCAACGGTAGCCCAGAATGCAGCCGATCGAGATCAACGTGTAGACTACCCACAGGCCCTTTGCCGTTTCAGCCATGCGCGGAGTCATCTTCGAGTCTTTCATCGGCCCTGGAGTTTCCGCCTTGAACATCTGGCGGCCACCGATTCCGAGCAAGGGCAGGATCGCCACCGCCAGAACGATCAAGCCCATGCCCCCGAGCCAGACCAGTTGGCAACGCCAGAAATTGATCGACACCGGGACCGTGTCCAGTCCCTCGAAGACCGTTGCACCGGTCGTGGTCAGACCAGAGACCGCTTCAAAATAGGCATCCGTAAAACTCGCATCAAGTTGTATGACCAGGGGAAGTGCGGCGTAGACCGGCAAGACCGTCCATACCAGCGCGACCATCAGGAAACCGTCGCGAATCGTCAGGTCACGCTTCTCCTTGCGAGTCGCATACCACAACCCCAGACCGGTCCCGACAGTGACCAGGACAGCCTCGTCGAAGGCACTTTCGGCGCCGTCATGCATCGCCCAGGACAAGGCCAGGGGAAGCAGCATGGTCAGGCCAAAAATGCAGATCACCAGCGAGAGAACCCGAATCACCGGGTAATAGCGTTGCATGGCGGGGCCTCTCAGAAGAAATGGAAACCGACTGCGAACAGTTTCTCCACCTGCTTGACCACCTTCTTGTCGAGGCAGAAAACGATCACGTGGTCTCCGGACTCGATCATCACGTCCTTGTGGGCGATCAGTACCCGGCCCATCTGCTTCTGTCTGGCCAGGCCGAAAAAGCCGATCTCCCGGCTCTTGTCGAGATCGCGCACGATCGCCGCGATGAATGCGCCAGCAATCTCCGGCAACTCACCGATGCGCCGGCCAACCACTTTCGAATTCTTCTGCTCACCGTGCGCGACGATCTCGAGCGCTTCGGCAGCACCGCGGCGCAGGCTGTGCACCTGTGCCACATCGCCGTGACGGACGTAGGTCAGGAGTGTACCGATCGATACCTGTGCCGGCGAAATCGCGATGTCGATCGGCCCGCCCTGGACCAGTTCGGCATAGGCGCGCCGGTTGATCAGCGCCACCACGCGCTTGCTGCCCATCCGCTTGGCCAGCGACCCGGCCATGATGTTATCCTCGTCGTCGTTGGTCAGCGCCAGGAAGAGATCCATTTCATCGATCGCTTCCTGCTGCAACAACTCCTCGTCGGTGGTGTCACCGCTGAGTACCAGCACCGACTTGAGCGCAGAGGCGACAAACTCGGCACGGCGTCGGTCAAGCTCGATGACCTTGACCTGGCACTTGCTCTCGAGCGCCTGGGCGACGCGTAGCCCGATATTGCCACCGCCGGCGATCATCACCCGCCGGACAGGCTCCAGGGAGCGTCGGAGTTCGCGCATCATGGTCCGGATGTGTTCCTCGGCAGCCAGCAGAAAGACTTCATCTCCATCTTCGATGATTGTTTCGCCGGTCGGTGTGATTGCCCCGTCGCGACGAAAGATCGCCGCGATGCGACCCTCGATTCCCGCTGGCAGATGATTGGACATTTCCTTGATCGGGCTTCCAACCAGCAGGCCACCGGCATAGGCACGAACGGCGACGAGCGCCAGACGGCCGCCGCCAAAACTTAGAACCTGCAATGCTTCGGGGAAATCGACCAGACGCGCAATGTACTCGGTGATGACCTGTTCCGGACACAAGGCATAATCGACGGCGAAATTTTCCGAGGACAGCAGCTGTTCACTGTCCAGGAAGTCGCGAGCGCGCAGCCGGGCGATCCTCGCCGGAACATTGAAGATGCTGTGCGCCACCTTGCAAGCGACGAGATTGGTCTGATCGCTCTGGGTGACGGCAATCAGCAGATCGGCGTCACGCAAACCGGCATTGGCCAAGACCGATGGATGCGCCGCGTTGCCAACCACCGTCCGCAGGTCAAGGCGATCCTGCAAATGCGCCAGCCGTTCATGATCGCTATCGACCACAGTGATGTCGTTGTTTTCAGAGACGAGACTTTCGGCAACGCTGGCTCCTACCTGGCCAGCACCGAGAATAACGATGCGCATTTTCTTGATCTCCCTGACAGCGCCGAAGGTTAGACTTTACTCCCGTTCGTCTCCACGCCGGCCAACATTGAGACCCAGTTGCTTCAACTTGCGGTAAAGGTGGGTGCGTTCAAGGCCGGTCTTTTCCGCCAAACGCGTCATACTACCGCGTTCGCCGGTCAGGTGATATTCGAAATACATCCTTTCGAAGGCCTCGCGAGCCTCGCGTAGTGGCTGATCGAAAAACATGGCCGGCAGTGGTGAAGTGGCACCGTTCTGTCCGACCTCGATCTGCAGGATACGGGTGACATCATCGGCACTGATTTCTTCGTCGAGTGCCGAGAGCGCGAGATTCTTGACGGTCGTCAGCAGTTCTGCCCACTCGCCGTGCCAATGGTGCAAACGGAGTGAGTTCTGGGCACCGCTGGAGAAGTGCCTGAGTGGGACCTCGCCACGCTCGGCGAGATGAGCCAGCAACATGGTAGCAATCTCGGGAACGTCGTCGGCGTGGCCGGAGATCTGCGGTAGGGCTACCCAGACTTCGCCCAGGCGGTTGACCAGCCCTGGATCCCAGCCGGCGTCAACCAGGCTTGCCAGCGGCCGGGTCGACGCAGCGACCAGCTGCAGGTTGTGTCTTTCGAGCCTTTCGAGTGCAAAGACCAGATTCATCTGTTGCAGCTTTCCGAGTTGCGCGAGATCGGAAATGAAAACGATACCGCCGCCAGCGTTCTGCAGCATTTCCTGCGTCAACGGCGCACTGGATGTCGACAGATCCAGCCAGGGTGCCCGGTGTGTCTGCAAGGTGCGCGCGCAAATTTCGGCGATGCTGCCGGAGGCGCTCTTGAGGAGCAGTACCGAGGTTTTCGCTGCGGCCTGCTCAAGGCGCCTCTTGAGATCCTTGAGCAATGGGGAGCGGGCGAAGACATCGAGCGTCAACGGTTTCTTGAGCATCACCGTTTCGTGCTTGAGCGCTTTCTTGACGGTGAGCAGCAGCTTTTGCAGAGCGATCGGTTTTTCGAGAAAATCGGTGGCGCCGATGCGTGTCGCTTCGACTGCCGAGTCGATCGTGCCATGACCCGACATCATGACCACCGGCATCGTCAGGAGGCCGCCCGCCGACCACTCCTTGAGCAATGAAATTCCGTCCGTATCGGGCATCCAGATGTCCAGCAGGACCAGGTCGGGCCGCTTGTCGGCGCGCAACTTGCGCGCCGCAGCAGCGTTCTCGGCCAGCCACACCGAGTGGCCTTCGTCGGCCAGAATCTCGGAAAGCAATTCCCGAATTCCCATTTCGTCATCGACGATCAGTATTTGCGCCATGCTCAGGCCTCGAAAGGAAGTTGGCTTGCGTGTCGCCGGGGTGCCGGCAGGGCTGCCAGCGGCAACATGATGCTGACTTCAGCGCCGATTGGCTGACGATTGTTGATCCTGATGCGGCCGTGATGTTCATCAACGATCTTCTTGACGATCGCCAGGCCCAGGCCGGTACCGCGTGCCTTGGTGGTGACATAGGGCTCGAAGACTCGCGCCATGATTTCGGGTGGAAAACCCGGTCCCAGATCGCTCACCAGCAGTTCGACCATATGCTCGGTGCGGCGAGTGCTGATCACGATACAGGGTGAATCCACGGCCTCCTGCGCCTCTTCGGCGTTGCGCAGCAAATTGTGGATGATCTGCCGCAACTGGGTGGTGTCTCCCCAGACCGGAGGTAACTTGGCAGCGAGATTCCGTTCGATCGAGGCCCGTGACGTCTCATAGAGACCAAGCACCTCGACGACCAGTACGTTGAGGTCGACGGCAGCCAGTTCGGGTGCGGGCATGCGCGCATAGTCGCTGAAGTCATTGACCATCCGCTTCATCGCCTGTACCTGCATGATGATGGTTTGGGTCGAGCGCGCGAGCATTTCGGCATCGGCACCGCCGAGCCGGTCGGCAAGCTTCATTTGCAGACGCTCGGCGGATAGCTGAATCGGCGTCAGAGGGTTCTTGATCTCGTGCGCCAGCCGCCTGGCCACTTCACCCCACGCAGCACTGCGCTGGGCGGCAATGAGTCGCGTCACATCGTCGAAAACAACGACATAGCCACCGAGCGATTCATCCGGGAGCTGCGTCCCACGCAGGAGCAGGATCTGTGGCGGGCCATCGGGATGCTCAAGCTCGATCTGCTCCTGCCATTCCGTGCGTTGGCCCTCGGCAAAGGCATCAATGATGGCCTGGCCCAGTACCTGCTGGCGTGGCCAGACTGCTGCCGCCTCTCCGCGCAGACCGGCAAAGTCGTCAACGAGGATGGTCAGTGCGCCCTCATTCACCGTCCGCAGCACGAAGCGCCGGTCGAAGACGAGGACGCCGGCAGACAGGTTGGCCAGAATCGATTCCAGATAGGCACGTGCGGCTTCAAGCTCGGCGCGGTGGCGTTCGTTATCGCGTCGTGCCTCATCCAGCTGGCTGGTCATCTGCTTGAATGAGCGCGTCAGGATGCCCAGTTCATCACGGCTGTAGATCGCCTGCCGTGGAGTGTAGTCGCCAGCCGCCACAGCCTGGGTACCCTCGGCGAGGATTGACAGAGGTGCCGACAGACGACGGGCCAGCACGAAGGCCAACGCGATGGCGGTGAACAACGCCAGCAGCACGGTCAGGGTAAGGGTCATCGCATAGATCCGGGTCAGCCCGTCACGCCCCAAAGAGAGTTCTTGATAATCAGCATACACGGCCTGCACACTGTTGGCGTTCAATGCGAGCGCACTCGGTACCGGCTCCGTGAGTTGCAGAATGCGCGTCTCGGCGCCGAGGCCATGCGGCGAGACGGGCACCAGGACGTGCAGACTGAAGTCCTTCTCCCCATTGCTTTCAATGACCGCGTACCTGCGCTCGCTGCGCGCACGACGCAACTGTTCGGGCGACGGCGGTGCGGGCAGCCGGTTGGCGAGATCACCCGTGGCCGTTGCCAGCAACTCGCCACTGGTCGAAAACAAGGCTGCAGATTGCACGCCATTCTGCTCACGCAAGCGACCGAGTTCGAACCGCCGCTGCGCTTCCGAACGTTCGCCCAGTTCCATCGCCATCGCCTGCCCTTTGACCGCAAGGTCTTCGAGCAAGGAGTCGAGCGCACTGCGACCGAGATTGAGGCCTGCTTCAAGGGCCTTCTCGACGCGAACGTCAAACCAGGTTTCAATGCTTTTGGTGACGAACTGTACCGATACTGCGTAAATCAGCACTCCTGGCAGGACGGCCATGAGACCGAACATCAGCATCAGGCGAAGCTTGAGGCGCGAACCGAATACCTGCGCCCGATGTTCTCGCCAGAGCGCCTGTAATTGCCAGGCGATCAGCGCCAGCAGCGACAGGGCAACAATCGCGTTCAACCCGAGCAGCCACGGGTAGTGACTGGCGAAGAGCGCGGTATTGGCGCTTGCCGATGCCAGAAGAAACAGCAGGATGCCGCCAAACGATGCGGCGGCGACGATCAGTGCTTTCATTTGGCGTCCATGCCAGGGGCCGCCAAGGTCGGAGCACCCCCTGCCGTGAACGGGGCTGTTTCGACGGGTGTGAAGTTCCAGCGCGCCCAATCGGAGGAAAGGTTCCAGTCCCGGTTGGCCAGGGCGTTGACCTGGAAGGTCTTGGGCATCTGCGACAGGTCGAGGCGCATGCGCACGGCGGCGAGATAGGTCTGATCGGCCTTGACCGATCCTTTGTCGAGGACCTGCCAGTTACGCAATCGCGACAGAATGCGCTGCGCATCGTCGAGCGAAGCGAAGCTCTGGTGCAAGGCACCGCTCGACAATCGATACTGGCGCGTCAGCGCATGGTAGGAAAGCTGATAAGTCTGGCTGCGACTGATCACCTGTTCGTCGAGCCAGTACCAGCGCGAACGGCTCAGCTCGAAATCGACGACAAAGTACAGGGTAATGCCCCTGGCTATGGCCTCGTCGAGTCGGGCGTTGAGATTGATGTTGAAATCTGCGGCCAGCACATAGCCGTCATCGCCTGCGGAAAGGTTCGGGTTGCGGACGCTGATGTCGGCAGCCCATCCGCCAGCCGAAAAAGACAGCAGCAGTCCCAGGAGCAGGAAGCTAAACTGCTTTCCGTAGCAAGGCATAATAGAATCCGTCATGTTCTTCCTGAGGCAGAAGTCTTTCTTCGTCCAGGCGCTTGGCGGCTGGCTGGCGAAAAAGGAAGGCGTCGATCTGCGCACCGTTCTCTTCGGGGAAAACCGAACAGGTCGTGTAGAGCAGCTTGCCGCCCGGTTTCAGCAGTGGCCAAAGCTTGTCAAGAATTTCGGTCTGGATGCGAGCGAAGCGTCGGATGTCGCTCTCCCTGCGCAGATATTTGATGTCCGGGTGCCGACGCGCAACGCCCGACGCCGAGCAGGGTACATCGGCAAGAATGGCGTCGAACGGCCGGCCATCCCACCACTGATCGGTCGCTCGACAATCGGCCACCTGTACCGTCGCCTGCAGGCCAAGGCGCTGCAGGTTATCCTCGATACGGCGTGTGCGATTGCCGTCGATGTCCAGTGCCAGCAGCCGGATGTCCGCCATTTCAAGCAGATGCCCGGTTTTTCCGCCTGGTGCCGCACACGCGTCGAGCACACGTTGGCCGGCAAGGGGTTCAAGGAGGTGTACAGCACGTTGGGCGCCGGCATCCTGGATCGATACCAGTCCGTCGACGAATCCCGGCAAGGCATCGACCGAGACCGGCTTGGCAAGGATCAGCGCGTCGCCTCCCGCCGCCCGTACCGACAAACCAGCGTCCTGAAGACGTGTCGCATAATCAGTCAGCGTGGCACGTCGCCGATTGACACGCAGGGTCATCGGTGGCGGGAGATTGCCGACCGCAACGATGTTCTGCCAATGCTCCGGATAACAACGCCGCAGACGTGCCAGCCACCAGCCAGGGTGCTGTTGTACGGCTTCGTCATCATCGAGCATGGCCGCATGCAGGACCTCTTGCTGGCGCAGATAATTTCGCAGCACGCCATTCACCAGACCCTTGAAGCCGCCGCCTGCCAGTTCGCCAGCCGCTGCCACAGCCTGATCAACCACCATGTAGCCGGATTCGGGACGAGTTTGCAAACGGTAAAGTGCTCCCAGCAGCAGCGCCTGCACTTCTGGATGCGGCAGCGATCTTTGCAGCAGGCGCTGCAAAATGAACTCACCACAACCATACCGGCGCAAGCTGCCGTAAACCACGTCCTGGGCGGCAGCACGGGCTGCAGGCGCCGTTTTGCCGAGGATGGCCAGCGCCTGCGTCAGGCTCTGTCCGGCGTGCACGCGTGCCATCACCCGTGCCGCCAGCGACAGGCTCAAGGCTAGCGAATCCATGGCAAGCGCGGATGGTATCGGCCCATCCAGGCACGGCGATGAACCGTGCTCTAGAAGCTGCGGTGTGCGCACGCGCAGCGCACGCGGCGAGGGGCAAGAAGGAGAGGAAGGCAAGGCCGAGATGGGTTCCGATTTGGGATCTGACGAGTTTAGCACGATGCCTGACGATGGCGAGATCATCGCTGATAGCCGATAATGCGTGCATGGCTTCGCCCTCACTCAAATTCTACGCATGGCTGTCGATCGCCGCAGCGCTCGCCACGCTCACGCTGAAGGGATTGGCCTGGCTACTGACAGGTTCCGTCGGACTGCTCTCGGATGCCCTCGAATCGGTGGTCAATCTGGCTGGCGCGGTGATGGCACTGGCGATGCTGACGATCGCCGAGAAGCCGGCAGATGAAGGGCACGCCTTTGGCCACGGCAAGGCCGAGTACTTCTCGAGTGGATTCGAAGGACTGCTGATCCTGCTGGCCGCGGTAACGATTGCCATTACAGCGGTTGAACGCCTTCTTCATCCGCAGGAACTCGAGCAGATCGGGTTTGGGCTGATGGTATCGGTGCTGGCCTCGCTGATCAATCTTGTCGTCGGCCGCATCCTGCTGCTTGCCGGTCAGCGTCAACGATCGATCATCCTCGAGGCCGATGCACACCACTTGCTGACCGATGTCTGGACATCGGCAGGAGTGATCCTCGGCGTTGCCGGAGTGGCTGCCACAGGATGGCTGTGGCTCGACCCGCTACTGGCCCTGCTGGTGGCCAGCAATATCGTGTGGACTGCCTGGCGCCTGCTGCAACGTACGGCCTCCGGACTGATGGATGGCAGCCTACCGCCGGAACAGTACGCTCTGGTACTCGCCATCCTGGATCGTTACCGTGCGCTGGGAATCGACTATCATGCCTTGCGTACCCGCGAGTCAGGCGCACGCCGCTTCATCTCCCTGCATATCCTCGTACCGGGAGAGTGGACCATCAATCGTGCTCATCAACTTGCCGAGAATATCGAACGCGAAATTCGTCAAACCCTACCGCATACGTCTGTATTCACCCATCTCGAACCGCTGGACGATCCAGCCTCACAGGACGATATCAATCTTGACCGCTAGGCAAACGATGGCCGCGAGATTCTTTGGGCGGCTGTTGCCGCTGTGCCTTCTGTGGAGTCTGGCCTTCCCGGCTGCGGCCTGGAATGCTGCCGGGCATCGGATCAGCGCCATGATCGCCTGGGAACACATGGACGCGCCCACCCGAGATGCGGTTGCTGTAATCCTGCAGCAGCATCCGGACTTCGAACTCTGGCAGTTGCGGGCCAACGGCGCCGATCCTGACCTGACGGCCTTTCTCGAGGCCTCGACCTGGCCCGACGACATTCGCCGCGACAAGCGCTTCTACACTGCAGGCAGCGAGGAACCTACACCGACCCAGCCAGGTTTCCCCGATATGGAAAGGCGACTGAACTGGCATTTCGTCGATCGCCCCGTGGGCGAATACGAACGTCTACTGCAGTCGCCGGGGGTCATCGATCAACAACTCGTGGTGCTCGCCCGCACCGTCGGCGACCGCAAGGAAAAGCTCAGCGCGCGTGCCTACGCGCTACCCTGGCTGATCCACCTCGTTGGCGATGCACATCAACCGCTGCACGCTGCGAGCCGCTATGGCCCGGACGGACAAAGCGATCAAGGCGGAAACAAGGTGACGATCAGCAACCCCTTGCATGCACACGCTTCATCGACAAGTCTGCACCGGTATTGGGATGATCTGCCGGGGCCCCCCTGGCTGAATGGCAGCAGATTGCACAGCGCCGTCATTGTCCTGATCAGCCGCTACGCCGCTCCGGCGTCTACGGGAACGCCCGAGCAATGGATCGATGAAAGCTGGCGGATTGCCAGCGAGCATGCGTATCCACCGGAAATCGATGCCGTTCCAACGATCACTGCCGACTTTCACGATCAATCACTGACCATCGCCAACCGTCGTGTCACCGAAGCAGGCTATCGTCTTGCCGCGCTGTTGCGACAGTTGTTGCGATAGTGCGTGTGGCAAAACGGCACCCGCCGGGGCGCGATCAATGTTTCACGTGAAACAAGGACCTGTAGCCCTTAGCTGCGACCCATGGCGCGTAGCCGAGCCACCCTTTCTTCGGTCGGCGGATGGGTGCTGAACAGACCAGCAATCGCACCGCCAGACAAGGGGTTCATGATCATCATTTGAGCAGTTTCAGGATGCGCCTCAGCCGGCGCCAACGGGATGCCGCGAGCGTAGGCGTCGATTCTTATCAAGGCATCGGCAAGCGCCCTCGGGTCACCACAGATTTCGGCACCCCCATGATCGGCCTCAAACTCGCGTGCCCGAGAGATGGCCATCTGAATCAGCGACGCGGCCAGCGGCGCCAGCAGGGCGACAAGGATGCCAGCCGCGGGGTTGCTTGGACGCCCATCCGAATCACGACCCCCAAAAAATACTGCAATATTTGCCAATGCGGAAATGGCTCCGGCCATGGTCGCTGAAATCGTCGAGATCAGGATGTCGCGATGCTGGACGTGCGCCAACTCATGTGCCATGACTCCACGGATCTCGCGTGCCGACAATAACTGGAGAATTCCCGTCGTCGCGGCGACCGCAGCGTTTTCCGGGTTGCGGCCGGTCGCAAAAGCATTCGGTTGCGCTTCGTCGATCAGGTAGACTTTCGGCATCGGCAGTGCGGCACGCCGAGCAAGTTCCCTGACCATGCCGTAAAACTGCGGCGCCGAGCTTTCATCAACCTCGCGAGCATTGTACATTCTGAGCACCATCTGGTCCGAGAACCAGTAGGCAAAGAAATTCATCGCGCCACCCAAGAGCAGCGCCAACAGCATTCCCGACTTGCCGCCCATGAGCGCCCCCACGGCGCCGAACAATGCGAAAATCGCGGCCATCAGGATAGTCGTTTTCAGCCAGTTGCCGAGCATCGTAAAACCTCCATCCATACAGCTTGTTTCTCATCTGAGCAGCCAGATGGGGTGTCGATGCCACATTTCAAGGCATGCTCGACGCACACCGGGAACCCTGCACGACCGGCGTACCGGCCAGGAACTGCGCCGCGGCGAGCCGCTTGCCGCCCGCTTTCTGCAACTCGACAAGACGCAGCGCCCCTTCACCACAGGCGACGACAATGCCACTTCGCTGTACGGCGAGAATCTCTCCGGGCAGGCCAACGCCAGCCACCAATTCGGCACGCCAGACCTTGAGCAGATTTCCGTCGAGACAACACGATGAACCCGGAACGGGGTTGAAGGCTCGCACCTGCCGTTCCAGCTGGACTGCTGGAAGACGCCAGTCGAGCGCCGATTCCGCCTTGTTGATCTTGGCCGCGTAGGTAATCCCTGCCGGTGATTGCGACTGGGCCGGCAGTGGCAAGCAGGCCAACGCCTCGACAATCAGCAAGGCGCCCTGCTCGGCCAAACGATTCTGTAGCGAAGAAGCCGTATCGTCCTCGTTGATCGGCTGCCGTGCAGACAGCAGCACCGGGCCGCTATCGAGCCCGGCGTCCATCTGCATGATGCACACGCCGGTCTCCTGGTCACCGGCGAGAAGCGCACGCTGCACCGGTGCGGCACCTCGCCAACGTGGCAGTAACGAGGCATGAATGTTGATACAGCCAAAGCGGGGCATGTCGAGCACTGCTTGTGGGAATATCAGCCCATAGGCCGCAACGATGATCGCCTCGGCAGCAGCCGTGCGTATCCGCTCCTGCACCAAGGGATCCCGTAAGGTCGGCGGCTGAAAGACCTCGATTCCCGCTGCCTCCGCCAGTTGCTTGACCGGCGACGCATGTAGTGCGAGCCCGCGCCCGGCAGCGCGATCCGGTTGGGTCAGAACCAATACCACCTGATGTCCCGCGGCAATGATTGCCTGCAGGGAAAGCGCAGCGAATTCTGGCGTGCCGGCAAAGACGAGTTTCATGCAGTGATGCGGGCCTGCTTGGCGAGCTTGTTCCTGATGCGCAACTGTTTCAATTGCGACAGGTGGTCGACAAAGACGCGCCCTTGCAGATGATCGATTTCGTGCTGCAGGCATACCGACAACAAACCAACTGCCTCGACAATCTGTTCGTGTCCTTCCAGATCGAGGTAGCGAACGACGACACGTTCCGCCCTTTCGACCTTGTCGTAAATCCCGGGCACCGACAGGCACCCTTCTTCACAGACCTGTAGGCCATCCTGCAGAATGATTTCCGGATTGACCAGGGTCAGCAACTGATCTCTGGTTTCGGAGGCATCAATGACGATCACGCGTTGGTGTACGTCCACCTGCGTGGCGGCAAGACCAATCCCGGGCGCTTCATACATGGTTTCGGCCATGTCACGGGCCAGGCGACGAATGCTGTCGTCCACCTGTTGAACGCGCACGGCAAGCTTTTTCAGGCGTGGATCGGGAAAGCGAAGTATCGGTAGTAGAGACATAAAAAGCTTGATCGAAGAAGTAACTACGTGCAAAATCCAGCACGGTGCCTTGACAATGCCGACGTCGTTGGAACGGCGCCAGCGATGACTTTGGCGCAGACCGGGTAAATGACCGTCTGGGACAGAAATCTCGACCGGGAGTTCCCCAACCGCTCCTACGAGGATAACACGATGATCCGCATTATGTCCGCGTTCATTCTGGCCATGATCAGTGCGCTCGGTGGAGCCGTCGGTCAGGAAATTCAGTTGGCCGAGGGTGCCCCGAACCGCCATATCGTAGTGCCGGGTGACACCTTATGGGGTCTTGCCGGAAAATTCCTGAAAGAACCCTGGAGATGGCCAGAAATCTGGCGAATGAACGAGGAAGAGGTCAACAACCCGCACCGTATCTACCCCGGCGATGTGATCGTTCTCGAACGCGATGTGCAGGGCACACCCCGCTTGCGTTTGCAGAGCATCCGGCTAGTACCGCAGATATACTCGACGAGTGTCAAGGATGAAATCCCGGCGATTCCACCCAACCTCATCAGGCCATTTCTCTCAGACCCGCTGATCGTGGAAGTCTCCAGCCTCGACCGGGCGGCACGCATCGTTGCCACGCAGCAGGACAGAGTCTACCTTGGCAATGGTGACCTCGCCTATGTCGCCGGCGCCGACCCGTCCAGGCCGGACTGGCAAATCTATCGCAATGGCAGGCCGTTACACGATCCCGATAATAACCAGATCCTCGGTTACGAAGCTTTCTATCTTGGCACCGCAAGACAGCTCGAACCCGGCAACCCCGCGACCTTTGAGGTGGTAACGATGAAACAGGAGATCGGCCGTGGCGATCGCCTGCTGCCGGCGATCCGCCCCCCGCTGGTTGCCTACGTGCCACACAAACCCGGATTTCAGGTCAATGGTCGAGTGATTTCTGTCTATGGCGGCGTCGACACTGCAGGCCGTGGGTCAATTGTCACGCTCAACCGTGGGGCCAGGGACGGGATCGAGATTGGGCATGTTCTGGCGCTCGAACGTAATCGTACGATAGTTGAGCGTGATGAGAACGATACCAAGGTGAGGGTACCGATTCCTCCGGAACGGATCGGCTTGCTGTTCGTCTTTCGGATATTTGAGCGCCTATCGTACGGCCTGGTGGTCCAATCTGAGAGTACCGTAGACGTCAACGACTTCGCTCGTACGCCCTAGGGATGAATGCGGCCGAGTCGTTGGCGAACTGGCTACGACTGACGCTGATTCCGGGTATTGGCGGTGAGACCCAGCGCAAGCTGTTAAGCGCTTTCGGGCTTCCGGAAGCCGTCTTCCTTGCGAGTCGCAGCGCGTTGCGCAAGATTGTGGGCGACAAGGCCGCAAGCCTGGTTCTTGATACCGACAATCAGTTCATGATTGAGGAAGCACTGCGCTGGTCGGAGAAGCCTGGTCAGTACCTGCTGTGTCTGGCCGACCCCGAATATCCCCAGTCGCTGCTGCAAATACCCGACCCACCGACGCTGCTCTATGTTCGCGGCCGTCTCGATCTGCTCAATACGCCTGCTCTGGCAATGGTTGGTAGCCGCAACCCTACGCCACAAGGGATGAGCAATGCCGAGTGCTTCGCTGCCGCGCTTGCCGATGCCCAGCTGACGATTACCAGCGGCCTTGCCCTGGGGATCGATGCAGCCGCTCATCGCGGCGCACTGAAGGCTTCTGGCAACACCGTCGCATTCATCGGCACCGGTATTGATCGCCTCTACCCGTCCGCGAACCGGGGTCTGGCACGCGAAATCGAGGCCAATGGCACGATCATCTCGGAGTTTCGCTTGGGCACCCCCGCCATCGCCGCCAACTTCCCGCGTCGCAACCGCCTGATATCGGGCTTCTCGCGTGGTGTGCTGGTGGTCGAAGCGACGACCGAAAGCGGCTCCTTGATCACTGCACGCCTGGCCGCCGAGCAGGGTCGCGAGGTCTTTGCCATCCCCGGATCGATTCACTCTCCGCAGGCACGCGGCTGCCATCAATTGATCAAACAGGGTGCGAAACTCGTCGAAACCGTCCAGGATGTGCTCGACGAACTACATTGGATAAGTACTTCTACCCTGCAAAAGGGTTCCCCGGCAAGTGGTAAGCAGGCCGACAAACTATTGCTGAGCATGGGTTTCGATCCCTGCGCTCTGGACGAACTCGTAGACCGCAGTGGCTTGACGGCTGACGTGGTTTCGGTGATGCTGCTGCACTTGGAAATGAATGGCCAGATTGGCAGTTTGCCTGGCGGTCGCTATCAACGCATTTCCCACAACTGAAAGTCTCTCCGACAAAATCATGATGACCCGTGCAGCCAATCCTCCGATGACTCCTTTCGCCACCCTCCTTGGCTGATGAAGACCCCATGAGCAAGAAACTGATCATCACCGAGAAGCCTTCTGTCGCCGCGGACCTGGCGCGTGCCCTTGGTGGATTCGTTCGGCACGAAGACTACTTCGAGAGTGACGATTACGTCCTCTCGTCGGCCATTGGTCACCTGCTGGAACTGGCTTGCCCAGAAGAATATGAAGTCAAGCGCGGAAAATGGTCATTCGCCCATCTGCCAGTGATACCACCACACTTTACCCTGCAGCCGATTGCCAAGACCGAGTCGCGCCTCAAGCTATTGGTCCGCCTGATCAAGCGCAAGGACGTGGTCAGCCTGGTAAACGCCTGTGATGCCGGACGGGAAGGGGAATTGATCTTCAACTACATCACCCAGCATGCTGCCAATGGCAAACCGGTAGAACGCTTGTGGCTACAGTCAATGACTCCGCAAGCCATCAAGGAAGGCTTCATGCGCTTGCGCAAAGGCGCAGAGATGCGCGGACTGGGGGACGCTGCGGTGTGCCGCTCGGAATCCGACTGGTTGGTCGGCATCAATGGTACACGCGCGATGACCGCCTTCAACTCCAAGACTGGCGGCTTTCACCTGACGACTGTCGGTCGCGTTCAAACGCCATCACTCGCACTGATCGTCGAACGAGAGGATCGCATCCGCAAGTTCAAACCTCGCCCCTACTGGGAACTTGAGGGAGTCTTCGTCTGTAGCGCTGGAGAGTACCGTGGCAAATGGTTCGACGAAAAATTCAAGGGCAAGGATGAGGACGAACATGCGCGCGCCGATCGCCTCTGGGATGAGGCCAAAGGCATCCTGCTGCAGCAGAAATGCGCAGGCAAGATGGGGGATGTCAGCGAGGAATCGAAGGCTTCGACACAACTATCACCGTTGCTCTTTGATCTGACCAGCCTGCAACGCGAGGCCAACGGCCGCTACGGTTTCTCCGCCAAGGTCACGCTTGGCCTGGCGCAGGCGCTTTATGAAAAGCACAAGGTCCTCACCTATCCGCGTACCGATTCGCGCGCGCTACCCGAAGACTATCTTTCGACGGTCAGCAGCACGCTCTCGATGCTTACCGGAGAAGGAGTCGGCAAAGGTCACGACGAAGCGATGCTGGCTCGCTATGCGCCTTTTGCGAAGAAGATCCTGGAGAGCCATTGGGTCATTCCGAACAAGCGCATTTTCAACAATGCCAAGATTTCCGATCATTTCGCGATCATTCCGACGCTGCAGGCACCCAAACATCTGTCCGAACCCGAGTCGAAGCTTTACGACATGGTAGTCAAGCGCTTTCTGGCCGTATTCTATCCGGCGGCGGAATTTCTGATCACCACCCGCATTTCGCGTGTCCAGTCCGAGCCCTTCAAGACCGAAGGCAGGGTTTTGGTCAACCCGGGTTGGCTAGTAGTCTATGGCCGCGACGCGCACTCTGATGGCGAGGGTAATCTGGTTGCCGTTGCACCAGAGGAGCAGGTCAGGGCAGAAGAAATGGTGCTTAGCGCTCATCAAACCAAACCCCCGGCCCGCTACTCCGAAGCCAGTTTGTTGACGGCCATGGAGAGTGCCGGCAAGGCCATGGACGACGAGGAGTTGCGGGCGGCAATGGCAGGACGCGGTCTGGGTACCCCAGCGACGCGCGCCCAGATCATTGAAAATCTGCTCTCCGAACAGTACCTTATTCGCGAAGGCCGCGAACTGCAGCCAACTGCCAAGGCATTTTCGCTGATGACACTTCTGAACGGCCTGGGTATCCGCGAGTTGACCGCACCCGAATTGACCGGTGAATGGGAATGGAAACTTGCGCGCATGGAAAGAGGTGAAATGTCGCGCCGAGAATTCATGAAAGAGATCGCGACAATGACTCAACATATTGTCGACCGAGCAAAAAGCTACGACAGCGACAGCATTCCTGGGGATTTTGGAGAACTCTCGACACCTTGCCCGAAATGCGGGGGATTGATCAAGGAGACCTACAAGAAATTTCAATGCCAGACCTGCGATTTCGCGTTATGGAAAATCGTCGCCGGCCGACAATTCGAAGCAACCGAGATTGAAGATTTGCTCACCAAGCGCAAAGTCGGCCCCTTGAGCGGCTTTCGGAACAAAATGGGTCGTCCTTTCAACGCCATCGTCCAATTGAACGCCGAAAACGCCCCGGAGTTTGACTTCGGGCAAGGCACCGCTAGCGATGAAGGTTCCGTCGAGACAGTCGATTTCTCAGACAGCGAATCGCTGGGTGCCTGCCCGAAATGCGCGGCGCGTGTCTTCGCGCATGGCATGGCCTATGTCTGCGAGAAATCTGTTGGGCCTGCGAAGAGTTGTGACTTCCGCTCGGGAACAATCATTCTTCAACAACCGGTTGAACCTGAACAAATGCGGAAACTTCTCGACACTGGACGTACTGATTTACTCAGGGATTTCATCTCTGCACGTACGCGTCGAAAATTCTCGGCTTACCTGGTACGCGGTGCCGATGGAAAGGTCGGCTTTGAGTTCGAGAAGCGTGCGACTAAAGTCGCAGCGAAAACGACCAAGGGAACGCCCGCCCTGACAAGCTCCACGGTGCCGCCCAACGCCTCGGCAGCACCGGCGCAGCGCAGGAAGACAACGGGACAGGCCACGTGAAACAGGCCGACACCTGTTTCACGTGAAACATGACGGCGCAGGCCGCTTGCCGAGTGGCCAAGCGGCCTGCG
>NZ_JDSS02000044.1:0-2399 GCF_000584955.1 Candidatus Accumulibacter vicinus
TGCGCCAGGGCGAATTGGTTGGCGCCCTGTACGTCGGCCCGCCGCGTTCGGCCAAGGACTTCACCCGTGTCGTGCAGGCCGGAGCCGACCTGACGCCGATCCGGGCGGATTTGCAGCGCGGAAATCTGTCGGTTCTTGCAAAACTGAGTACGGATTGATCCGCTCGGCGCATGCGCTTTCAGCCCTTGGGGACGAAGTCGGTCACCACGCCACGGTCACTGAAATGCACATTGAAGTACCCCTCCATGGACGAAAGCGTTGAAAATGGACAAGCGAAGCAGGACCATCGGCGTCTTTGGCGCTGGCGCGCTGGCGGTGATCGCGCTCATTGCCTACCTGATCTGGTCGGGTTACGAGGAAGCCATCCGCCTTGCGGAAACCACCTCGCGCAACAATGCGGCGCTCATCGAGACGC
Source organism: Candidatus Accumulibacter vicinus (assembly GCF_000584955.1). Lineage (NCBI taxonomy): Bacteria > Pseudomonadati > Pseudomonadota > Betaproteobacteria > Candidatus Accumulibacter > Candidatus Accumulibacter vicinus. The sequence continues at coordinate 416 of NZ_JDSS02000044.1, forward strand.
GTCTGGACGCCACTTTTCGCCGGGCCGAGGCGCACGTTCTCGAACTCGCGCACGACCTGCCGGTGGCCGCGCTGAGCAAGGCCGCGGTAGCGCAATATGCGGCGGCGATCGATGCCGGGCTGGACGTACGCCGAGTGAATTTTCCGGAACTCGTCGGCCTGCGGGTCTTCGATACCGACGGTGACCTCATCTACTCGTCCGAGAGCAAGACCACACCACGGGCGAATGCAGCCGACCGGGACTACTTTCGCCAGTCGCGCGACGGCGCGCAGCCGGGGGTGTTCTTTTCGTCCGTCGTGATTTCCCGTATCACGGGCCGACCGGCGATGTTCATCGCCCAGGCCATGCGTGACGAGCAGGGCGCCTTCCGCGGCGTCGTCAGTGCCTCGGTCGAACTCGAGTTCTTCCAGAAGCTGTTCCAGTCGCTGGACGTCGGCGCGCAGGGCGCGATTGGTGTCTTCCGCAGCGACACCTTCACGCCGGTCATCCGCTGGCCGGCGCTCACCGGCAGCCACGCCACCCCCTTGCCGCCCGGCAGTGCGACCCGCGCGGCGATCACGGCCGGCCACAGGACGGCGACCCTGAGGCATCAGTCGCCGCTCGACGGCGTGGCGCGCATCGTCAGTGTCCGGCAGCTGGAGCACTATCCCTTCTATGTCGCCGCCGGCATCGCGGTCGACGATGCCCTGGCCGGCTGGCGCCTGCGCTCGCTGGTGGTCGGCCTGTCGAGTCTGCTGCTGCTGCTGCTCCTGCTCGCCCTCGCCGGCTACCTGTGGCGCGCCGAGTCCAGGCTCAAGGCGCTCAACGACGAACTGGAAACGCGCGTCGCCAGGCGCACCAGCGAACTCGAGAAGGCCAGAAGCGCGGCCGAAGACGCCAACCTGGCCAAGTCGCAGTTCCTGGCCAACATGAGTCACGAACTGCGCACACCGATGAACGCCGTGCTCGGAATGCTCGAGCTCCTGCGCCACACCGAGCTTTCGCCGACGCAGCGCAACTACGTGAGCAATGCCGCGGGCGCCGCCGACTTGCTGCTCAAGCTGCTCAACAGCGTACTGGATCTGTCGAAAATCGACGCCGGAAAAATGAGCATCGACCCGCAACCTTTCCGTCTGGATCATCTGCTGCGCGAATTGTCGATGATCCTGTCGATCAGCGTCGGCGCCAAACCGGTGGAAGTGGTGTTCGACATCGACCCGGTCATGCCCCGCCTGCTGGTCGGCGACTCGATGTGTCTGCAACAGGTGCTGGTCAATCTGGGCGGCAACGCGATCAAGTTCACCGAAAAGGGTGAAATCGTTTTGCAGGTCAAGGTGCTGGCCTGCCGCGACGGAAACGCCACGCTGGCCTTCTCGGTGCGCGACACCGGAATCGGCATCGCGGCGGAAAACCGGGCGCGCGTCTTCGAGGATTTCGCGCAGGCCGAAGCCTCGACCAATCGTCGCTTCGGGGGGACCGGTCTGGGCCTTGCCATCTCGCGCCGGCTGGTGGCGCTGATGGGCGGCGAACTGTCGCTCGAGAGCGCGCTTGGCCAGGGAAGCACCTTCCGTTTCGTCCTGACGCTGGCGGTTGCCGCCGAGCCCGGCAAAATGGCGGACTCGCGAGCCGTTCGGCCATCCGAGACGCTGCGGGTACTGGTCGTCGACGACAACCCGGTGGCCCTTTCGGTCTTGGCGTCCATGGCGCGATCCTGGGGCTGGCAGGTCGATGTGGCGAGCAGCGGTGCCGAGGCCGTCGCCCGAGTGCAAGCACGCGTCGATGCGGCGCAACCCAACTACGACGCCTTGCTCGTCGACTGGGAAATGCCGGGCATGGACGGTTGGCAGACCTTGCTCCGGGTGCGCCAGTTGTTGGCGCCCGAAGCCGCGCCGGTGGTCATCATGGTGACGGCGCACAGTCGCGAGAAATTGCTGCAGCGCAGCGAGCAGGATCGGGTAGGCCTGGACGCTTACCTGGTCAAGCCGATCACCGCATCGATGTTGTT
>NZ_JDSS02000044.1:2424-10076 GCF_000584955.1 Candidatus Accumulibacter vicinus
GGCGGCCCAGCCGCGCCGGCTGGACGGCCTGCGCCTGCTGGTCGTCGAGGACAACGAGCTGAATCAGATCATTGCGCGCGAACTGCTGGCCAGTCAAGGGGCTCAGATCGACATCGCGGCCGATGGCGAGCAGGGGGTGGCGGCCGTGCGGACGGCGCAAGTGCCTTACGATGCCGTGCTGATGGACATCCAGATGCCGGTGATGGACGGCTTCGCCGCGACGCGCGCCATTCGCCAGGAACTCGGTCGGCACGACCTGCCGGTGATCGCCATGACCGCCAATGCCATGCTTTCGGACCGTACCGCCTGCCTGGCGGCCGGCATGGACGACCATGTCGGCAAGCCGGTCAATCTCGCCAATCTGGTCGACGTACTGCTGAAACACGTCCGGCCGGTCGATCGCCGCGTCGAAAGCGACCTGACGCCACCGGCGGCGCGGTCGGCAGCACAGCAACCCGCGCTGCCGACTGCGCCGGTCGCGGTGCTCGACGTGGCCGCGGCACTGGCCACTCTGGACGGCGACAGACTGCTCTATGGTCGGCTCCTGAACGCGTTTCTGGAGCAGCTCGAGCGTGCTCCGGACGAACTGGATCGTCTCCTCGAAGGTGGCGACCTGACGGCGGCGGCGCGCCTGTTGCACACTTTCAAGGGTCTTGCCGCAACGGTCGGCGCGAGCCATCTGTCGGTCGTCGCGGCGGCGGGTGAAAGCGGGCTGCGGCAGGCCGAAGATCGCTCGCCGGATCAACTGCGCGCCGAGTTTCGCGTCGCGGCAGCCGAAGCCGGCCGCAGTTTGCGCCAGGTGCTGCGGGACGAGGTTCCGGGTTCCTGACACCCACCGGTGGTCGCCGCTGGCGAAAATTGACAGCGCCCGCCGGGCATCCCTATACTCCGGGCGTTGCCGGTGGATTCTCCACCCCGCCACCACGATGAGCACCTGGAGTTGTCCATGAACGATGCCCACCGCCGGCGCGGCCCGCCAGCGACCTTCGACGACGCCTGCCGGCTGATCCGGGAACTGCAAAGTCAAAACGAAGCATTGTCGGCCGAGCTCGCGGCGCGCGAGCAGGCGGCAAGCGATCTCCAGTTCAGCGAAGCACAGTATCGAGCGGTCATCGAAACCTCGCCGGACGGCTTCTGGGTGGTCGACCGGGAGGGCTACCTGCTCGAGGCAAACGAAACCTATGCTCGCCTGTCCGGTTACAGCCGCGCCGAACTGCGCGGCATGCATGTCGCCGAGCTGGAGGCGGAGGAAAATCGAGCGGCCGTGATGGCCCACATGGAAAGGGTCGTCGAGCAAGGTAGCGATCTGTTCCAGACCCGGCATCGTGCGAAAAGCGGCCGCCTCTGGCACGCCGAGATCAACGTTTCGTACTGGCCGCTGGCCGGCCGTCGCTTTTTCGCCTTCGTGCGCGATGTGCATCGACGGCAGCGCGCCGAAGTCCTCGTGCGGGCGCGGCTGCACCTGTCGGATCTTGCCCGCAACGGGACTCTCGAAGAACTGCTGCGCACCGCGCTGGACATCGCCGAAGCGTTCACCGCCAGCGAGATCGGTTTTTTTCATTTCGTGGACGCCGACCAAGAGCAGCTCACCAGGCAGGCCTGGTCGTCCCAGACGCTGCAGATGTGCGCTGCGCCTGCTTTACAGGAGCACTGTGCGATCGGCGAGGCGGGCGTATGGGTCGAGGCTTTCCACCGTCGCGCGCCGGTCATCCACAACGACTACGCCCACCTCCCCGGCCGTAAGGGCTTGCCGCCGGGCCACTCGGCGCTGACCCGGCAACTCACGGTTCCCCTCCTGCGCGGCGAAGCGGTGGTGGCGATCGTCGGTGTCGGCAACAAGCGGGAGGACTATACCGACGACGACGTGACGATGCTGCGCGAACTGGCGTCGATGACCATGGACCTGGTCGAGCGCAAGCAGGTCGAACGCCGCATCGTCGAGAGCCGCAATGAACTGCAGCGGGTCTACGATTCCGTGCCGGTGATGATCTGTCAGTTGGACCCGGACCACAAGGTGGTCGAAGCGAACGCTTTCTTTCGCTCGCGCACCGGTTGGCCGGACAACCCGATCAACTTGTCGAACCGCGCCTGCGACCTGCTGGGTTGCGTCCATGCACTCGACGATGCGCGGGGTTGCGGCTTCGGGCCGGCCTGTCGAAACTGCACGCTGCGGCGCTCCATCCAGGACACGATCGACACCGCGCAGCCCCATGTCGGCATCGAGTACCAGACGCGGCTGCGCATCGACGACGTCGAGAGCGACTTCACCGCGCTTTGCTCGACCGCAAGGATACGGAAGAACGGCGAGACCCGGATCTTGCTGAGCCTGATCGACATCACCGACCGCAAGCGCGCCGAACTCCACCTGGCACAGAGCAACGAGCGCCTGCGGCAGCTTTCGCAACGGCTGCTGTCGGTCCAGGAAGAGGAGCGGCGCGCCCTGGCGCGTGAGCTGCACGACGACTTCGGCCAACAACTGGGGGCGCTCAAGGTCAATCTGGCGATGCTCGAACGTGATGTCGAGCACGCCGGTCATCGCCGCCGCCTGGCCGACTGCATCGAGATCGCACAGTACGCCCGCGAGCACATCCAGGACACCGCCCGCCGACTCCGCCCGCCGATCCTCGATGACCTCGGTCTGGCCGAAACCCTGCGCTGGTACGCGCGCAGTCAGGCCGAACGCGCCGGCTGCGTCGTCGAAGTCAATGACCGCCTGGCCAACCTGTCGCCCGAGCTCGAAACGGCGGCATTTCGCATCGTCCAGGAAGCGGTCAGCAATGCCATCCGGCACGGCAAGGCGCGGCGCATCGTGATCGACGCGGCGGTCGATGGCAGAGACCTGTCGCTGGTGATCGCGGACGATGGTTGCGGTTTCGACCCGCAGGCGATTTCCTACGGTTTCCAGTCGGGCCTCGGGCTGATCGGCATGCGTGAGCGCAGCGCGCTGCTCGGCGGGAGATTCGCGCTCGCCAGCCAGCCGGGCAGGGGCGTGCGCATCGCGGTCACGCTTCCCTTGTTGCCAGCCGCGTCGTGAAACCGCTGCGCGTCTTGCTGGCCGACGACCATACCCTGATGCGGGCCGGTCTGCGCAAACTGGTCGAAGGGATCCAGGGTTTCCAGGTCATCGCCGAGGCGAGCGATGGGCGCGAAACGGTCCGTCTGGCACGCGAGAGGGAACCGGATATCGTGCTGCTCGACATCAGCATGCCGGGGTTGAACGGCCTCGACGCCACGGCGCTGATCGTCAAGGCGGTGCCGGCGACACGCGTCGTCGTCCTGTCGATGCACACCACCGAGGGTTACGTGCTGGCGGCGCTACGCGCCGGCGCGGTCGGCTATGTCGTCAAGGACGCCGCGGTCGACGAACTGGAGCGCGCCCTGCGCGCCGTCGGCAACGGGCAGGGCTGGCTCAGCCCGGTCGTCTCTCGCCACCTGTTCGACGACTATCTGCGGCTGGCCGCCAGCCGGGAAGACGCCGCCTCATCGGCGGTCGGCAATGAGCTATTGACCCCCCGTCAGCGCGAAATCCTGCAACTCGTCGCCGAGGGCTGCACGACGCGCGACATCGCCAAGCGGCTGTGCGTCAGCCTGCGCACCGTCGAAACCCACCGTGCGCAACTCATGGAACGGCTCAACATTCACGACGTTGCCGGATTGACGCGCTTCGCCATTCGCAGCGGCCTGGTCGACCCTTTCCGCTGATTCGCCCGAAATCCGTAGTTTTCCCCGCCTGGAATACCGAACATTCTGGATGCCTCGACCTGCCCACCGGGCGCTAAAGTGCTTCGTCGGTGATCAGGGGATTCCCTGGTCGCCACCTTGAGCTTTCGACCCGCTTTTCGTCGGTTGTGCCGGCTGCCCTGGCGGACACTCGTGGCGCAGAACGGCAGACCTGGTGTCGCTTGGCTGGCTGGCGATTCGGTCATTCGTCGGCAGCGCTTGCCCAGCCACCAGAGGTTTCCATCGTTGAACGAAGCGCGTTCCTCCGCAGTGCGCACGCCGGCCACCGCCCCAGGCCGCGGCGAGCGAGGGCGTTCACCATTCCGCCGCCCGCTGCTGGCAGTGGCGACCCATCTCGACGCCTGGTTCTGGGGCATTGCGCTGCTGTGGACGCTGCTGATCCTGGCGCTGGCCGGCGGGCAGGTGTACCAAAGCCGGGCCACGGCGTGGGCGATGGCAAGGAATCTGGCCGAGGAACGCCACAACAAGGACGTGCTTTTCCGACGCTGGGCGAGCCGGCACGGCGGCGTCTATGCGCCGATGACCGAGCAGACCCCGCCCAATCCCTATCTCGACGTGCCCGAGCGGGAAGTGCTTACTCCCTCCGGGCGGACGCTGACGCTGATCAATCCGGCCTATATGACGCGGCAGTTGCACGAAATGGAAGCCGTTGCCAGCGGGGTGCGCGGCCATATCACCAGCCTGCAGCCCATCCGGCCGGCCAACGCGCCCGACGATTGGGAGAGACAGGCGCTCGAGTCTTTCGAACGCGGTCAGAGCGAAGCCGTTTCGCTGGAGACGATCGACGGGCAAACCCATTTGCGCTTCATGCGGCCCCTGATCGCCGACAAGCCCTGCCTGAAATGCCATGCCAAGCAGGGTTATCGCGAGGGCGACATCCGGGGCGGCATCAGCGTCGCCGTGCCCTGGGAGCCTTATCGACAAGCGCTCAACGGACAAGTGATGGCTACCGCAGGCGGTTACGGTGCCGTCTGGGGGCTGGGTTTGCTGGGCCTCGGCTGGGGTCGCCGGCGACTGCGCGCGGAGTTGAGCGAACGCAAGCAGCGCGAGGAGACACTGCGGCGCAACGAAGCGAAGCTGGAGAGTATTTTTCGCGCCGCACCGGTCGGCATGGGGCTGGTCAGCCGACGCATCATCCTCGAAGTCAACCCGACCTTGTGCCAGATGACCGGCTATTCGCCGGCCGATCTGTGCGGGCGCGACGCCCGCCTGCTCTACCTCGACGACCACGACTACGCTCGCGTCGGCAAGGAAAAGTACCGCCAGATTGCCGAACGCGGCGTCGGGACAGTCGAGGTGCGCTGGCAGCGCAAGGACGGCGAGATCATCTGGATCGTCCTCAGCTCGGCGCCACTCGACATCGACGATCTGAGCAAGGGAGTCACTTTCTCGGCGCTCGACATCAGCGAGCGCAAACGGGCCGAGGAACGGCTCGCACACCTGATCTACCATGACGATCTGACCCGCTTGCCCAACCGTGTCCTGCTCACCGACCGCCTGCAACAGGCCATGGCGCAGAGCCGGCGCGACCAGCGGAAACTGGCGGTCGTCTACCTGGACCTCGATGGCTTCAAGCCGCTCAACGACACCTGGGGACACGAGCGAGGCGACCAGGTCCTGGTCGAGGTGGCCCGGCGCCTCAAACAGTGCGTGCGCGCCGGCGACACCGTGGCACGCCTGGGCGGCGACGAATTCGTGGTGCTGCTCGGCGACCTCGATGATGTCGAGGAATGCGAACTGGCCCTGGGTCGTGTGTTCGCCACCCTCGAGCACCCCTTTGCGATCGCCGGTCAGCCGCTGCCGCTGGCGGCCAGCCTGGGCGTGACGATCTATCCCGACGACGAGGCCGATCCGGAGGTTCTCTTGCGTCATGGCGACCAGGCGATGTACGCCGCCAAACAGGCCGGCGGGCACCGCTACCACTGGTTCGACGCCGACTACGACCGGCGCGCCCGGGGCCATCGGGATCTGCTCGATCGCGCCGAAACCGGTCTCACGGCCGGGGAATTCTGCCTGCATTACCAGCCCAAGGTCGACATGCGCAGTGGAGCGGTGATCGGCGCCGAAGCCCTGATCCGCTGGGCGGACCCCGAACGCGGCTTACTCTCGCCGGCCCGCTTCATGCCGGCGATCGAAAACAGCGAACTGGCGATCACCGTCGATCGCTGGGTGATGGCGGAGTCCTTACGCCAGATCAGCGCCTGGGCCAAACACGGCCTGCATTTGCCGGTGAGCGTCAACGTCTGCGGGCGGCACCTGCAGCAGCCGGATTTTGTCGCCCGGCTGCAATCCGTGCTGGCCGAACATCCGGCGCTGCCGGCGGACGGGTTCGAGCTCGAGATCCTGGAAACGGCCGCCCTCGACGACATCGCGGAAGTCTCCCGGCGAATCGAAGACTGCCGGCGTCTGGGCGTACGCTTCTCGCTCGACGACTTCGGTACCGGCTACTCGTCGCTGACCTATCTCAAGCATCTGCCGGTGCAGTCGCTGAAGATCGACCAGTCCTTCGTGCGCAACCTGCTGGTCGATGCCGACGCGCAGGCCATCGTCGAGGGCGTGATCGGCCTGTCGGTGGCCTTTCGGCGCGAGGTGATCGCCGAGGGCGTGGAGACCGACGCGCATGGCTGCCAATTGCTGCGCCTGGGTTGCAACCTGGCGCAAGGCTATGGCATTGCACGGCCGATGCCGGCGGAGGAGATCCCCGCGTGGATTGCCGGCTGGTGTCCACCGGCCGCCTGGAGCGATGAAGCCGGTCTGCGCGTGACCGGCATGCGGCTGCGGCCGCGGCCGCAAGGCAGCGAGTGACATGGTGGTGCCTGTGTTGCCGGTCGATGACCTGCGGCGCGGCCCGCAGATCGGCTGCCGGACGCGGCCGGCACACCGGAAATGGCGCCAGATCCGCAGTTTTCCCCTCCCGGAATACCCAGAAGTGATCGTCGTCGGCCGACCGACGACCACGGCTTCCGCCTTCCATGACCACGCTCTTTGTCCCAAACCTCACAGGAGAACCTCTCATGTTCAAGAATCTTCGTATCGGCATCCGTCTTGGCGTCGGATTTGGCGTCGTGTTGTTGCTCATGGCCATCGTCACGGCGCTCTCCTATACGCGCCTCCACCTGCTTGCCAAGCAACTCGACGTCGTGGTCAACGACAAATTTCCGAAGACCGTATGGTCCAACGACATCATCGACAACGTGAACCTGATCGCGCGCGCTTCGCGTAACGCGCTGCTGCTCAAGGATCCGAACGAAGCGAACAAGGAACTGGAGCGTATCGCCGAGGCGCGCAAGCTTGTGGCGGAACGTTTGGCGCAACTTCAGAAGGCGGCCGCTTCCGACACCGAAAAGAAGCTTCTCGATGAGACGGTGGCCCTGCGCCAGGTGTTCGTCGCGGACGGCGATAAATTCATCACCATGGTCAAGGACCGCAACATCGAGGCAGCCCGCCCTTTTCTGCTGACCGTCATGCGCAAGTCGCAGCTTGACTACATGAATTCGGTCGAGAAACTCATCGACTATCAGACCGAGTTGATGGAAAAGGCGGGCAAGGATGCCGAGAAACTGGCCGATGACAGCGGGGTGCTGATCGTCAGCCTGGCCCTCCTCGCATTCGCTATCGGAGCGGCACTCGCCTACTAGATCACTCGCTCGATCACCGGGCCAGTTGCCGCCGCCGTCGCCGCGGCCGACGCGCTGGCGGCGGGCGACCTGACGATCGCGATCGAGGAGACCGGCCGGGACGAGGTCGGGAGTCTGATGCGCTCGCTGCAAACGATGATCGCCAAGCTCGCGGAAATCATCGGCGAAGTGCGCGGCGCCGCCGACAACCTCTCGAACGCTTCCGGCCAGGTGTCGGCCACTGCCCAGTCGCTATCGCAGTCGTCGAGCGAACAGGCGGCGTCGGTCGAAGAA
>NZ_JDSS02000044.1:10086-11612 GCF_000584955.1 Candidatus Accumulibacter vicinus
CTGGCGCAGCAGCGACAGCCGGCCGCCGGCGCGACGGGGACCGCACCGCCGATCGGCCAGATCCTGGTCGACCAGAAGTCGGTGCAGAAAGAAGTCGTCGAAGCCGCAGCCAGCCGGCAGAGCGCGATCAGCGAGAAGAAGGCGGTCGAAGCGCGCCTGATCCGGGTGCAGGCCGACAAGCTCGACCAGTTGATCGATCTGGTCGGCGAAATGGTCATCGCCGGCGCCGGCGCCCACCTGCTGGCGCAGCGCAGCGGCCAGTCGGAACTGATGGAATCGACCTCGGTGCTGCTGCGCCTGGTCGAGGAGATTCGCGATTCGGCGCTGCAATTGCGCATGGTGCAGATCGGCGAGACCTTCAACCGTTTCAATCGCGTCGTGCGCGACAGTTCGCGCGAGCTCGGCAAGGACATCGACCTGGTGATCAGCGGCGGCGAGACCGAACTCGACAAATCGGTGGTCGAGAAGCTCGGCGACCCGCTGATGCATCTGGTGCGCAACGCGATCGACCACGGCATCGAAAGCGCGGCGCTGCGCGCCGAACGCGGCAAGCCGGAGAAGGGCACCGTGCAGCTCAACGCCTACCACGATTCGGGCAGCATCGTGATCGAGATCGTCGACGACGGTGGCGGTCTGCCCAAGGAGAAGATCCGCGCCAAGGCGATCGCCAAGGGCCTGATCGACGCGACGGCGCCGCTGGCCGATCAGGAGATCCTCAATCTGATCTTCGAAGCCGGTTTCTCGACCGCCGAGCAGGTGACCAACATTTCGGGCCGCGGCGTCGGGATGGATGTGGTGCGGCGCAACATCCAGAGCCTGCGCGGCAGCGTCGAGGTGAGCACGGTCGAGGGCCAGGGGTCGACCTTCACCATCCGCCTGCCGCTGACGCTGGCGATCATCGACGGGTTCCTGACCGGCGTCGGCCAGGCGTCCTATGTCGTGCCGCTCGACTCGGTGGTCGAATGCATCGAACTGGCCGAGGTGCGCGAGAACCGCAACTACCTGAACCTGCGCGGCGAAGTGCTGCCTTTCGTCCGCCTGCGCGAGTTGTTCCGGATCGCCGGCCAGCCGCCGCTGCGCCAGAACGTGGTGATCGTCCAGTACGCCGGCAAGAAGGCGGGGCTGGTGGTCGATGCGCTGCTCGGCGAGTTCCAGACGGTGATCAAGCCGCTCGGCGTGCTCTTCAAGCAACTGCGCGGCATCGGCGGCTCGACCATCCTCGGCACCGGCGAGGTGGCGCTGATCCTCGACGTGCCGGCACTCGTCGAACTGGTCAGCGGCCGCGAGGAGCAGCGCCTCGGCCATCCGACCCCCAGCCGGCGCGAAGTCGTCGTCGTCGGCTGAACTACAACCACCACCACCAATTCCGCCTCCCACACCACGCTCTTTGTCCCAAATCTCACAGGAGAACTCCCCCCATGTTCAAGAACCTCAAGATCGGCATGCGCCTCGGCATCGCTTTTGGGCTCGTCGCAATCATTCTGGTTTCCGTGATCGGCGTCGGATACCTCAATCTTGGCCGCTAT
>NZ_JDSS02000044.1:11622-12812 GCF_000584955.1 Candidatus Accumulibacter vicinus
CTCTTTGTCCCAAATCTCACAGGAGAACTCCCCCCATGTTCAAGAATCTTCGTATCGGCATCCGGCTCGGCGTCGGCTTCGGCGTCCTGATCGTACTGATGGCGGCGATGACGCTGTTGGGCATCAACGCCATGAGCAACGTCTATGAAGACCTCGACGACATCGTCAACGACAACGTCGTCAAGATCGAGCTGGCGCAGGAGATGAACAGCAGCGTTCTCGAAGTCGGCAAGGCCCTGCGCAGCCTGCTCCTGCTCGAAGAGAAGAGCGAGCTCGACGAACAACGGCACAAGATCGAAATCGCCCGCGCCAAGTACGACAAGGCTTTCGAAGCACTCGGCAAGATGCCGGCGAGCGAACGCGGAAAGGCGCTGCACAAGGCGATCGGCGACGCCGCCCAGGCGGCGCGCGCGATCAACAACCAGGTGATCGAACTGGCGGTGACGCACAAGGACGCCGAGGCGAAGGCTCTGATGCTCACGCGCGGCCGCCAGCTGGTGCAGAAATGGCAGGACGAGATCCTGGCCAGCATCGCTTTCCAGGAAGAAAACAACAGGAAGCAGTTCCTCGAGTCGCAGGGCGACTACCAGCACGGCTTGCGCATGCTGTGGCTGCTGCTTGCCGGCGCCGGCGTCTTCGCGACCGGCATCGGCTGGTGGCTGACAACCTCGATCACGCGGCCGCTCAACCTGGCCGTCGACGCCGCCAACGCGCTGGCCGAAGGCGACCTCTCGGTGCGCATCGACGCCGCGGGCAAGGACGAAACCGGGCAACTGATGCAGGCCATGCAGACGATGATCGGCAAGCTCGCGGAAATCATCGGCGAAGTGCGCGGCGCCGCCGACCACCTCTCGAACGCTTCCGGCCAGGTATCGGCCACCGCTCAGTCACTGTCGCAGTCGTCGAGCGAACAGGCGGCGTCGGTCGAGGAGACCACCGCCAGCATGGAGCAGATGAGCGCCTCGATCGTCCAGAACACCGAGAACGCCAAGGTCACCGACGGCATCGCCGTCAAGGCCGCCCAGGAAGCGAGCGAAGGCGGCGAGGCGGTCGGCAAGACCGTCGAGGCGATGAAGAGCATCGCCGACAAGATCGGCATCATCGACGACATCGCCTACCAGACCAACCTGCTGGCGCTCAACGCGGCGATCGAGGCGGCACGCGCTGGCGAGCACGGCAAGGGCTTCGCG
>NZ_JDSS02000044.1:13139-13612 GCF_000584955.1 Candidatus Accumulibacter vicinus
CCGGCGAGCACGGCAAGGGCTTCGCCGTCGTCGCCGCCGAAGTGCGGAAACTCGCCGAGCGCAGCCAGGTCGCGGCGCAGGAAATCGGCCACACCGCCAAGGACTCGGTGAAGCTCGCCGAGCGCGCCGGCGCGCTGCTCAAGGAAATGGTGCCGTCGATCCGGAAGACCGCCGATCTGGTGCAGGAAATCGCTTCCGCCTCGCAGGAGCAGTCGGCCGGTGTCGGCCAGATCAACGGCGCGATGAGCCAGTTGAACCAGGCGACGCAGCAGAACGCCTCGGCCTCCGAGGAACTCGCCGCCACGGCCGAGGAAATGGGCGGCCAGGCGCAGCAGTTGCAGGAGCTGATGGCCTTCTTCCGGCTCGCCGGCAGCCACGCGTCGGCGCGCTAACCGGCGGCGCCCGTCCGGCGGCCAGGGGCGCTCCGCGACGCTTGCCCAGGCACCGGCTCGCCGCGCCGCCGGGTGCTCAGC
>NZ_JDSS02000045.1:0-21405 GCF_000584955.1 Candidatus Accumulibacter vicinus
TTGCTGGCCGGCCTCATCGCCTATTGCCTGATGCCCAACAAGCCCAGACTACCGCTTCAGGACTTCCGCCGGCTCTCTCAGTCCCCCAAACTTATCCCGAACTGACGTTATCCATTGGCAATTCACCACCTCGCAGGCACGAAAAACCATGGCCCGTTGCTACCCACCACAATCAACTGGTTGAACTACTAGCCTCGGTTCGGGATAAGCAAAGCACTGGAGAGACGGCGAAAATCCTGCAAAGGTGGCTTGAGTTTGTTGGGGGGACAGGCAATAGGCAACGAGTCCAGCGAGTCAATTGACCGCGAAATTGAAAGAGAACGATGGCAGGTGTGCTCAATCTGGCAGCGGTTTTTCAGTTCGTCGATGGCGGTTTCGACGAGGGAGAGCGCAGCAAAAGCGGTGAGAAGACTTCGCTGACCAATACCGACTGGTTGTTGAAGCCAAACTGCGATCGACGTGCCCAAAGAACACCCGGAACCGGTTCGGCAAGTTGTAGCGCCGTCACCGCGGGCGAATAAAGGGCATGCCGTCGATCGATGCGCTTGAAGGTCATCGGTCCACGGCTGAATCCGGCGTGTGCGAAAAGCAGCGCACCCAGGGAACGGCTGCCCAGGCGTGCCAGCCAAAGGGTCAGTGGGCCGCGTGGCCTGCAGGGCAGGACCGTATGCGCGAAGACGACTCTTTGATCATCACAACTCAGCACCACCTCGCGTATCCAGGCCTGCTCCTCGACTGCCAGGCCGAGCGCTCGTGCCTCATCCGCAGTCGGCCTGGCCAGACCCTGGTGAATGACCTGCAGCGCGAAGCGCCCACGGGTCTGTATACGTGCCGTCAGGGAAGCACGGTCGCGCAGCCAGGGCAGAAAAGCGATATTGTCGGCCGTGCGCAGCAGGTTGCTTCGCCAGCGCTGCGGGTCTGCAACAGGCATTCCTGGAAACCCTTGTGATGGACGGTTCTACTGTGGAGCCGGCGCCTTCTCGATGCCGCCAATGCGCGCGCCCGGCTTGATGCCCTTGCTCGAAAACCAGCCGAGATTCATTTCCAGCGCGTAGCGTGCCGCTTTCACGGCGCAGTGATTGTCCTCGGTCTGTGGCTGCATGTTCTCGATGTTCAGAATCCGGCCGTCTTCGTCGAGAAAGGCCACCGACAAGGGCAAGAGGGTATTGCGCATCCACATGCAATGGGTTGCCGCCAGGGGGAAAACGAAGAGCATCCCCTGGTTGGCGGCCATGCTACGGCGATGCATCAACCCTCGCATGCGATGAGGATTGTCAGCCGCCACTTCCGCGTCGATGCGGTAGAAACCGGTCGTCAACTCGATGCGCGGCATTTCCGCCACCACCGGTGGCGCTGCCAGCAGCAGAGAAAGGGTGGCCAGGAAAGCAAGAGAATGAGGCATCGAAAGCTCCGGCAGTACGACTGGGCTGAAAAGGCGCGATCGGCCTGGGCAAACGCCGGCTCGCCGTCGCGCTGGCGATGAGGGTGCTACTTCTTTCCGGACTTGCCCTGGGCTTTCCCGGAATCTTTCTTCGTGGTCGGCGCTGTGATGGTTGAAACACGAGCGCCGCTGTTGGGTTTGGCAGCCAGTGGAGGCTTGCTGCCGGCCGCCTGCTTCCCGGCTGTTGCCGGTTGGCTGACTGGACGCCCAGTTCCCTTGGCTTCTGGACCCCGCCTGTTAACCCTGGATTCGACCGGTTTGCCCGGTTTGACCACCTTGGCCGCTGGAGACGCGACGGGCTTTGCCGCTGGCTTCGGCGGTGCGTCGGCTGCACCAAAGGTGACTTCGTCATCCTCCTGCTCGGCTGCCTTGGGGATGGCCAGAGCCGTTGTACAGGACACGCACAGGCTCACGGACAGGAGGCAGTGCAGCAGATTGTTGAGGGTTCTTTGCCTAGCCGACATTCTCGATGTTCCTGTTCTGGTGATGCTGCGGGCGCCATACCGCTGGCCTACGGACTCCCTCAGAAACAGCCTGCGAGCAACGGCCAGATAGCGCACGGGCGGATATCAGTGACTGGTGCCCTCCGAACGCGATATTTTATTCCAGACGTTATACTTGCCGACGGGTTTCTTCGCCGGAATACGTTTCACTTCCTCGAGCGTCTGTGCGTCGATCACCAGCAACGCCCCGTCCATTTCCCACAGACTGGCCAGCGCATAGCGGCCATCGCGGGTGAACTCGACATGCGCCAGCGTCTGTCCGGGTTCGGCCTTGATCTGCGCCACCACTTCGAGGGTCCGCTTGTCGATCACCTGCAGTATGTTCTTGTTCTCCTTGCTCATCATCGAGTCGGTGAAGGCATAGCGACTCATTTCGTGGCTGCGCAGGAAAAAACCGGGTCCGAGGGTCTTGATCTGCTTGATGGTCTGGTAGGTTTTCAGGTCGATGACGGTCACCAGATCCTGGTTGAGATTGGGCGAGGCCATGACCAGTCGTTCGCGTCCGGCGGGGTCTTGCCATTTCCAGGTGATTCCGGAACCGAGATGCGGCATTCCTGGCAGATCAAGGCCGGCAATTTTCCGGCGGACGTCAAGTTGAACCACCTGCCCGCTGGTCGCCGAGCGCGACGAGCCGAGGATCGTGTCGTAGCTCTGGGTGAAAAAGAAGTCGTCGAGACAGTCTGCGAGCTGCGTCCGCCGCGGGAAGAACATGGCCGGCCTGAAGTGACCCTCCCTGTATTGGTAGTCGTGCACCCATCCCTCGGCAAGCGGCTCGGCGACCGGATCGTAGCTGATCTCCCAGACTTCGGGCAGATCCTTGAGCGCGACCACGAAACTCTTGCGCGGGGCCGCGTCATAGACCGCCGAAACCCGCGAACTCCTGTCACCAGCGGCATTTTTCACCGGAATGATCTTCACCAGCGAGAGATCACCGGCATCGAGCACCACCAGGCTGTGCGGCAGGTAGTTGCCGACCAGCACCCACTTGCCGTCGCCGGACACGGCGGCGTTGCGCGTATTCAGACCGGCGCGGATCTCGGCGACCACCACCAGATGGTAGAGGTCATATTTGCTGATCCAGCCGTCGCGTGAAGCGAAATAGACGAAGCGTCCGTCCGGCGAAAATTTCGGCCCGCCGTGCAGCGCGTAGCGGCTGGGAAAGCGGTGCAGGCGCTCGAAACGGTCGCCGTCGACGAGCGAGACATGATGGTCGCCGGTTTCGACGACGACGAACAGATTCAGCGGGTCGGCGCCCTTGAGGCCGGGCCCCGGCGTGGCCGGCAGCCCGACGGCGTTGGCATGGACGACATGCGAACTGCGAATCTGTGCTTCCTCCCAAACCGGCGCCGGGGTCGCCGGATGATAGATCCATTCCGCCAGTTGCTGTGTTTGGTCGGCGCTCAGCTTGTCGCCGAAGGCCGGCATCTGTGTCGCCACGCGCCCTTCGCGGATGACTCTGACGGCCTCCGACGTGCGCAGGCGTTCGAGGTTTTCCGGCAGCAGCGCCGGACCGATGCCGCCGAGCCGGGACTCGCCGTGACAGGCGACGCAGTGTTCCTGGTACAGGTGCTGCGCACCCGCAGCGCCAGCCGGCAAAGATGCGCCGGCCAGACAGATGGCCAGAGCGAAGCCGGCAACACCTCGGCGCCAGTTCATCAGACTCTCCGTAGTTTGATGTGAGGAGTGACCGGAATCCGTTCACGGCCGGGGGAGACACCGATTTCCTCGTCTGCCAGATAACAGCCGGGGTCCTCGGCCCATGCGTCACCGGTCAGTTGCTGGGCACGCACGCGCGTGTTGCCGTTGCAGATGTCGAAGTGTCGGCATTCGCCGCAACGTCCCGAAATGCGCCGGGGAAATTGCTTGAGACCGGCCAGCAGCGGGTCTGAGAGATCCATCCAGATTTCCGAGAAGGGACGCTGGCGAACGTTGCCAAGCGTGTAATGCCACCACATGGTGTCCGGATGCACGTTGCCGAGATTATCGATATTGGCCACATTGACCCCTGATGAATTACCCCCCCACTGCACCAGGCGGGCGCGCATTCTCTCCGCCTGCTCGGGGAATCGCTTCTCCACCCAATGCAGGAAGTAAACGCCATCGGCATCATTATTGCCACTGGTGAATTCCTTGTGCAAACCACGCTGCTGGTAATCGAGGCAGGTCGCAAAGAGCAAATCCATTGCCCAGCGGGTCAGCTGGTGCTGGGCATCGTCCTTGCGGTTCTTGTTACCGCGACCCGCATAATTGAGATGCGAGAAATAAAAGCGGTCGATGCCTTCCTTCTCGACCAGCTCGAGCAGGGCCGGCAAGTCCTGCGCGTTGTTCTGTGTCATCGTGAAGCGGACGCCGATTTTCAGTCCGAGTTCACGGCACAGCCGAATGCCGCGCAGCGAAGCATCGAAAGCGCCCTGCATCTGCCGAAAATGGTCGTGAGTCGCGCCGATGCCGTCGAGCGAAACACCGACATAGTCGAAATCGCACTCGGCGATGCGATCGATATTCGCCTTGTCGATCAGGGTACCGTTCGACGACAGGCCGACGTAGAAACCCATCGCCTTGGCACGACGGGCAATGTCGAAGATGTCCGGACGCAGCAGCGGCTCGCCGCCGGAGAGAATCAATACCGGTACGCGAAAACGCCTGAGATCGTCCATCACCGAAAAGACTTCGTCGGTCGTCAGCTCTCCGGGAAAGTCCCTGTCGGTGGAGATCGAATAGCAGTGCTTGCAGGTGAGATTGCAGCGACGAATGAGATTCCATATCACCACCGGCGCTGGCGGGTTCTGCCTGGGACCAGGCGGCCTGACGGTCCACAACTCCTGCATGTACTGCGAAATCCGAAACATCGGGCCATCCCCAAATCCTCATATTAGAAGACAGTTCCATGGCGATGGCCTTGACGTGCATCAAGCTTCGATTTGACACCGCAGGTCGGCGTGGCTGGTCACTTGCCCGGCGACTCAACATGGTCACGTGCTCTGCTGACCCTGCCCAGCGATCTTTTTTTGCGGACCCTGTTTGCCTGGTTTGCGCCCGCCCGGTTGCTTCGCCATTTTTTCAGGTGGAGCTTGCTCTGCCTTGAACACAATGAGAAACTGTACCTACCATACATTCTGAGGGGAAACTCATGAACAAGGAAGACATCCTGCGCTGGCAAGACCTGGCGCTGCAATACGGATCCGAACTCGGCATCAAGGTGCTTGCGGCGATTGCTTTCTGGATCATTGGCCGCTGGCTGATCCACTGGGTGGGTCGGATGGTGCAGGGCGCGCTGGGGCGCCAGAAGGTCGATGCAACCCTGATGCGCTACCTCGGAACGGTCATCAATGTCACCCTGAATATCCTGCTGGTGATCGGCATTCTCGGTTATTTCGGCATTCAGACCACGACCTTTGCCGCCCTTTTCGCTGCTGCCGGTGTCGCCATCGGCCTGGCCTGGTCCGGCTTGCTGGCCAACTTTGCCGGTGGGGTATTCCTGATCATCCTGCGGCCGTTGAAGGTGGGCGACTTCGTGACCGTGGGCGGCATCACTGGAACGGTCGAGGAAGTCGGCCTGTTCACTACGGCGCTCAACACCCCGGACAACGTGCTCACGCTGGTGGGCAACAGCAAGATCCTTGGCGATACCATCCAGAACTTCTCGACCAACCCCTACCGCCGGGTGGACCTGAAGGCACAGCTCTCCGGAGCGGCCGATCATGCTGCGGCAATGGCGCTGCTCAAGGAGAAGATCGCGCTGATTCCCAATGTCCGGCCCGATCCTGCGGTGGATGTCGAGATCCTCGAATTCAACCTCGTCGGTCCCGTTCTTGCGGTTCGTCCATACTGCCATACCGACCACTACTGGCAGGTCTATTTCGACACCAACCGGACGATTCGTGAAGCGCTCGGGGAGGCCGGTTTCCCGGCGCCGATGCCGGCACAGGTGGTGTTCGTCAATCAGCAGTAGGCCGCAAGGCAGCGACTCTGCCAAAATTCCGGGTCAGGATCAAGGATCGGAGACTTCTGGACACTAAAGGATTCCCGCGGCGCTTCATCCCTTCGCCAAATCACGTCGCCGCGCCGGGGACGCTGCCCGAGTATGTGGCTGGTGGTGCGCCGCGATGACTGCCGAATTTCTGTCGGGTAACCGACTGACCCTGTTGAACAGCGGCGCCGAATATTTTCCGGCGCTGCTCAAGGCGATCGACAAGGCGCAGCATGAAGTTCACCTCGAAAGCTACATCTTCGAGGATGATACGACAGGCCGTGCCGTCGCAGCAGCAATGGCCCATGCCGCTCGCCGCGGCGTTACGGTTCGCGTTCTGGTCGATGGCTTCGGTGCCCCCGAGTTTGCCAAACGCCTGCAGCCGGGGCTGCTCGCGGCCGGGGTGCAGGTGATGGTCTACCGACCCGAGGTCGCACGTTTACGCCTGCGTCGTCATCGCCTGCGTCGCCTGCATCGCAAGCTGGCCATGGTTGATGGGGAAATCGCCTTCGTTGGCGGGATCAATATCGTCGATGACAGCGATCGCCCGCTTGAAATGCCACCGCGCTACGACTACGCGGTGCGCATTGAGGGTCCGCTGCTGCAGCCGATGCAGCGGGCGTTGCACAGGCTTTGGGAACTGGTGTTATGGGCGAAGCTCAATCGCCGTTACCGGTTGCCGAAAGTCCCTCGCCAGGCACCGAAAGCACGTGGCGAGCAAACGGCAGCCTTTCTGGTGCGCGACAACATTCGTCATCGCCGTGACATCGAGGAGGCCTATCTGGCGGCGATCGCTGCCGCTCGGGAGGAAATCCTTCTGGCCAACGCCTATTTCCTGCCCGGCCGCCGCTTCCGGCGGGCTTTGCACGATGCGGCCAGGCGTGGCGTGCGGGTGATCCTCGTGCTGCAAGGGCGTATCGAATACCGCCTCCTGCACTACGCAACCCAGGCGCTTTACGGCAGGTTGCTGGGTGCCGGCATCCGCATCTTCGAGTATCGGCGCAGCTTCATGCACGCCAAGGTCGCCGTCATCGACCGACACTGGGCAACCGTCGGTTCATCGAATATCGATCCCTTCAGCCTGTTGCTTGCCAGGGAGGCCAACGTCGTGGTACGCGACGAGCAGTTTGCCAGGGAACTGCGACAGAGTCTCCAGACAGCCATGCGGCAGGGCGCCAGCGAGCTCCCAGCCGATTGCTGGAAGCGCCTGCCCTGGCCTTCCCGCCTATTGCATTGGGCCAGCTACCATCTGATCCGGATCCTCGTCGGCATGGCCGGGTATGGCCGCAAGCGCTAACGGTCATGACTTTTCCAGGCACCCCGATGATGAAAATCATGACCGATTTTCTCTCCCACGGCCCGCGCTGCATCGCGGGCCGGCTGCGGCGGCGCAGAGCAGTGCTCCGCGAAACCCCGCCTTCGCCCCCGCAAGTGGGGGGAGAGAAGATTCGTGAGTCGCTGACGCGACTTGCACATTAACCCGGAAAGACCCCGCGCTGCACCGGCACCTGCGCCATCGACCAGGCAGCAATCGCCCAGCGCCAGAAGTCGTGCAAAGGTCCACTACGGACTTCAGGCGGCACCGGGTGGCCAAGAAAGTGCAGCGCGGCGGCAAGTACCGCACTACCACCCGCGGCATCGACGGCAGCGGCGCGCGTCTGCTTCGAAAGTTTCTCTCCGGCCGCATTGGTCACCACCGGCAGGTGTGCGTAAGTCGGTGTCGGTAGCGCCAGGCATTGCTGCAGCCAAATCTGGCGTGCCGTCGAGTCGAGCAGGTCGACACCGCGCACCACGGCGTTGACTCCCTGTGCCGCGTCGTCGACGACTACCGCCAACTGGTAGGCGTACTGACCATCGGCACGCAGTAGAATGAAGTCACCCACCGCGCGCGCGAGGTTCTGCTGCACCGGTCCCTGTACGCGATCATCGAATGCGATCTCGCGATCCGGAACACGCATTCGCCAGGCACGTGGCACACGTCCCGCAGCCAGACCGGCACGGCAGCTTCCCGGATAGACCAGGCCGCCGTCGACTGCCGGTGCTGGCGCGCAGGCGGCAATCTCGCGCCGCGAGCAGGCACAGGGATACGCCTCGCCATCGAGTTGCAGGCGGGTCAATGCCGCATGATAGTGATCCAGACGCCGGCTCTGCATCACCACCTCGCCATCCCACTCAAAAGCGAAGGCTTCGAGCGTGCGCAGGATGGTGTCTGCAGCCTCCCGCCGCGACCGCGACCGGTCAAGGTCTTCAATGCGCAACAGCCATTCACCACCGTTGGCGCGCGCGTCAAGATAGCTGCCGACCGCGGCAACCAGCGAACCGAAGTGCAGCGGACCTGTCGGGGAAGGTGCAAAACGGCCCCGATAGCTATTCACCCGACACTTTCATACGTACCCCGCTCATCGCTCATTCTTCTTGCCTTGGTGTTTCCGGCAGCGCCGGGTAAAATCCGCTGGTCATTATCAGGGTTCGCGCCATGAGCAATCGTTCGATCACCCCCGCCGACGAAGCGGCCATTCTCGCCGAGGCACTTCCCTACATCAAACGTTTCCATGGCAAGACCATCGTCGTCAAGTATGGCGGCAACGCCATGACCGACGACCATCTCAAGCAGTGTTTCGCGCGTGACGTGGTGCTGTTGAAGCTCGTCGGAATGAACGTCGTGGTGGTGCACGGCGGCGGTCCGCAGATCGAGAGTCTGCTCAAACGAGTCGGCAAGAAAGGCCGCTTCGTCCAGGGAATGCGTGTCACCGACGCCGAAACCATGGAAATCGTCGAGATGGTGCTCGGCGGTCAGGTCAACAAGGACGTTGTCAACCTGATCAATCAGGCCGGCGGCAAAGCGGTGGGCCTGACCGGCAAGGACGGCAGTTTCATTCGCGCCAAGAAACTGCTATTGGCGAACCAGGATGGCAACGAGGACCTGATCGACGTTGGCCAGGTCGGCGACATCACGCAGATCGACCCCTCCCTGATCGGACATCTGGAGGCCGGCGGCTTCATCCCGGTGGTCGCGCCAGTCGGTGTCGGCAAGGGCGGCGAAACCTACAACATCAACGCCGATGTCGTGGCCGGCAAGATCGCCGAAATTCTCAAGGCCGAGAAGCTGGTCCTGCTGACCAACACGCCCGGCGTCCTCGACGAGACGGGCAGACTGATCACCGGCATGACGCCGAAACAGATCGATGACATGGTCACCGATGGGACCTTGTCCGGCGGCATGCTCCCCAAGATCAGCTCGGCGCTCGATGCCGCACGCAATGGCGTCAAGAGCGTCCATATCATCGATGGTCGTGTCGAGCATGCGCTGTTGCTGGAAATCCTCACCGACCACGGTGTCGGCACAATGATCAAGTCATACTGACCGAAAGATGGTTCTCAAGGCCGCCTCGCCGGTCTGGCTATTCGACCTCGACAACACGCTGCACAACGCCAGCCCGCATATCTTCCCGCACCTCAACGCCGCAATGGTCGCCTACATCCGTGACCACCTGGGTGTTGACGAACAGGCGGCGACGCGCATCCGGCAGGACTACTGGCAGCGCTACGGGGCCACGCTGCTCGGCCTGATGCGTCATCACGGCACCGATCCACGGCATTTCCTCTGGCATACGCACCAGTTTCCCGACCTCAAACAGATGCTGGTTCTGGAGCGCGGGCTGCGGACCATGCTGCTGCGCTTGCCGGGACGCAAGATCGTCTTCTCCAATGCGCCGCAGCACTACAGCGAGGCGGTCCTTGAGCTCGCCGGTATCGACGCCTGCTTCGACGCGGTCTACTCCATCGAGCGTCTCCGCTTTCAACCCAAGCCGGCGATTGGCGGCTTCCGCCACCTGCTGCGCTGCGAGCGCTTGCCCGCCCATCGCTGCATCATGGTCGAAGATACCCTGGCCAATCTGCAGATGGCGAAACGACTGGGCATGCAAACCGTGTGGGTGAGCGGCAGTACGCGCCAGCCTTCCTTTGTTGACCTGCGGCTGGTTTCCATTCTCGATCTGCCGCGTTGTTTACGGTGCTTGTCGACCGGAAGCCCAGTGTAGATCGTGAGGGTCTCCGTTGACGTACCTCGGTCACCATGTAGACTCCGCTTTCGGTCACCCCTTGGAATCAGTGTCTTGAGAGAATCCACTGCACTGCAACAACGGCTTCTTGAATACCAGGCCATCCTCGACCATTCGGGAATCGCCGTGGTGTGTACGCGCAACCGCCGTGTCTACCGCTGCAACCAGCGTGCCGAGGAGCTTTTCGGCTGGCCGGCCGGAACTCTGGTGGGGCAGCCGGATCTCGTCTTCCACCCGAACAGCGAAGCCTGCGATGCCCTGCGTCGGCAGGCACGTTTGCAGTTGGGAAATGTCCAGGTCGTGGATCTCGAAACCCAACTGGCACGTCGCGACGGCAGCACCTTCATCGCACACATGATCGCTCGCGCCATCGACCCTGCAGAACCCGGCCAGGCCACGGTCTGGATCGTGCGCGACATCACCCGGGAAGTCCACGATCGCGAGGCCAGCGCCCGCCTGCTGCGCGAGCAGCAACTCATTTTCCAGAATGCCGAAACCGGCATCGTGATCCTCCGTGATCGAATCATTCAGCGCTGCAACCGACGTTTTACCGAGATCCTGGGTTATGCGCCGGACGAGTTGATCGGCCAATCGACCCGCCTCTACTATCCGAGTGAAGAGGCCTGGCTGGCCACCGGCCGAGAGGCCTACGCGGCGATTGCCGAAACCGGCATCTACCACGGCGACACCCTCTTCCATCGACGCGATGGCTCAACGCTGTGGTGCCACATCACCGGCAGCATGATCAACCCGGCGAACCCGGACGAAGGTTATGTCTGGCTGTACGAAGATGTCACCGAAAAGCGTCAGGCGAGCAGTGCCATGGATGCCCTGCTGCGTGAACAGACGCTGATTTTCGAACGTGCGCCGATTGGCATCGTTTTCCTGCGCGATCGCATCATCCAGCGCTGCAATCCGAGCTTCGAGAGAATCTTCGGCTATCCAGCGGGGCAAATGCTTGGTCAGTCCACGCGCATCCTTTTCTCCAGCGAAGCCGCCTGGAGCGAAGCAGGCGAACGGGCGTACAAGGGGATCGATGAATCCGGAAAATTCGTCGCCGAAATAGAGTACTGCAAGATCGATGGTAGCCCGATCTGGTGCCAGGCAACCGGCAGTCTGATTGACCCGGCCAACCCGGACAAAGGCCATGTCTGGCTGTACGAGGACGTCACCGCACGTCGGGCGGCTGAAGAGGCCTTGGTGGAAAGCCTCTGGGAACAGCAGCTGATCTTTGACAACGCGATGATCGGAATTTCCTACCAGCGCGAACGCACCTTCCTGCGCTGCAATCGCCGTTGCGAGGAGATTTTCGGCTACCCGCCAGGGGGCCTGCAGGGACTCTCGACGCGCATCCTGTTCGCCAGCCAGGAGGCTTGGGAAGAGGCCGGCCGCCTGGCCTACGGGAACGCTGCGGCGACTGGCGGCACCTTTGACGGCGAACTCCTGTATTGCCGGCGCGACGGCACGCCGATCTGGGTGCATGTGATTGGCCGTATCATTGGCGATCATCAGGAAGGCGAAACCTGGATCTGGACCTTCGAGGATGTGACGGCACAGCGGGCGGCCGAACGAGCGCTACGGCAAAGTCATCTCGAACTCGAGCAGCGGGTGGCCGAACGCACCCTCGAATTGTCGCAACAGCTCCATTTCATGCGCCAGTTGATCGAGGCGATTCCCGGCCCGGTCTTCTACAAGAATCGGGAAGGGCTTTATCTCGGATGCAATCAGGCCTTTCTCGAGCTCGTCGGCCGGTCACGCAGTGAGGTCATCGGCGCCACCGTCTACGACCTTGCCCCCCGCGAGCTGGCTGACCGCTACCAGACTGCCGACGAGGAATTGTTCCGGCAGACGGGTTCTCAAGTGCACGAAGCGAAAATTCCGCACGCGGACGGCAGCATGCGTGACGTGGTCTTTCACAAAGCCACCTATGGCAAACCTGGCGATGCCAACAGCGGTCTGGTTGGCGTGATGCTCGACATCACTGAACGAAAGCGCATGGAGGCTCGCTTGCAACAGGCCGCAACGGTCTTCGACAGCAGCGCCGAAGGCATCACCATCACCGCACCGGATGGCTGCATCATTGCCGTGAACCGTGCTTTCACCGAAATCACCGGGTACCGTGAGGATGAAGTGATCGGGAGCAACCCGCGTATCCTGCAGTCCGGACTTCAGGACGCAGCCTTTTACCGGGAAATGTGGCAGGTTCTCGGCCATTGTGGGCGCTGGCGGGGTGAGCTCTGGAACCGGCGCAAGGACGGCCAGATTTTCCTGGAATCGCTGACGATCAGCGCTGTCCATGACCCCGATGGACAACTCACGCACTATGTCGGCGTTTTCTCCGACATCACCGCCCTGCGGCAAGCCCACGATCAACTCGCCCACCAGGCACATCACGATCCGCTGACCGGTCTGCCCAACCGCTTGCTGCTTGGCGACCGATTGCACAAGGCCTTGCAGCGTGCCCATCGCGACGAGACCGGGCTGGCCGTCCTGTTCATCGATCTCGATCGCTTCAAGAACATCAACGACACCCTCGGCCACCAGGTCGGCGATCGCGTCCTCTGCGAAGTGGCGAGGCGCCTGAGCAGACTGATGCGAGAAGCGGATACTGTCGGCCGACTCGGAGGCGACGAATTTCTGATCATCATCGAGGACATCGCCGATCCAGCCGCCGTCTCGTACATCGCAGAGAAGATCCTCAATACACTGCAGAATTCTCCGGTGACCGTCGAACAGGAATTCTACATCGGCGCCAGCATCGGCATCAGCCTCTTTCCGGATGACGGCGCTGACCCCGAGACACTGATGAAGAATGCCGATGTCGCGATGTACCGTGCCAAGGAGCGTGGCCGCAACGCCTATGAATTTTTCACCAAGGTGCTGACGCAGTCCTCGCTGGCGCGTCTGCAGATGGAGACCGACCTGCGACACGCTGTCGAGCGCGACGAGTTACTGGTCTATCTGCAACCCCAATTTTCCCTGAAAACCGGCAAGGTGCTCGGGGCCGAGGCGCTGGTACGCTGGTTGCGCCCTGAGCACGGACTGGTGATGCCAAGTGAATTCATCAGGCTGGCCGAGGAATCCGGACTGATTGTTCAGATCGGTGAATGGGTTCAACAGACTGCCGGTGGTCAGTGGGCCGCATGGATCGCCGCGGGTCGTCGACCGGGAGTTCTGTCGGTCAACGTTTCCGGCGTCGAATTCGTACGCGGCCGAATCCAGGAGACTGCTCGCAAGACCCTGGAGACCTCGCAACTGCCCGCGCAATTCCTCGAACTCGAAATCACCGAGAGTGCCATCATGAGCCATGCCGAGAACAGCGCGCAGACGCTCGACAAGCTACAGTCCATGGGCTTGAGCTTGGCCATCGACGATTTCGGTACCGGTTACTCTTCGCTTGCCTATCTGAAACGTCTGCCACTCAACAAGCTCAAGATCGATCAGAGCTTTGTTCTCGGACTTCCCGGCGATACCGAGGATTGTGCCATCGTGCGCGCGGTGATTGCGCTTGCCCACAGCCTGCAATTGACGGTCATTGCCGAGGGCGTCGAGAGCGAGGCGCAACAGGAATTTCTGACCCGTGCAGGATGCGACGAAATGCAGGGTTACCTGCATGGCCAGCCGATGCCGTTTGATGAGTACGAAAGGTGCTTTCTCAATGACTGAAATACGCAGGCCTGGCATGCCTTCACGACTGGCATTCGTCGATGCACTGAAAGCCCTGGCCTGTCAGCTGATCGTTCTGCATCATCTGGCTTTTTATGGGCCGATGTCTGATCATGCCTACCTGCTGGCTCCCGACCTGATCCGCTGGTTCAGTCAGGATGCGCGCATGGCCGTACAGGTTTTCCTGGTGATTAGCGGTTTCCTGGCGGCGCGGAGTCTTGCCCCCGCCGGCGTGCTGCTTGCGACCGATCCGCTTGATCTGGTCCAGAAACGTTACCTGAAACTGGTCGTACCCTACCTCACGGCCATGCTGATCGGCCTTGCCTGCGCGGCCATCGCGCGCGAGTTGATGGTGCATGATTCCATTCCCGGCCGGCCAACGCTGCCGCAGGTCGTCGCGCACGCGCTGCTGCTGCAAAGCATCCTGGGCTACGAAGGCCTGTCGGCAGGCGTCTGGTACGTCGCCATCGATTTTCAGCTATTCGCGCTCCTGGTCGGTGTGTTATGGCTGGCACGGACCATTGCGCGCAGCAGCACGGGCATTCCCACCGTCAGTGCCTTGCTGGTCGTCACCCTGGCATTGGCATCACTGTACCATTTCAACCGTGATGGTGCCTGGGATATGTGGGGGGTCTACTTCTTTGCGGCCTACGCGCTCGGGATAGTCACCTACTGGGCGACCCATCGGAAACAAACGCCTGTCTGGCTGCTGCCGATGGTTGGTCTGGTGGCCATCGCGCTGCTGCTCGACTACCGTCCACGCCTTGCCGTAGCGCTTTTGGTGGCGTTGGCGATCGGTCTGGCACGCATCTACGGATTTCTCGAGGACCGGCCCCGGTCTCGGCTCATTGCTTACCTCGGACAGATTTCCTATTCGGTCTTTCTTGTCCACTTCCCGATTTGCCTGCTGATCAATGGTCTCTTCGCACGCTTCGCAGCACCCGACCCCTGGGTCAATCTGGCGGGGATGTGCATTGCCTGGTTGGCAAGCATTGCCGTTGGTGCACTCTTTTTCCGTTATGTCGAGAGCCCGGCGCAACGAGGGCTTTGGCGTACGCACGCGCAGCCCGGCCTCAGTCAGGCCGATGCATTGAGCCAGGCTGCTGCAGAAAGCGCAAAATAACTCAGAATGCCGTCCGCGCCCGCCCGTTTGCAGGCCAGCAGGCTCTCGAGAACGCAGGCCTGCTCGTCCAGCCAGCCGAGTTGCGCGGCGGCCTTGAGCATCGCATACTCGCCACTGACCTGATAAACATAGGTGGGTACCTGGAACGTGTCTTTGACGCGTCGGACAATATCAAGATAAGGCATCCCCGGTTTGACCATCACCATGTCGGCTCCTTCGCCCAGGTCGATGGCGACTTCACGCAGCGCTTCGTCGCTGTTCGCGGGATCCATCTGGTAGCTGTACTTGTTGTTCTTGCCCAGATTGCCGGCCGAACCGACGGCGTCGCGGAAAGGACCGTAGAAGCTTGATGCGTACTTGGCCGAGTAGACCAGGATGCGGGTGTGAATCTGCCGAGCGGCGTCGAGTTCGCTGCGAATGTAGCCGACGCGACCGTCCATCATGTCCGAAGGGGCCACGATATCGGCACCCGCCTGCGCATGCACCAGCGCCTGCCTGGCAAGAACCACGAGCGTTTCGTCGTTCAGCACGTAGCCGTGAGGATCGTCCGCGTTGATCAAGCCATCCTGCCCATGACTGGTATAGGGATCAAGGGCAACATCGGTCATCACCCCAAGCTCGGGGAACTCTTTTTTCAGTGCGGTCACTGCACGCGGCACCAAGCCATCCGGGTTGTAGGCTTCTTCGGCACCTGCCGTCTTGTGGGTGGAGTCGATCACCGGAAACAGGGCCAAAGCCGGGATGCCCAGTGCGAGCGCCTGCTCGGCTGTTTTCAGCAGCCGATCCAGGCTCTGCCGCTCAATACCCGGCATCGAGGGAATTGGCTCAACACGCTGGGTGCCTTCGAGCATAAACACCGGGTAAATCAGGTCATCGACGGTCAGCCGCGATTCGCGCATCAGACGGCGCGAAAAATCGTCTCGGCGCATGCGCCGCATGCGTGTTGCAGGAAATTTTGCCTGGTAATCCATGGGGTATAAGATACTAGAATGGGTCATGGTCAGATAGATACAATTGATGAAAAAAGTCCGTTTCCTGGGAACTGGCCGTACCGAGACTCACTCTTAGTATGTAGGTGGCTACGCCATCTCCCGCTTCACCTCCCTGAGCGGGTGCCTTATTCCTTAAGGCACATCCTGCCCCCGGCCCCCCTTGCCGGGGGCTTTTTTTAGCGCTTCCCGGCATGGCTGCGGGCACCCCAGCCGATGGCACTGCGCTTCTTCGGACGGGCCGCTTTCTCGGTGGCCAGACCGGTCTGCGGCGATGGCTTCGGTTTCCTCGCCAGACCAAGCCAACCGCCAAGAACCACTTCCGCCTCCGCCACCCCCGACCTGTTCAAGCTTGAGAACAGTTGCAGGGTGCAGTTGCCGCCAATCTCCTGCAGCACCTTCTGTACCTCGCGAAATGCGAGTATCTGCTCCTGGCGGGAGAGCTTGTCGGCCTTGGAGAGCAGCACATGGACAGGTTTTCCGGTCGGCGCAAACCAGCGCAGCATCTGCAGGTCCAGTTCGGTCAGCGGATGGCGACTATCCATGATCAGGACCAGGCCAGACAATGCCACACGGTGCCGCAGATAGGGGGCCAGCAGACCCTCCCATTGCGAACGGATTTCCTCGGGTGCCTTGGCAAAACCGTAGCCGGGCAGGTCGACGAAGTACTTGCCGTCTTCGATCCGAAAATAGTTCAGATGCTGCGTACGCCCCGGCGTCTTGGAAACGAAAGCCAGCCGGGAATGATTGGCCAGGGTGTTGATCGCCGACGACTTGCCGGAATTGGAACGACCTGCGAAAGCGATTTCGCATTGAGAATCGGTCGGCAGATCACGCAAGTGGGCAACTGTCGTGTGAAAGACCGCCTGCTGGAAGAGAGGCATGAATGAACCCGGGAAGAGTGTGTGAGGTAGGTAGTGGATGGTTTCTATGGGATGACGGGTGCGCGTCCGAACAGCAAACTGATATAGAATATCAGCTTTGTTGCATCGCTTCTCCGGCCTCAGATCAGTTCATTGTTGTCTTTGGGAGTTTGGACATGATTCGTACAACGACACTCGCGGTTCTCCTGGCCGCCAGTTTCTCCGCTTTCGCAGCAGAACAGGCAAAGGCCAAGGTTGACCTGACCAAAGCCAAGGAAATCGCTGAGGGCATGTGTGTTGCCTGTCACGGGGCCGATGGCAACAGCCCGGCACCGGCCAATCCAATCCTTGCCGGCCAGATTCCCGAGTATCTCTACAAGCAGTTGAGCAATTTCAAGGCGGTCGACGGGAAACCGGCGATACGTAATAACGCGATCATGGGCGGTATGGTTGCGGCGCTATCAGACGAAGACATGAAGAGTCTGTCGGTGTACTTCTCGCAGCAAAAGATGAAACCTTCGGCGGCCAAGGAAGAAAAGCTGTTGGCTGAAGGCAAAACGCTATGGCGCGGAGGGGACTTCGAGAAAGGCATCCCGGCCTGTGCCGGTTGCCATGGTCCGGCTGGCGCTGGTCTGCCGGCGCAATATCCGCGGCTGGCGGGGCAGTATGCAGAGTACACGGCCAATCAGTTGAAAATCTTTCGCAGTCATGAGCGAGCCAACGATGCGGAAAAAGTGATGCGAACCATCGCCGGCAAGCTTTCCGACCGCCAGATCGACGCCATCGCCGAGTACGCAGCCGGTCTGCGCTAGACCGTCATGCGGCGCGCCCCCCGTACCGCCTTGTTGTCGGATGTTCCGCCATACTCCTTGGCAAGGAGCGGCTGACCCTCTATCATGCTGTGACTCCAAGACCCGAAAGGACGCTTCATGAAGACTCTCAGGCAAATCCTCGCCAGTAAAAACGGGCCACTGGTGACCGTCTCGCCCGATGATCCTGTATTTTACGCCTTGCAGGTGATGTCCGATGCCAACGTTGGAGCGCTCCTCGTGCTCGATAATGAGCAGCTCGTCGGGATCTTCTCCGAGCGTGATTACGCCCGCAAGGTGATTCTCTTCGGCAAGGCGTCGAAAGACACGCCGGTGCGCGCAATCATGACGGACAAGGTGCTCTATGTGACGCCCGACCGGACGGTCGACGAATGCATGGCGATCATGACGGACAAACACATCCGCCACCTGCCGGTTCTCGACGACGAGGGCAAAGTCCTCGGGATCGTTTCCATCGGCGATGTAGTCAAGGAAACAATCTGCGAACAGCAGTTCATCATCCAGCAAATGGCAAAATACATCACCGGTTGAGCTGGCGTGCAGCAGCAGCCTATCGCTACGGCATTTCGTCCAGCCCGACCATGGCCAGATGCCCGGTCTCGCCCCAGGCTTCCAGGCGCCAGCAGTCGTCACGGACGCTCACCCAGTTGATCCCGGCGTTGGGAATCAGAAAGTCACGCGGATTGCTCAAAGGGCGTCCCCGAACCAGGCGGTTGACGATATCGAGGACGCCGCCATGGGTGACGACGACAACCGTCTGGCCGAGATGATCGATGGCAATCCGTTGCAGGCCGGCGCGAACGCGCTCGGAGAGTTGCTGCAGGCTCTCCCCGCCCTGTGGAATGACGAAATCCGGCACGCGTCGTTCAAACGCCAGGTACTCGGCCGGGTACCTGGTACGCGATTCATCGTAGGTCAATCCTTCAAAAATGCCATAGCGCCGCTCACGGAACTCCGACCGCACGGTTGGGCGCAGCTTCAGGCTGACGGCGATGCGCTCGGCGGTCTGGCGGGCGCGTAGCAAGTCGCTGCTGTAAAGCGCCGTCACCGGCTCACCAGCCAGCCACAACGCCGCGGCTTCTGCCTGTGACAGGCCCGCCGCATTCAGGCCGATGTCGATCTGCCCCTGGATGCGCTTTTCCACGTTCCAGGTCGTCTCACCATGTCGGACCAGGCAGATTCGCGTTGTCTCTTTGCTCGAAATCACCTACATGCTGCGACGGTACTGCCCGCCCACCTCATAGAGTGCCCCGGTGATCTGACCGAGCGAGCAGACACGAACCGCGTCCATCAGGACCGAAAAAACATTTTCGTTGCCGATGACGGACTGTTTCAGGCGTTCGAGCATGGCCCCGGAAGCCGCTGCGTTGCGCGACTGGAAGCCCTGCAGGCGAGCCAATTGTGACTGCTTTTCGTCTTCAGTCGAGCGTGCGAGTTCGATTTCGATGGGTGCGTCGCCCTTCGGGTTGCGGAAAGTATTGACGCCGACGATCGGGAATGAGCCATCGTGCTTCTTGTGCTCATAGTATAGGGATTCTTCCTGGATCTTGCCGCGCTGATAACCGGTTTCCATGGCTCCGAGGACGCCACCACGTCCGGAAATGGCTTCGAACTCCTTCAATACGGCCTCTTCAACCAGATCAGTCAGCTCTTCGATGATGAAAGAGCCCTGATTCGGGTTCTCGTTCATTGCCAATCCCCACTCGCGGTTGATGATCAGCTGGATGGCCATGGCACGGCGCACCGATTCCTCGGTCGGCGTGGTGATCGCTTCGTCGTAGGCATTGGTATGCAGCGAGTTGCAGTTATCGTAGATGGCAATCAGCGCCTGCAGCGTGGTGCGAATGTCGTTGAATGCCATTTCCTGGGCATGGAGCGAGCGACCGGAAGTCTGAATGTGGTATTTCAGTTTCTGGCTGCGCTCGTTGCCGCCGTACTTGTTCTTCATCGCCACGGCCCAGATGCGGCGGGCGACACGACCAATGACCGAATACTCGGGGTCCATGCCGTTGCTGAAGAAAAACGACAGATTCGGTGCAAAATCGTCGATATGCATGCCGCGTGCCAGATAGGTCTCGACATAGGTAAAGCCATTGGCCAGCGTGAAAGCCAACTGCGAAATCGGATTGGCGCCGGCTTCGGCAATGTGATAACCGGAAATCGACACCGAATAGAAGTTGCCGATCTGGTTATGGACGAAGAACTCCTGGATGTCGCCCATCATCTTGAGCGCGAATTCCGTCGAGAAGATGCAGGTATTCTGTCCCTGATCCTCCTTCAGGATATCGGCCTGAACCGTGCCGCGTACATTGGCCAGTACCCAGACGCGAATTTTCTGTATTTCATCTTCGGTCGGGTCGCGGTCGTTATCGACACGAAACTTGTCGACCTGCTGGTCGATCGCGGCGTTGAAGAACATCGACAGGATGATCGGCGCCGGACCATTGATGGTCAGTGATACCGAGGTGGTCGGTGCGCACAGATCGAAACCATCAAACAGGACTTTCATGTCGTCGAGCGTGGCGATCGAAACACCGGAGTTTCCGACCTTGCCGTAGATGTCCGGTCGGGCATCGGGGTCACAACCATAGAGGGTGACCGAGTCGAAGGCGGTTGATAGGCGCTTTGCGGGCATGCCTTCGGAAACCTTCTTGAAGCGGCGGTTGGTACGGAAGGCGTCACCCTCGCCAGCAAACATGCGCGTCGGATCCTCGTTCTCGCGTTTGAACGCAAAGACGCCGGCGGTAAATGGGAAGGAACCCGGGACATTTTCCTTCATCAGGAAACGCAACACCTCGCCATCATCCTTATAGGTCGGCAGGGAGACCTTGCGGATGCGTGTTCCCGAGAGCGAGGTGTTGGTGAGACGGGTACGGACCTCCTTGTCGCGAATCTTGACCACGTATTCGTCCTGTGCGTAGAGCTCGACGGTCTTGGGCCACATGTC
Organism: Candidatus Accumulibacter vicinus; assembly: GCF_000584955.1. Classification (NCBI taxonomy): domain Bacteria; kingdom Pseudomonadati; phylum Pseudomonadota; class Betaproteobacteria; genus Candidatus Accumulibacter; species Candidatus Accumulibacter vicinus. The sequence continues at coordinate 20,394 of NZ_JDSS02000045.1, forward strand.
CAGCAGTTTCCTTGCCCGGGCGTCGAGTTGCCCGTCTTTCCAGGTAATCAGTTCGGCAAAGTCGTCGGCCGGTTTGCCGCAGCTTTCAAACAGGCTCTTGGCGGTTCTCAGGGACTGTCGCTGGCGAGCGATCTCTGCCTGCGCGGCGGTATGCGCGTGGTAATTGCGGACGGCTTCGGCAATTTCGGCCAGGTAGCGCACGCGCTTCGCCGGAACGATGGCGCGCTGGTTCGACGATTGTCGAACGCTGATCAGCGGCAGCCTGCCTTTTTTCAACTTCAAACCCAGCGCGTGCAATTTGGATGCCATCGCCTGATAGAGAGAGGTCACCCCGTCGTCGTGGAAGCGTGCCGCCATCGTGCCAAATACCGGCATTTCGTCCGGGCTCTGGCTGAAGGCCTCGTGGTTGCGCTGGTATTGCTTGCGCACGTCACGCAGCGCATCCTCGGCACCCTTGCGGTCAAATTTGTTGATGGCCACGAAATCGGCGAAGTCGAGCATGTCGATCTTCTCGAGTTGCGAAGCGGCACCGAACTCGGGGGTCATCACGTAGAGCGAGACATTGACCAGGGGCACGATCGCAGCGTTGCCCTGCCCGATCCCTGAAGTTTCGACGATCACGAGATCAAAGCCGGCCAGCTTGCAGGCGGCGATCACCTCGGGCAGCGCGGCAGACACCTCGGAGCCCGTTTCGCGTGTTGCCAATGAGCGCATGTAGATGTTCGGATGTTCGATGGCGTTCATGCGGATGCGGTCGCCGAGCAGCGCGCCACCCGTGCGCTTGCGCGAGGGGTCGATCGATACGATCGCCAGCTTGAGGGTGTCGCCCTGATCGAGCCGGAAGCGGCGCACCAGCTCGTCGGTCAGCGAAGACTTGCCGGCACCGCCGGTGCCGGTGATCCCGAGTACCGGCACCTTGAGTCCGTCCGCGGCGTGCAGGATTTTCTTGCGCAGTGCTTCAGGGTAGGCACCGTTTTCCAGGGCGCTGATGATCTGCGCCAGCTTGCGGCGG
>NZ_JDSS02000045.1:21831-23568 GCF_000584955.1 Candidatus Accumulibacter vicinus
ATCCTGCGGTGAGTAGACGCGCGCCACACCGTAGGCGTGCAATTCGTCGATCTCGCTCGGCACGATGACCCCGCCGCCACCGCCGAAGACCTGGATGTTCTCACCGCCCCCGGCCTTCAACAGGTCGATCATGTATTTGAAGAACTCGACGTGCCCCCCCTGGTAGGAGGTGATGGCGATTCCCTGCACATCCTCCTGCAGTGCGGCGTTCACAATCTCCTGCACCGAACGGTTGTGGCCGAGATGGATGACCTCGGCACCTGTCGACTGCAGAATTCGGCGCATGATGTTGATCGATGCGTCATGCCCGTCAAACAAGGAGGCGGCGGTGACAAAGCGCACCTTGTGCTTGGGCTTGTAGGGCAGAAGCTTCTTGGCAATGGAAAGGTCGGTCATGTCGTTCGCGCTCCACAAAGATTATCCTGGAATTGTCCTGGATACCGGAAATTGTACAAGGACGCACATGGTAGGAAGTTGACGCCAATAAAGCCATTCCCCAATACGCCGCCAACAATGTATATATTGCCAACTTGAAATTCCCCGTCAATACACAGCCTTGCGAGAAGCCCATGCCATACCCTGAGAAGACTGCCAAGGAGATGACCAGGAAGGCCACGCCATCTGCCGCACTTCCCGCTCCGGCACGCGCGACCGTGGCCATTGCCTTCGTGCAGGGAATGCTGGCGGGTCTTCAGCATGCGGGCCGGGATACCGCCCGGCTCCTCGAAAGCGCCCACATTGCTGCGCAGGTCTTGAATGATCCAAGCGCCCGCATTCCGGTCGACCGCTACGCCGATCTTTACAACCGGATCAACAGCGAACTCGACGATGAAGGCTTTGGACTCTTCTCGATGCCGATCAGATCCGGCACTTTCGAGTTCCTCTGCCGCAGCACCATCACCGCACCGACGCTGGCCGAGGCCATCGGACGCAGCATCCGCTTCCTGCGCTTGCTGCTGCCCGACCTCGGTGTCCGTCTCGATAGCCACCCCGAACAGGCATGCCTGTCCATCGTGGAAAATCGCCCGCTCGTGATCGGACGGGTTTTCGCCTTCGAATGGCTATTGCGCCTGCTGCACGGACTTTTTTCCTGGCTGGTAGGGCGCAGCATCGTTCTCGATTCGGTGGCTTTCCCTTACCCTCGTCCGGGCCATGCCGAGGATTATGCGCTGATCTACACTGCCCACTCGACCTTTGACGCGGATAGGCTCACCGCCGTCTTTTCTGCCAACCTGCTGGATCTGCCGATCCGTCGCGACGAGGCCGCGCTGCAAAGCTTCCTCGAAGGCGCGCCAGGCAAGCTGACCACCCTATACCGTCGTGACCGAGAGATCGTTCTGCGCGTACGCAACGCGCTACGCGACGCGCTACCGGTGTCGAGTTCACTCGCCGAGGTCGCGCGCACCCTGAATTTGTCGCCCCGCACGCTACACCGCCGGCTGCAAGCAGAGGGGTCAAGCTTTCAGGCGATCAAGGATGCCTTGCGCCGCGACCTGGCGATCAACCGGCTCGCCAAGACCAGGCAGGCGCTGGCAGCAGTGGCCGCAGAACTGGGTTTTGCCGACAGCGCGGCCTTCTACCGGGCTTTCGTGAGATGGACCGGTATCGCCCCCGCGCATTACCGCCGACGCCTGCAGGCGGCCGGCCATGCGCCAAGCGGGTGCCGACAGGATGCCTCTTTGCAGCTTTAATGTAACGTCAGTTCGGGATAACGAAGCCAAAAAATTAGCGTTAACA
>NZ_JDSS02000045.1:23593-41132 GCF_000584955.1 Candidatus Accumulibacter vicinus
TCCGTCGGCTTTCTCAATCCCCCAAACTTATCCCGAACTGACGTTAATGTAACCCGGCCACGGGTTGCAAGCGAACTGGAGCCCTCTCATCCGGTCATGAAGCGCGTCGCGTTTTCAAGGTCAGCCTGGGTGCTGCCGCGGTACAGGGCATTGACGAACTTGCGCCAGATCAGGTCCGGCTCGCCCAGTTCGAAGTCATAAATCCCGTTTGCCGACTCTCTCGTCGCCAATACGTAGATTTGTGATACTTCCGAGGGACCCAGCTGAATGATCGCCTCACCCCAAACGTCGAGGGGAATGCTTTCCTGTGAGTGTGCCCGAAAACCGTAGCGAGAGAGTTCGAAGATTTCGAGGCGCAGCCTGCAGGGCGCCGCATCGAGCACCGGCAACAAAAACTTTGCCGGGCATCTGATCGAAAAGCGCCGGTGACTCCTCTCGACCGCAGCCTCCTGATTCTCCCCGGGAACGGGTGGCAGAACCGCACGGTACGCCGGCAGATCGTAAATCTTGTGCAGCAATTTTTTCTTGCGATCACTGAGCTGCATGAAAACCTTCGTCCGCACATTGAAAAAGTGATCGAGCAATTCGGGGGTCAGTACCGGATCGTTGGTGGTATAGAAACGGCGTGGCGGCAGCTTGATGTTGGGCAGCTTGACCTCGGTGAAGAAGGCGTAGAGGTTTCGCTTGGGCGGTTTGGACGAATAGTGTTTCCGGAAAATCTCCGGGGCGGTACTGAGGTCCAGGGTGGCTCCGACAGCGGGTGCGCCATTCACGAAATCGTAATTCTCGACCACCTTCTGTGTCAGGCGTTTGAAGAACAGCAGCGATTCGTACATCTCGATATGGCTGGGATTGACCGCAATTACGAGGTGTCGGGTATCAAAGAAGGTGGTGCAGTATTCGTACATGAATTTCATCAGCGGGAAGAGAATGCTGCCGCCTGTTCGGCGGAATCGGCGATGTATCGCCAAGGCCGATACTTCGGCAATGTTCCCTTTCTTTTCCCGCAGTGCGGTCAGATCGAAGATGCGCTGTAGGGGAAAGCCCAAGACACTCTCCCTGATCAGGGACAGGGTACCGACTACCTCTCCGTCATATTTTGCGCACAGGGTCGTGGTCGTCGGCAAAGCGTGATAAATGGTGACACGCATCCCGGAGGGATCAGGCTTCATGAATTTGCTGCCCACGTAGGCGTCGTGAAGCAGGGTGAAGCAGGCTTCGAGTTCCTCTTCGGTATCCGCGATCTTCAACTCGAGGCTGGCATTCGGCGCAGGATCGCAATCGACGAAATTACGGTAAACAGCGAAGCGCCTTTCCCGCGGGAGAAAATTGAACAGCTTTCTCAGCGTCCCGCTCAGCAGTTTTCGTACCGGCAAGACTAATTTTCTGATCATTCCCATTTCTCCCAGCAGCAACGGCGACTCCCCAAATGGCACGAGCCTGGCCGCTGCAGAATAATACTCCTGCCCTCTTCCGGCAACTTCGGAGCCTGATTGGTACTTTGCCTACCTTTTACTCTTTGTATTGGAACACGAAAGTGGCTGCAGAGCTTCGGCACCACTCTTTTGAGACACGCACCGTTCATCTTATCAAAAGGGAGGGCCATCACTCCGATTGTTGTCCCCGGCCTCCTCAAGATCGATACCTTGCACGGTCACCAGTGCGCCTTCTTTGCAACCCGGAAAATTGCTTAATCAACATCTCTGCCGTTTATGGTCGTCGTTGATATAGTTCAGCAGCAACGGTAACTGGGCCTCGACCTCGCGCGTCAGCGCGGGCAGCCTGGCCGTGGCCGCGACCAGATCGCCATTGGCGCACAAATCCTCGATCTCCTGAGCCAGGGTACCCAGCGCCTCCAGGCCAACCGCCCTGGCTCCGCTCTTCATGGTGTGCACAATTCGGCGCGAGGTCGGCGCATCGGCCGCGGCCAGCGCGTCGCCGAATTCCTTCAGCGCGCCGGGCACCTGGTCGCAATACATTTGCAGGATACGGTTCACCGCTTCCTGGTTGCCTGACAGCGTCTCGAGCAGCAGATGCGGACGGTACGCCGATCCCGCGGGCGTCGTCGCCACCGCCGGCTCGGTCGCCGCCGGCGCGCCCAGCCAGTGCCGCAATACCGCCACCAGGCGCGCCGTTTCAACCGGTTTCGTCAGGTAGTCGTTCATGCCGGCCTCGATACTGCGCTCGCGGTCGCCCTTGATGGCGTTCGCCGTCATCGCGATGATCGGTATCGTGCGCCTCGCCTCGCCGGCCGCCCCCGCCCGGATGCGGACGGTGGCCTCGTAGCCATCCAGCTCGGGCATCTGGCAGTCCATCAGCACCAGGTCGTAGTCGATGCGTTGCAATGCCTCGATGGCCTCGAAACCGTTGGCGACGGCGTCGGCGGCGACGCCCAGGTGATCGAGCAGGGCCAGCGCGACGAGCTGGTTGAACGAATTGTCCTCCACCACGAGAACCCGTTTGCCCGCCATTTGCGACGCTTCGAGCCGCGTCGCGCCCGGCTCCGGCGCGGCGTCCGGGCGCGCCGGGAGCGGCGCGAACGCCGGCAGGAAGTCGACGACGAACCAGAAGGTGCTGCCGACGCCGACCGCGCTGTCGACGCCGATCTCGCCGCCCATCAGACTCACCAGGCGCTGGCAGATCGCCAAGCCCAGGCCAGTACCGCCGAAGCGCCGCGTCGTCGAGCTGTCGAGTTGCGAGAACGACTGAAACAGATCCCCGCGCTTTTCGGGCGCGATCCCCATGCCGGTGTCGCGTACGGCGAAGCGCAGTCGCGGCTTGTCAGCCGGACTCGCCGGCGCGAGCGTCACCGAAACATCGACTTCGCCGCGGCGGGTGAACTTGATCGCGTTGCCGAGCAGGTTCACGAGGATCTGCCGCAGCCGCCCGGGGTCGCCGCTCAGGCGGTCGGGAACGTCGGCGGCGACCTGCCAGCCGAACTGGAGCCCTTTCTCCTCGGCCCGGTAGCGGAGCAGGTCCATGACTTCCGAAACGACGGCGCGCACCGAGAAATCGATCTCCTCGATCTCCATCTTGCCTGCCTCGACCTTCGAAAAATCGAGGATGTCGTTGATGATCTGCAACAGCGAATCGGCGCTCTTCATCACCGTTTCGGCATAGCTGCGCTGGGTCGGATCGAGTTCGGTATCGAGCAGCAGATGGGTCATGCCCATGACGCCATTCATCGGCGTGCGGATCTCGTGGCTCATGTTGGCGAGAAACTCGCTCTTCGCGCGACTGGCCGCCAGCGCATGCTCCTTGGCTTCCTCGAGCAGCCGGGCGGCGGCGGCGTTGGCCAGCGCCAGCGCGAACAGTTCGCCGATCTGGCCGAGAAAATGCAGAAACTCGGGATTTCCCGTCTGCGGCTCGCCCGCGAGGAAGATGACGCCCAGATCCGCGCCGCCGTGCAGCAGGGGCACCGCGTAGCCGCCCGGCAGGTCGCCGCCGGATTCCAGGAAGGCGATTCCGGCGCCCGGTTGCGGGTGCGCGTAGCGGCTCTCGAGCGTCGCCGGCAGTCGCCATCCGGCGCTGAGGCACATCGGCTGCAGGGCGCCGGTGACCGCATCGCGCGCCAGCAGGCCGGCGCCAGCGGCCGCCCGGCCGGGCATCGCCTGCCTCAAGATGCCGAGGGCTTCGTCGAGCCGCTCGTCCAGCGGCCGGTCAACACCCTGCAGCACACGGGCGATCGCGTACTTGCGCTCGGCGTTCTCCTTGTTTACCCGTTCGGCCAACTCCTTCTTCTTGGCCGGGGTGATTTCCAGGCCGATGCCTCGATAGCCGCAAAAGCCGCCGTCTGCGGCGAACACCGGTTTGGCGCTGATCCGGATCCAGCGCGGCTCGCCATCGACGCCGCGCAGGACGTACTCGAAGTCTCGAAACGGCCGATGATGCGCCAGATCGTCCAGATGAGCCGCCCAGACGGCGGGCTCGACCATCTCGGGAATCGCCAGATCGGGGCGGCGCCGGCCGATGAAGCTCGCCGAGTCGACGTTGAGAACCCGGTCGGTATTGGGCGAGAAATACGAAAAGCGCAGGTCGGCATCCATTTCCCAGAACCAGTCGGATGCCGAATCGGTAAAGTCGCGAAAGCGCGCCTCGCTGTCGGCCACCGCGTCCTGCGCCCGGCGCAGGGCCTCGAGCGGCATCCGGCGCAGGGGCACGAAGAGCAGGAAGGCGAGCAAGCCGCTGCCGATCATGATGAACGCCGAATCCCGCACGATCGGGGCCGCGGAGGCTTGCACGGTAACGGTGGCGACGGGCTCGCCGGACAGGACGACCGCCCGCGTGCGCTCGCGGATCGGCGGCACTGGCCGCGCCGGAATCGCCGCCAGTTCGACGCCCTGCAGGTCGCGGATCGTCACCGCCCACTCCGGGTGCTCGCCGACGATCTCGTCGATGGAATCCGTCAGCCGTTCGGCGGTATAGCGCCAGACGCCGGGATTGCGCGCGATGGTCCGCCCCAGCAACACGGCCTGAGCACTGGCGGCGGTTTCCAGACGCTGCGCGAGGCCTTCCCAGCCGATCAAGAAGTAGCCCAGCGGCGGCACGACGAAGACGAGCAGCGCGACGGCGCCGGTCAGCGCGCTTAACAGGCGCCGCAGACGCGGATCGATGCCTTCAGTCACGGCGCGATCGGAAAGAAGCCCCAGCCGGCGGCAAGCCGACGCCCTCTTTCCGATCTGGCGAAACCGAGAAAGCCCTTCACCGCCGCGTTGGGGGCGGCCGAGGTGGCCACCACGATCGGCTTCATCCAGGGATAGCCCCCGCTGGCAATCGTCTTGTCGCTGGCTTCGACGCCGTTGACGACGACCGGATTGACGCGCCGCCCGTCCAGTCGGGCGAGCCCCAAAGTGGTCGGGCCGATGGCGCCCGGCAGGCGCGCGATGAGGTCGATGGCGTCGAGGTCGTTGTCCGCGTACAACAGGCCCTTGCGCAGGTAGGCGGCGTCCACCGCCTCGTTCAATTCGGGTGCCATACCGCGCAGGATCAGCATGTCGCTTTCGTTCTTGCTGCGCATGACGAGGCGAATCGGCGTTCCGTCCTCCCACTGCGTCCGCCGCCCGGCGTAGATGTCGGCCAGCTCGCGAAAGGACAGCCGCGGCGCGTGGGGACCATTGACCGCGATGACGAGGGGCGTGCGGGCGTAGGTCTCGGCCTGAAGCTGGGCCGACTCGTCGGCCGTCGGCCCGCGCCCGAGCAGCGCGATCTCCAGCCCGCCGGCGCGCAGCGCCCGCACGCCGCCATTCGAGCCCAGGGGCGGCATGATCACGTTGATCTCGGCGCCGGGCGTCGATTTCCGGTATTCCTGCACCAGGCGCTCGAAGAGCGCGCTGCCGACCCCGGTACCGCCGATCCGGACGGGTTCCGCCAGGGCCGCGCCAGCCATCGACAGGACGGCGACCAGGCACGACAAGATGCGCCCGAGCATCGCCCGGACGGACGACGACACGTTGCGGTGGTGTCGGACAGGCGGATTCTTCATTTTTCAGTCTCTGATGGTGAATTTCGGCTGGCAGGTGGTCCTCCCCGTGAGTCGACGTCATACCGTCGGCAGCGCGAAAGGATTGGAAAATCAACGCAACGTCCGGGAGTATCTCCGGCATTGGGTGCGGCAGTCAATCGCCGCATGGCGCGTGGCCATCCCGGCAAAGCGTTGCGCCGCATGATCCCGGTCACTGCGCCATTATGCCATCCTGATCACCGGCCAGGACGATGCGGGTCGGCCGGTCGCCGTGGCAGACGGCAGCGGCGTCGCGCGTTTTCGCTTCTACGATCAGCCGCCGCGCCGTCTGCCGGCGCGTTTTCTGGCTTGTTTTGCTGGCCCTGAGCCTGCGATGACTCTTGGCATGGCGTTTTGCGAAAATCACTAAGCCCCTGCCCTGACTGTTGCATCTTTCGTTCGATTGGTACAGCATCGCCGATTGATCAATTTCAAGTATAAGAATGGAGGATTGAAATGATCGCTGCATTGCGCCGCCTGAGTCTGATGAACCGTCTGATCGTGAGCGCCGTTCTGGCCTTGCTGGCCATGTTGCTGATCGTCTGGGAAAGCCTGTGGTCGATGCATGCCCTGCTTTACCAGGACCGTCAGGTCAAAACCAGGCATCTGGTTGAGGCAGCGGTCGGCGTCCTGGATCATTACCACGCCCTGCAAAAAGCCGGCACGCTGAGCGAGGATGAAGCCAGGCAGCAGGCCATTGCAACGCTCAAACGAATGCGTTACGAAAAGACCGAGTACTTCTGGATCAACGACCTCGGCAAGCCGGTGCCGAAAATGGTGATGCACCCGACGGTCCCGGCGCTTGATGGCAAAGTGCTCGATGAGACCCGTTTCAACAAGGCCATTTCCCTGCAGGCCGGGTTGAGCGGCGCAAAAATCAGGGTGGAAGGCAAGAATCTGTTTGTCAGCTTCGCCGAGGTGCTCGACCAGGCGAGCGAAGGCTATGTCGAATACCTCTGGCCCAAGCCACTCGCAGGTGGCGGAGTGAGCAGCGAACTGTTTACCAAGCTGTCCTACGTCAAGAAATTCGAACCCTGGGGCTGGGCTGTTGGTTCCGGCATCTACATTGATGATATCGAACGGATTTTCCGGGAGGAGGCGACCCACAGCGTGTTCCTGGCGATAGCTGCGACCTGCATTCTGCTGTTGAGCAACTGGCTGGTCAGGAAAAGCATCGTCAGCGAGTTCGGTGGCGAACCCCGCCTCGCGCTGGGCGTGTCCAGCAGGATTGCCGAGGGCGACCTGACACAGGCGATATCCCTGCAAAAGAATGACCGGAGCAGTCTCATGTTCGTTCTCGCGCACATGCAAAGCAGCCTCAAGGAAATGCTGCGCGCCATCTTCCTCAACGCCAACAAGGTGCAGGCAAGTATCGAACGCCTTTCCGCCGAGTCCAATGAGATCAACCTGGCGACCCAGGTGCAGGCCGGTGCCGTCAGCCACACCCGTTCGGCGATTACCGACGTTTCGGCAAGCGTCGAGGTGGTGAATGGGCTGGTGCATGCGACCGAAGACGGTGCCAACGAGGTGGCGCGACGCGCCCATGATGGCGCCCATGTGGCGGCGAAGGTCGCCGTCGAGATGCAGGCCATCGCCGATACGGTTGCGGTTTCGTCGGAGCAGGTTTCCCGGCTGGTGGCCAGTACCAGCGAAATCGGACAGATGGCCAAGGTGATCAGGGAAATCGCCGACCAGACCAACCTGCTGGCGCTCAATGCGGCCATCGAGGCCGCGCGCGCCGGCGAACAGGGGCGCGGCTTCGCGGTCGTGGCTGACGAGGTTCGCAAGCTGGCCGAGCGAACCAGCAAGGCGACGAGTGAGATCGGCGGCATCCTGCAGGGCATCCGGACCGATACCGAAAGTGCCGTGGCAGGCATGCAGGCAGCGGCGCCGGTCATTGCCAGCGGCGTCACGCAGGCCAACTCCGCTGCCGATACCTTGCGGGCCATCGAAGAACAGGCGCAGGACACCCTCCAGAAAATGAACGCGCTGTCGCAGGCCACCCGCGATCAGACACGCCTGATCGAAGACATTGTCAGCAATGTGGATGAGGTGATGAATGCTTCAGGACAGACCGAAAATGTGATCAAACAGTCGCTGCAATCGGCGGCCGACCTGGAACAGGCATCCAGCGCAATGTTCTCGATGGTGCAACGCTTCAATATCGGCGAGCTGGACAACCATGGACGGCCAGTGGTGACTCGGGGTCAGGCTGCGGTCAAGCCGCTGATGGCCTGGTCGAGTGCCCTGGCCGTGGGACATGCCGAGATTGATCGCCAGCATCAGGTATTGATCGAAATCGCCAACCGCCTGAACAATGCCATGCTCACCGGCGCAGGCAAGGCTGCCTGCGGCTTGATTCTCGACGAACTCGTCAACTATACGGTCAATCATTTCGGCTTCGAAGAGAAGTTGATGGAGAAGCACAGCTACCCAGACCGTGCGGCGCACCTGGACGCCCATCGCAAGCTGATTGCCGAGGTCTCGAAGTTCAAGCGCCAGTACGAAGACGGTGGAACGATCTCGGTCGAGCTGATGGGCTTCATCCGCGATTGGCTGGTCAACCACATTCTCAAGGTCGACCGGGCGCTGGCGCGTGATCTGAACAGCCGGGGGCTGTCGTGAAACTCCCTTGCCGGGCCCTGGCAGCGCTTGCCTCCCGTCCATCGGGATCACCCGCAGCCGCCGCACGATGAGCGACCTGGCCGACCTGGTCCGGCGGCAGCGTCGCCGCCGTGTTCTGGCTCTGGGCGGGGTGGTTGCGGCGTACGTCCTGTCGTTTTTTCAGCGCTTTGCGCCGGTCGGCATCGCGCCGGACCTGATCCTGGCATTCAACACCACGGCGTCATCGCTGGGCGTGCTGGCGGCAACCTACTTTTATGTTTATACGGTGATGCAGGTACCCACCGGCATTCTCGTCGATACGCTCGGGCCGCGCCTGATTCTCCTGCTCGGCGGACTGGTCGGTGGCGTCGGGAGTCTGTTGTTCGGCATGGCGCCGAATCTGGACCTGGCCCTGCTCGGCCGGACGCTGATCGGGCTGGGCGTTTCAGTGACTTTCATCGCCATGCTCAAGATCATCGCCGTCTCGTTCGATGAACGCCGTTTTGCCAGCCTGGTTGGACTCAGCGTGCTGATCGGCAATCTGGGATCGGTGCTGGCCGGCGCGCCACTCTCCTGGCTGGCCCAGATCACCGGTTGGCGCGGCGTCTTCATCGGCCTGGCGGCCGTATCGCTGCTCCTGGGCGTGGCTTGCTGGTACTTGTTGCGCGAGCCGTCAGACGATACCCAAGGTTTGCCGGCAACCGCAGTTAAACCTCGCTTCGACCGGACAGTGGTGCTTTCCGGTTTGCTGTCGGTTCTCGGAAACCGCGATACCTGGCCGGTGGTCGCGGTGAATTTCGGCATCTGCGGCAGCTTCCTGGCTTTTGCCGGCTTGTGGGCCACCCCTTTTCTGACCCAGGTGCACCATCTGACCCGCGTCGTTGCGGCCAATCATGTGAGTCTCCTGTTCGCTGCTTTTGCCCTGGGCAGTGTGTTTGTCGGTACGCTCTCCGACCGCCTTGGTCGGCGAAAACCGGTGCTGGTGGTGAGTAGTCATCTGTATGCCTTGATCTGGCTGATCTGGCTTTCCGGCAGCACCTTGCCCCTGAGCTTGAGCTACGCGCTGTTTGCGCTGATGGGTCTGGTTTCTGCCAGTTTCACGCTGACCTGGACCTGCGCCAAGGAAGTCAATCCACCACTGCTCTCCGGAATGTCGACCAGCGTCACCAATATGGGCGGTTTCCTGGCAGCCGCCATCCTGCAGCCGCTGGTCGGCTGGGTCATGGATTTGGGGTGGCAAGGTGGCTTGACTGCGACCGGGGCACGTCTTTACACGCCAGAGGATTTCCAGGCCAGCCTACTCCTGCTGGCCGGGACGGCCAGCTTCGGGGCTCTGGCGACATGGCGGATTCGGGAAACCCACTGCCGGAACATCTGGCATGCGCCGGCCTGAGCAGCAAAGCCCGTGCATGACGTCAAAGTTCCTTTTTGACCGGCATAACGCAACTGACGCCACAGCGTCAAGTATTGCGCGTCTGCATGCGCCAAGACCCATTGGGCTGGACGGGTGCTCCGATCACGGAGAGCGGGGCAGAACGATTGACGTTCATATGGCAAACGACTAGACTCGCGCATGCCGCTAGCACGAGGGGAGACCGCAGCGGCTGATCGACTGATCACAAAAAGGAGCTGCTGATGGCGATAAAACTGGCGGCCGTTATTCTCGTCGCTTTACTGCAAGCGGGATTGGTGTTTTTTGCTGCCGGCGGCTTGACGACGGCGGCGATGATGGCGGCAGCAGGTGGTGTCGTACTCGTCGCGGCTTTATCGTTTTGGCTGCTGCGCTCAGGAGGGACCGGCATGCGCGCTTCGGCAAGCATCGCTGTCGAGGAACTGCGCCGCATTCAAGAGGGCCGCGCGCCGCTCTCCCTCCAGCTCAGCGGCAATGAACCGATCATCTTCCAGCTCAATCAGTTGCTGTCGATGTTCCGGCGCATCCTCATCCGCACGCGCGGGATGAGCGCGCAAGCGGCCATTGGCGCGGCGAAGATGAACGTGATCGCCAAAAACGCGTTGGCCGGCGCGACGATACAAGGTGAGCTGTCGAGCAAAATTTTCGCGACGTCGCAGGACGCGAGCCGCTCGGCCAATACCGTGCTCAGCAACGCGTCGTTAGTCGCAACCACCTCGACCGCCAATCTTGAGCTCGCCGAACGCGCCTTGCAGGAAATGCACCACCTCGCCGGCGAGATCGTCAACGTCAGCAGTCGGCTGCGCGGCTTTCGCGAAACGGTCAAGCAGCTCGACAAGAGCGCCTCGCATATCGCCGAGATCTCGCAATTGATCAACGAATTTTCGGATCAGACCAACCTTCTGGCGCTCAACGCGGCGATCGAGGCGGCGCGTGCCGGCGAACATGGACGCGGCTTCGCCGTCGTCGCCGACGAGGTGAGGAAGCTGTCACAGAGCGTCAAGTCGGCGTCGAACACGATTTCCGAAAACATCTCCGAGATGACCAGGCTGGTCAAACACACCGACCAGGACTCCACGCTGATCGCCGACAGTGTTGACCGCTCGCGATCGATCGTCGAAGAGTCGGCGGTCAATTTCGACCGCATGGTCGTCGACCTCAAGGATGCGACAACCAAGATCAGCGAAATCACGGCCGCGATCGAGTCGCTGCGGACCTGCAACGAAACGCTGCACGAGATCGCCGAGCAGGTTCAGGCAGCGAGCACCCGCATCGTCGAGCAGGTGAAAACCTCCGAGACCTACGCTGGCGAGCAGCGCGAAGCGACCGAACGCGTGCAGGGAACACTCGCCCAGCTGCGCACCGGCAACAGCGATTTTGATCGCATCGTCGAAATCACTGAAGCGTATCGGAGCAAGGTGGCTGCGCATCTTGAAAAGTTGTCCTCGGAAGGCGTCAACGTCTTCGATCAGAACTACCAGCTGATTCCCGGTTCCAATCCGAAGCGTTACAAGACGTGCTATGACGATCACTGCGAGAAGAGCTTGCAAGCCGACGGCGACGCGGCGCTGGCCTCCGGTTCGCGCATCGTCTATGCCCTGGCGCTCGATAGCAACGGTTACGCGCCGACGCACAACAGCAAGTTTTCCAACCCGCCAACCGGCGACTACGCCAAGGATCTCGTCGGCACGCGCGACAAGCGGATTTTCGACGATCTGGTCGGCATCAAGTTGGCGCGGAATACCGAGCCGAGCCTGTTTCAGACCTATCTGCGCGACACCGGCGAGGTTCTCGGCGACCTGTCAATGCCGGTGATGGTCAATGGCCGGCGCTGGGGGGCGGTGCGGGTCGGCTTTGACCCGCAGGTCGTCATCGGCGAGACCGGCTAGCAAGAAGGGGGGAGATTTTTGAGGAGTTGACGCGGTTCGCACATTAACCACGCTGGTGAGTCATCAGTTTCTTCAAACCTTCGGTATTGAGAATCCGGATTTTTCTTTGATGTACGGCGAGCAGTTTTTCCTCCTGGAAATGCGAAAAGGCCCGACTGACGGTTTCCAGTTTGAGGCCGAGGTAGCTGCCGATTTCGTCGCGTGACATGCGCAGATTGAATTCGGCAGGCGAATAGCCGCGGGCCTTGAAACGTTGCGAGAGGTTGAGGAGAAATGCCGCCAGACGTTCCTCGGCGCGCATCGTCCCGAGCAACATCATCACCCCGTGGTCACGAACGATTTCGCGGCTCATCACCTTGTGGAAGTGATGCTGCAAGGTGTGGATTTGTCTGGACAGCCCTTCGAGATGCGAGAAGGGAATCGCACAGACTTCACTGTCTTCAAGGGCGATGGCGTTACAGGTATGGATTTCACTGCTGATACCGTCGAGGCCGAGCAGCTCGCCGGTCATCTGGAAGCCGGTGACCTGGTCACGGCCATCCTCAATCAGCACATCGGTCTTAAAAAACCCGCTGCGCACCGCGTAGATCGATTCAAAGACCTGCCCGGCGCGGTAGAGATAATCGCCTCGTTTCAGTCGCCGGCGAGTGGAAACCAGTTCGTCGAGCTTCTTCAGTTCCTCCGGGGCGAGGCCGATGGGAAGGCACAACTCGCGGAGGTTGCAGTTGGAACAGGCGGTTTTCACGATTTCAAAGGCCAGCCTCGCAGTCGCGGCATCTTTGGGCATACTGAGCTTTTTTCTCTAAACCCTGCGTTTGATCCACGTCAACCCGACGGCATCGCCTCGGCCCGATAATGCAGACAACAATTAGTCTCGTGGGAACATGGACTCTGCCGCAGGCAACCTCGTTTTCGATCCTCAGATCATCCGCCGTTTCGACATCAACGGTCCGCGCTACACGTCGTACCCGACAGCGGACCGCTTCGTTGAAGCCTTTGGCGCAGATGCCTCCAGACTCTGGCTCGGCAAGCGCAATATTGGTGCCATCAGCCGGCAGTTGTCATTGTACTTCCACATTCCCTTCTGCAACACCATCTGCTATTACTGTGCGTGTAACAAGATCATCACCAAGGACCACGGCCGTTCGGCCAAATACCTGAAATACCTGGCACGCGAACTGGCACTGCAGAGCAGCTATCTCGAAGGCGGCGACCAGGAAGTGGCGCAGTTGCACTGGGGAGGAGGGACGCCGACCTTTCTGTCACACGACGAGATGCGTCAGTTGATGGCCGCAACGCGCAGGCACTTCAGACTGATCGAGGGGGGCGAGTACTCGATCGAAGTCGATCCGCGCAAGGTGGATCGCACCACCGTCGAACTGCTCGGCGAACTGGGTTTCAATCGCATGAGCGTCGGCGTGCAGGATTTCGATGCAAGCGTCCAGTTGGCCGTGAACCGTGTGCAGAGCGAGGAAGAAACCTGCACCGTCATCGCCGCAGCCCACGCCACCGGTTTCAAGTCGATCAGCGTCGACCTGATCTACGGCCTGCCTAAGCAGACGGTGATGGGCTTCGACCGCACCCTCGAGCGCGTGATCGAACTCAGTCCAGATCGCGTCTCGATCTACAACTACGCCCACCTGCCCGGCCTGTTCAAGCCGCAACGCCGCATCCTGGAGTCGGACATGCCCTCCGCCGACGCGCGTCTGCAGATTCTTGCCCTGGCGATTCGCAGAATGACCGACGCGGGCTATGTCTACATCGGCATGGACCACTTCGCGAAACCCGACGATGAACTTGCAGTTGCGCAGCGGCAGGGGCGCCTGCACCGCAACTTCCAGGGGTATTCGACGCATTCGGACTGCGATCTGCTGGCCTTCGGCATCTCGTCGATCAGCAAGGTCGGACCCACGTACAGTCAGAACGTGAAGACCCTTGACGAGTATTATGACCGGCTGGACAGCGGCACCCTGCCGGTCTACCGCGGCATCGAGCTGAACGCGGATGACCTGCTGCGGCGTTCGATCATTCAATCGCTGATGTGCCATTTCGAATTGTCGATCGAGTCGATCGAAATTGCCCACCTGATCGACTTCAGGACCTATTTCGCCACCGAATTGGACGATCTCCGCGCAATGGTCAGCGCTGGTCTGGTGCGCATCGATGATAAATGGATCAGCGTGTTGCCGCGCGGCCGCATGCTGGTCAGAGCGATCTCGATGGTCTTCGACCGCTATCTGCGTGCCGACCGGCAGCGTACCCGCTACTCGAAGGTGATCTGAACAGAGCAGCGTGCGCTCCAATGCTCATACGACCCTCTCCATCCGCGCCAGAACAAACGCCTGTTGCCCGAACCAAAGCGATCGCTGACCAGCCACCCGATTTACCGCAATTTACGGACTTGATCCGCTACTGACGCACCAGCCTTAGACCGTTAGCCACAACCAGAAGACTCGCGCCCATATCAGCGAATACCGCCATCCACATGGTGCCCATACCCAGCAGCGTGAATACCAGGAAAACGGCCTTGATCCCCAATGCCAGCGTGATGTTTTGTACCAGTATCGTTCGGGTGGTGCGCGATAGGCGAACGAAGCGCACAATCTTGTTCAAGTCGTCGTCCATCAGAGCCACGTCAGCCGTCTCGATAGCCGTATCGGTACCCGCCGCGCCCATGGCAAAGCCGATGTCGGCTCGCGCCAGGGCTGGGGCATCGTTGATCCCGTCGCCCACCATGCCAACCTTGCCGCTCTGCGCGTAGCGTTCGATTGCCCGCAGCTTGTCTTCTGGCAGTTGATCGCCCCAGGCTTCGTCGATTTCAACCTGGGCCGCTATGGCCCGCGCGGTGTGTGCGTTATCGCCGGTCAGCATGACTGTTTTGATGCCCAGTTCATGTAGCGTCCGGATCGCAGCGCGGCTACCGTCCTTGACCGTGTCGGCCACGGCAAACAGGACGAGTACGCGCTCGCTATCGGTGAGCAGAATGACTGTCTTACCTTGCTCTTCCAATTCACCAAGCTGTACCTCTAGGGGTGGAGTGCATACGCCAAGTTCATGGATCAGCCGATGGTTGCCAAGCTGATAATGCACGCCGCCCACTGTTCCGCGCACACCTCGCCCTGGCATGGCGGCGAAGTCGGCCACATCAAGCAGGATGGTGCCGTTCTGCTGTCCGGCGGTGGCGATGGCGTGAGAAACCGGGTGATCGGAGCGCGCAGCGAGACTGGTGGCAACACGGACGGCATCCAGTCCGACCGGCTGATCCAGCAAGACGGTATCGGTTAACGCGGGTTTGCCGTGCGTGATGGTGCCGGTCTTGTCGAATGCCAGCCACGCCAGCTGGTAGCCTTCTTCAAGGTAAACGCCGCCCTTGATCAAAATGCCGTGGCGGGCCGCTGCGGCCAGACCGCTGACGATGGTAACGGGAGTCGAAATGACCAAGGCGCACGGACAGGCTATGACCAGCAGAACCAGCGCCCGGTATACCCAATCGTGCCAGCCTTCACCGAGCAGCAACGGCGGCACAAGAGCCACCGCCAACGCAAAGGCGAACACCACCGGCGTGTAAACCCTGGCAAATTGATCGACAAAACGCTGGGTAGGGGCACGTGCGCCTTGCGCTTCCTCGACCGCATGAATGATGCGCACCAGGGTCGAATGTGTGGCTTCAGCAGTAACCCGGTATTCAAATGAGCCAGATTGGTTGATTGTTCCGGCGAACACACTGTCACCAATTGATTTCTCGACCGGCAAGCTCTCGCCAGTAATCGGCGCTTGGTTGATATTTGAGCGCCCAGCCATCACCACGCCATCAAGGGCAATTCGTTCGCCTGGTCTGACCCGCACGATTTGGCCAATGGTGACGGCCTTGGCCGACATATCGGCCCAATCGCCGTTTGCCTGCTGTACTGTCGCCAGTTCAGGCGTGAGTTGCACCAAGCTGCGGATGGCATTGCGTGCCTGATCCAGCGACTTGGCCTCGATCAACTCGGCCAGAGTGAACAGAACCATGACCATTGCCGCTTCCGGCCATTGCCGCAGCAGTACCGCACCAGTAACAGCAATGCTCATCAAGGCATTGATATTCAGATTGCCGTGGCGCAATGCAATCCAGCCCTTTTGGTAAGTGCCTAGGCCGCTGAGGGTGATGGCAACGAATGCCAGCAGCGCCGATAACCATTCCGGCATGCCAACCCAATGCATGATTTCCGCACCCAGTGCGGCCACGCCGGCCAGGGCCAGAGGCCACCAGGGTTTTCCGGTCGGCTCGGTGAGCGCTGTTTGGGTGGCGGACTCCATCGCTTCGGAATTCATGCCCAAGTCGCGGATGGCTGCTTCAACGGCGGCCAAGGCGTCGTTGTCATGGACAACGGACAGCACGCGCTGCATCAGGTTGAATTCCAATCCTTGCACGGAGGTCATGCCACCAAGTTTCTTGCGGATCAACGCTTCCTCGGTGGGGCAATCCATCTGGGCAATGCGTAGACGGGTCAGCGTGGAGCCAGCCGGAATATTGACCGTGACCAGGTTGGCGTCATCTGACGTTGGCACTCCTAACGAAATGGCTGCGGAGCACGCATGGTCATGCGAATGTACATGATCGTGATGAGCGATCATGTTATTGTCACCAAGTGAATGGTCATGGCTGCAAGCGTGGTGAGCACGCGAAGTTTTCTCGGGGCGAAAGGACATGGCGCGATCCAATTGTCTGAATATTGCGCATTTCACACCCTGAAGCTACTATAGGGTCAAGTGTTTTGGGGCCTATCCATGAAAATCGGTGAACTCGCCCAAGTGGCGCAATGCACGGTGGAAACCGTGCGCTACTACGAAAAGGCCGGACTGTTGTCGCCCCCGGCGCGCACGGCGGCCAACTACCGCAGCTATGGCGATGCTCATGTTGACCGGCTGCGCTTCATCCGTAACTGTCGGGCGTTGGACATGACGCATGCAGAAATCCATGCTTTGCTGGGCCTGATGGATCAAGCTGCCGGCGATTGCGGTGGTATCAATCAGCTTCTTGACGAGCACATTGCCCACGTTGATATGCGTATCGCTGAATTGTCCCAACTCAAGCAGCAACTCAGTGAATTGAGACAATGCTGCCAGAGCAAACAGGCCGTGGACGCATGCGGCATTTTGCAGGGGCTGGCGTCAATGGAAACTGAGCAGAGACACGAACGGCACACGCACCTCGGTTAATCGAGGTCTTACCGTCCAAGATCAGGTGTTCGCGACGGGAAGGTAGCCGCCATGACATCAATGATCTTCCGATTGGCCCATGCGAATTGGGGGGCTCCGAGGGCGTGTCAGCAAGAAGCCCCCAAGCTTTCGCCTGAGGGCCGTCTTGCCAGAAGGAAAATGATCTCGATTACTTTGCCGCGGGAGTCGCAGTTTCTGCCTTCGTCTCGGTCTTCACGGCATTGGTGCCATTTGTCTTGGTCTTGGCGTGATGCGTTGCCGCTTTCGGGGTTTCGGTCTTCGCAACTTCCATCGTGGCCGGTGCTGCGGTCTTCGCCGTTTCAGCCTTGATCGGTTCGACAGCCTTCGGTGCCTCAATCTTCTTCTCGGCACTCGCGACGGTCGGAGCCGTTCCCTTGGCAACGGGCGCGGCAACTGGGGTGCCCGTCTGAGCAAAAGCAGTGGCAGCAAAACCAGCGGCAACAACAAGAGCAATCACGGTCTTCATCATTTTGAATCTCCTTGGGTAGTTTCGTTTTCGGTGCTGCCGAATGGCAGCGCCTTGAAGCGAATAACGTGCTCGGTCACCACAAGATGTCATCGGTTGTGTAAGCCCGTGTATCGGGCTGTGACCTTGGCAGCTTGGCGCTCCAACGGCGCAAGGAGAATGGCTGAGAAAATACTGGCACCGGCCGCGGTGTCGAAACCGAGGGCTTCCGGACGTGTGCCGTAAGGCGCATAGCGGTAGTCGACGTGCTCGCCGGCGGCGCTGCGGAGTGCGGCGGCAACCGGGTGGACGCCGTGCGGCGGCGAGTTGACCGCCTTTGATTGGCGGCCCTATACTCGACCGATGCCCATGAGCTTCGTACCGTTTGCGCCCCTGGCGGCCATGCCCGGCAAGTTCCGGCTGGCGGTCCGCCGGCCATTGTCCGGCGTTGCAAGGGGCGGCAGGCG
>NZ_JDSS02000045.1:41473-44162 GCF_000584955.1 Candidatus Accumulibacter vicinus
CTTTTCCTGCGGCCGGAGAGCGCCGCCTGCTTCTGCGACGACCGGCTGGGCCGGGCGCCGCGGGCGGGCGCTGCGGAGTGATCTTCCGGTCGTTCCTCGACTGGTTCGTTCCGTCGTCCGCGCGGGCCGACGAGCGTCTCGCCGATCGCGCGCGAACGGTGGCGGGATCCCTGCTGACGATCTCGGGCACCTTGGCCCTGGTGCTCGTGCCTTTCCTCCTGGTGCGGAGCCGGCCCAGTCCGATCGAACTCGCGACTTTCGCTGCGGCGCTGGCGACCCCCGTGCTGGCTGCGCTTGCCATTCGCTGCGCGGTCAATACCACCAGCGCGCTCTTGCTGACCAACCTTGCTGGAATCGCTTGCGTCGCGATCTGGGCCGCCGTCACCGGCGGCGTTCTGTCGGTGGCGATGCCCTGGCTGATCGCCTTGCTCGCCACGCTTGGCACGTTCGGCAAGGCGCGTGTGCTGCTCGTCGCTTTTGCCGTCGACGCCGCGGTTGTCGTCGGCCTCTATCTGGGTTCGGTGAACGACCTGCTGCCGACCAACCTCGTGCCGCTCGAGGAGAGTCTGACCCTGGCGCTGATTGCCCAGCTCTCTTCGCTCGGGGTGGTCGCCATGGCGGCGAGGATCGTTGTGCGGGCCCGAGCTGCGGCCAGGGAAAGCCTCCGGCAGAACGAGCGGCGACTGCAGCGCATCGTCGATGGCTTGCCGGCGTCGATCGCCTACGCCGACCACAGCGGCAACGTGCCGCGCTATTCGTTCGCCAACCGGCGTTTCGCCGAGCGCTACGGCAGGACAGTCGAGCAAATCGCCGGCGCATCGGTGGTCGAGGTGCTTGGCGAAGCACGCTACCATCAGGTCGAGCCCTACGTACAACAGGTGCTGCGCGGGGAAGCCAGTGAATACGACCGGACCTTGTCGCTGCCGGACGGGACGACGCGCTACGACCGCATGTATCTGGTGCCCGATTGGGCCGAGGACGGTTCGGTGCAGGGCGCCTACATCTTCGGTATCGACGACAGCGAACGCAAGCGGGTGCTGATGGCGCTGCAGGAAAGCCAGGTCAGACTGGCCGAAGCGCAGGCCATGGCGCATGTCGGCAACTGGGAATACGATCTGCCGAGCGACCGCCTGGAGTGGAGCGACGAGGTGTACCGCATCTACGGGCATCAGCCGGGGAGCTTCACGCCGTTTTTCCGTACCGACTACGTCTCTGCCACGCAGGCCGAAGACCGGCCAAAACTCTTCGACGCCCTCGCCCAGGTGCTCGCAACCCATTCGCCACAGACCCTGGAGCACCGCATCGTACGGCCGGATGGTGTCGAACGGACGGTCGAGGTGCGCGCCCAAATCCTGCATACCGATTCCGCCGGCCGCATCGTCAAGCTGAGTGGTGTCGTGCAGGATGTCAGCGAGCGCAAGCAGATCGAGCGCGAACTGATCGCTGCCAGGGACGCTGCCGAAGCGGCAAGCCGCGCCAAGTCGGCGTTTCTGGCGAACATGAGTCACGAAATCCGGACCCCGATGAACGGCGTGATCGGGGTTGCGGAACTGCTCTTGCGCGAGCCTCTGGACGATCGCGCCAGGCACTACGCGGAAACCATCCAGCGTTCGGGGCGAACGCTGCTGGGCGTGCTGGACGATGTGCTGGACATCTCGAAGATCGAGGCCGGGCGTTTGGAGCTGGAATCGGCCGGCTTCGACCTGCCGGAAATGGTGCGCGAGATGGACGATCTGTTCGCCGAAGCGGCGCGTGCCAAAGGCGTACGGATTGCCGTGACGGTGTCGCCAGAGGTGCCGCGCTGGGTCAGAGGCGACCTGGTACGGTTGCGGCAGGTCTTGCTGAACCTGGTATCGAATGCCGTCAAGTTTTCCTCGCACGGGACGATCGGTGTCGATGTGCGTTGCGAGACCGACGGCAGCTTGCGCTTCGCGGTGAGCGACATGGGCATTGGTATCGCGCCGGAAAAGCAGGCCCAGATCTTCGACGCGTTTGCGCAGGCCGATCAGGGAACAACGCGACGTTTCGGCGGCACCGGGCTCGGCTTGTCGATCGCCCGTCACCTGGTCTGCCTGATGGGCGGCGACATCGGCTTGCAGAGCACGCCGGGAGAAGGTTCGTGCTTCTGGTTCCGGGTCAGACTACCGGCGGCGCCGGCGGTCACCGAGCCGCGTAGCGGCGTACCGGCAACGTCTTTTGCCAACCGACGGGTACTGGTAGCCGAGGACGAGCCGGTCAACGC
Organism: Candidatus Accumulibacter vicinus; assembly: GCF_000584955.1. Classification (NCBI taxonomy): domain Bacteria; kingdom Pseudomonadati; phylum Pseudomonadota; class Betaproteobacteria; genus Candidatus Accumulibacter; species Candidatus Accumulibacter vicinus. The sequence continues at coordinate 43,716 of NZ_JDSS02000045.1, forward strand.
CGAGGTGACGCGCGCCATGCTGATTCATTACGGAATCGACGTCGTGCTGGCTGGCGACGGCGAAAAGGCGGTCGCCGAGCATGCACGGCAACGCTTCGACCTGATTCTGATGGACTGCCAGATGCCGGGAATGGATGGTTTCGAAGCGACGCAGCGAATCCGCGAAGCGGAGAAGACAAACGGTTTGGCGCGCACGCCCGTGGTCGCGCTCACCGCGCATGCGATGGCCGGCTATCGCGCGCAGTGCCTGCAGGCCGGAATGGACGACTACCTCAGCAAGCCTTTTCCGGCGACCGCCCTGCAGGAGGTTCTGGGTCGCTGGATCGCCGTCGGTCCCTGACTCCACCCGGCACGACGGCGGACACGCCCCTGGCGGTCGCGCCGGCAAGACCGCGCCGCGCGGGGTCTGCCGATCGGCAGCCGGCGCCAGGCCGGACCGGCTGCCGG
>NZ_JDSS02000045.1:44520-77226 GCF_000584955.1 Candidatus Accumulibacter vicinus
GTCCGGCATCCGATTGACGCTGCTGAGAAAGCCGTGATCGACACCGTGACGATGTTCACGTCCACCCCGGCGCCATCGGATAGGAAATCCAACGGCACCTTCGAGAGTACATGAGCCTTCAGCAAGGGACGCCCTGCGCCTCACAGAGGAACGCCATCAGCGGCGTTGCGGCGGCAAACCGTTGCGCGGCAAGCCGGGTCAGCCCCGTATCGGTGGCTTCGGCAAACGATAGCGGGGCCAGCGCGATGAAGTCCTTGCGCTTGATGTCGTCGATTGCCGGGTGGTCGACCGCATAGCCGCGCGGCGGGCGCGTCAGGCTTCCGCCGGCCAGTACCCAGTGCGCGGCGAAGTCCTTGTCGTCGCGCGCGGCAAACCAGCGCTCCGGATGATCCGTGATGCGCGTGCGGATGCGTGCGAGCATGTCGGAATCCGGATGCCAGCAACCGGCGCCGAAGAAGCATTCGTCGGTTGCGATGTGCAGGTAGAAGCCCGGCGCATGGATATTCTTGCCGAGTTTGTGACGGAACTGGATGCCGATGTTGGTCTTGTAGGGACGCTTGTCGCGGGTAAAGCGCGTGTCGCGGTGCACGCGCATCAGCGAGCCGCCCATCCGGCGCGGCTCGGCGTGGAAATGCGGGGCGAACCTTGCCAGCTCGGGTGCCATTGACGCGATGAAGTTCAATGCGGGTTGGCAGACGAGCGCATCGTAGCGCTCCTGGTTGGCAGCAAACCAGGCGCGCGCGTTGTTGGCCGCAAGTTCGTCGAGGAAGTTGAAGGTGGCCTGGCTGAACATGAACAGTGCTCCTTGACGGCGGTCTGCCCTGGGATGGGCGCCTCTCGTGCGGATTGTTGCGCGCCCCGGTCATCCTGTAAAGACTACTGTCCATTGCGAATGCGGGGCATCTGCGAGCGCATCGGCGTGTCGAGCTTGGCATAGATGAATGAATGAGCGTCGTATGCAGCGAACGATGGCGCAGAAGATCGGCGACCTCCTTGAGGGAACTTTCGTGCTCCACAAGACGGCACACCAAGGTGTGGCACAGTGCGTGCCATCGCCCGTCGTGGAACGACTCGTGCCTGTGGTATCCGTGCGGCCGAACTGGTCCGGGGCGGATGACCACAGGCCCTGAGCTGGGCGGGATTCGGACGGCTTTTCAGGGGCTTCCGGGCCCAAATGCGTAATTGACACTGTTTGATGAAGGCTCCTATACTATCGCCAGTGCCGTGGGATTTCCTATCCTTTCGACGATCGGGGGAGACAATGAAACAACTCATCGGCTGCCTGTTGCTGGTGCTATTGACGACTGCCTGGGGGGGCACCAAGGAGGAAGAAGACGCCGAAGCGCAGCGCGATACCCAGGAACTCTTTCTGCGTATCAAGGCCATGCAGGCGGAAAAGGAGCGTCGCGCCAAGACGCTGCCCTATCCGGATGCGACACAGGACATCCCCTTGCCGCAGGGACCGGAATGGATCTCCGATTGGCGCCGGGATGAGCAGAACCGCTTCGCCGGCTACCTGGATGGCCCCGAGATCGACACTCTGCTGGTCCCCTTCCAGGTCCAGGCGAATGGCATCGATACCGCCAATCGCTCGCTGATGACCGCCAGCCTGGCCCAGGCCCTGTCGGGTTCGCTGAAGATCGCCGACCCTTATCTGGTAGCGCGTGCCCTGGGAGACGGCGAACGACGCCTCGATCCGCAGAACGTCCTGCGCCTGGCGACCCAGCTCGGCGCCAAACGGATCGTCTGGTGCTGGGTCGGTCACAAGAACGACGACCGCCTGCATCTCTATTTCCAGGTGCAGACACGCGAGGGCGCCGGTGCCTTCAAGGAGGCGACGAACCTGCCCGGCACCCTGATCGACAACCTGCAGTTCAGCAACGAGCTGCCGCCGATCAACGTCTTCCGGCAGCACTTGCCGAAGATCGTCGAGACACTCGGCTTCCGCTATGCGACCCCGCCGACCGTCCCGCCGGGACCCTTGGCGGCTGAACTGCCGGTCGGGATCGCCGCCCTTGCCGAAGCGTCGCCGGGCGCCGCCAGCGACGCCCTGTACCTTCAGTTGCTCGGCAGCCTCGTGCCGGCGGACGCGCCACGCCTTCGCGAGCTGCTTTACGAGCGTTCGCTGCTGATCGCCTGGCAGCTTCCAGCCGATCAGCCGGCGACCCGACGCCTGCTGGCGCGGGCGTATCAGGGCCTGCACATGCGCCCTGCCGCGCTGGCCGCCCTCCGGCCGGAGCCAACAGTTGCCGGTTCTGCCGCGCCGACGACGGCAGTCGATTCGCCAAATGCCGAGGACCGAGCCCTGGTCGCCAGCCTGAACGGCAATCTGCCGGCAATCGAGCAGGCACTGACTGAAATTCCCCTTTCGCCGCAACGGGTCATGGCCGAAATCGAGGCCACCGACATCCGATTTGCCTACGATCGCGATCGTGCGCGCCACGCGCAGGCAAGGCAGGCCTTTCTAGCCACGCTGCCAGCCGACTGGCGACCCTTTGTGGCGCGACGTTTCGCCGATGCCGACCCGGTCAAGCTGCACCGTTTCGACAACTACGCGACGCTCCTCGTCCTCGGTCAGACCTTCCCGGAGGCGGGGGCCGGCATTGAGCAACAGCGACTCGGCTGGCAGGTCACCGGCCGCTCCGAAGCGGCCGATCTGGATCTGGCTCTCGGCGCGTATTTCTCGCCCGCGCTGGCCGGCGTCGATAGGCGGCGCTGCTGTGATTCCTCGCAGTGGCGGCTCGACCGCCTCGACGTACTGGATTTCCTGGTCCAGTCCGGTGTCGCCAACGTCATTTACAAGGCGCAGCGGATGGCCGTCACGCAGGCGCTGCCGCGCGAGACACTGGACTACATCAACGCGGTCGACGCCTTGTTCGGTACCCACCCGGCAATCATGCGCGTACGCGCCATCGCCGAGAACGATTTGGCGAAGCGGGCCGCTGGGCAGGTCAGACAGTCGATGCTCAACAAGGCGGAACTGAGCGCGGAACGTGCCCGGTACTGGGAAAACAACACGGCGCACGTGCCGTACGATCGTCCCAGCCATGTCACCCGCTTGTACTACGTCGCGGATCCGCACGGGCGGAACAAACCCGACCCGCTGGGCCTCGCCACCGCCCACGCGACCTTGGTCAATGCCCGTTTCGACAGCGCGCCTCTGGTCGCCACCTTTCATCTCACCAAGGACGTCACCGAACGCGACCGACTGCTTCAGGAAATGGCGGGACGTTTCGTCGGCGATTCGACGGTGGTCTTGCTGAAGACCGGCTTGCTGCTCGCGCAGGGCAATCGTCGCGCGGCGATGGACATCCTGGCCGCCGAATTGCTGAGCAAGCCGGAGTCCGACGACTTCTATGTGCGACTCGGCGATCTGCTGCTCGGCGAGCGCCGCTACCGCGAAGCGGCCGACGTCTTTGCCTCGCTGCCGGCGCTGACCGATGGCAGCGCGAATTCGCTGGCGATCGGCAACTACGCGTATCGCGCCGGATCCCGCTTCTACCAGCGTGGCGAAACCGATCTGGCGATTCCCTTCTTCCGCATCGCCGCAGCGCAGAACAACGGGTCGCAGGCCGAAATGATCAGCCGGGCCCGCCTGGCGCTGCTCGACGAGGCCTACCTGCCCGCGCTCGCGGCCTTGTTCGAATCGGTTCAACGCTACTCGCAGCCACGCGACATTGCCGATTACCTGAGCCTGCTCTACCTGGTCGGCCAGTCGGCGGCGGCCGACAACGGCTTTCAATCGCTGGCAACGCGCGTCAGCGCGCCGGATGTGTGGCGCGCGGCGCTGGTCGGCAACCAACGCCGCGGGCTCGACGAGCGGGGACTGATCGAGTGGAGCAAGCCGTTTGGTCGATCGCAGGGGCCGCAAGTCCAGAGGCTGGCCGCCGAATTCCTGGCCATGGCGCTTGTCACCGACCGCGTGCCGAGCCCCGAGGCGAGTCAGGCGATCGACCGCCTGCTGCAGTTGCAAAGCTCGCATCGCTCCGACCTGAGCTTCGTGGTCGAGGGACTGGCGGCACTGAAACGCAAGGATTTCCCGGCAGCCCGGGAGGCACTGTCGCAGACCGACGAGGCACAGGCCGGCGCAGGCCCACGGCCGGCGAGGACGATCCTCGCCTACTACGCGATCGCCGCCATGAAGAGCGGCCAACAAGCCGAAACCGAACAGTTCGTTGCCGCCATTCCGGAAGAACAACAGGATCTCGACTACTGGCTGGCCAAGAGCGTCGTGGCTGCGCTGAGTGGCAAGGCCGAAGCGGTCGCGAACTTCCGGCAGGCAGTCAACCACCTCAACGAAAAGCAGCTCCGCTTGCTGGGAGCCGAATACCAGCTCGCCGATGTCGCGCAAATGCTCGCTGATCTGACCGGCGACAACGAGTTCAGGAAACTGGCACTCGAAGTCGCCCGCTTCAACCAGAAAACCCACCCGTGGGAAGGCTGGTCCTACGCATGGGAAGCCGCGCTGACCGACAACCGGGCACGCCGGGCGGTGGCCTTGGTCAAAGCCGTCTATCTCGATCGCCAGTCGGAAATGCTGTCGCGCTTGCCACCCAAGGAGATCGAAGCGGCGCTTCGCAGCACCCGGAAAACGCCACCGTTTCGGCCCGACAAGAAACCCGGAGGAACCGTCTGAGGGTAGTACCGCGCCGCGGTCACTGCCAAGGACAGGAAATCCAACGGCACCTTTCGGACAGCAGGATCAATCAACGGCTGTGGAAGCAGCTACCACCGGAGCAAGCGCATGCCCAGAAGGACGAGGCGGAACCAGACACCGGCATTCAAGGCGCAAGTTCCCTCCGTTGGCGCACAGCTTGAACCACGGTCTGAATTCCGGGGACCACTAAGCGCCATCGGATAAGTTCTCCGATCTTCAGAAGGCTCCGGGCCTCGGCAAACCAGGCACGGAAGCACGGAGAATTTTTTGATAACCGCTTATAGCTGTGGTTTGCAAATCTCGGGATGTCCGCCGCAGCAGTTGTCAGTCAGGAAACCAAGCAGGTCGTCGATTCTGTCCAGCACGGCATGACAGCGAACGAAGCGGCCTTCCTGCGTGGTATTGACCAGACCCGCGTGAGTCAGGGTCTTCAGGTGAAAGGACAGTGTGGGTGCCGGCAATTGCAACTGTTCGGCAATCAGGCCTACGGTCAAGCCCGCAGGCGCGTTCTGCACCAGCAGGCGGAAGATGGCGAGGCGGCTTTCCTGGGCCAGCGCGGCCAGCGCGGTGACGGCGTCGGTATGGGTCATCGTTCCAACGATACCGAAAGATTCCCGATCTCGCAAAGCGTTTGCAGCGAATTGTTCGCGAGAATTCAGCAACGCGGTCAAAGTATTTTTTGCGGTACTGAGCGAGTGAAAAAACGCACTGCAGGGCATCGCCCAGGCGATGCCCTTTGCTGGCAGGCTAGAAACCAGCGCCCTTGATCGATTTCAGACCCTTAAAGACGGCCTTGCTCCCGAGTTGCTCCTCAATGCGTAGCAACTGGTTGTATTTGCAGATGCGGTCGGTACGCGACAGCGAACCAGTCTTGATCTGCCCGGCGCCGGTACCGACGGCCAGGTCGGCGATGAAAGAGTCTTCGGTTTCACCGGAGCGGTGTGACGAGATGACGCCGTAACCGGCTTTCTGGGCCATCTTGATGGCGTCGAGCGTTTCGGTGACGGTACCGATCTGGTTGACCTTGATGAGGATTGCATTGGCTGCCTTCATGTCGATGCCTTGCTTGAGACGAACCGGATTGGTAACGAAAAAGTCGTCGCCGACGATCTGTACCTTGTCTCCGAGCGCCTTGGTGAGCTTGACATAGCCTTCCCAGTCGCTCTGGTCGAGACCGTCCTCGATCGAGACGATGGGATACTTCTTGCACCATTCGCTGTATACGGAAATCATTTCGTCATCGGTGAACAGCTTTTCTGGATTCGACTTCCAGAACTTGTAGCCCTGGCGGTTCCCTTCGTCGAAGAGTTCGGAAGAAGCGCAGTCGAGGGCAATGCTGATCTGCTTGCCGGGTTTGTAACCGGCTGCAACGATCGCCTGCATGATGACTTCCAGTGATTCGTCGTTGGTCAGGTTGGGTGCAAAGCCGCCTTCGTCGCCGACCGCGGTGACATGCCCGCCCTTCTTGAGGATCGACTTCAGGGCGTGGAAAACCTCGGTGATCCAGCGCAATCCTTCCGAGAAAGTGGGCGCGCCCACCGGCATGATCATGAACTCCTGGAAGTCGATCAAGTTGTCGGCGTGCTTGCCACCGTTGATGATGTTGGCCATCGGCGTTGGCAAGGCAAAGTCGCGATTCTTGTGGATCTTGCCGATGTATTTCCAGAGTGGCAGCTTGCTGACATGTGCGCCCGCCAAAGTGATTGCCATTGAAGCGCCGAGGATCGCGTTCGCTCCCAGGTTTGACTTGTTGGGTGTGCCATCGAGGGCAATCATGGCCTCATCGAGTGCGCGTTGGTCGAGAGGATTCTTGCCTTTGAGGAGTTTCGCGATCTTGGTGTTGACGGATTCGACTGCTTTCAGAACGCCCTTGCCGAGGTAAACCTTCTTGTCGCCATCACGCAGTTCGCAGGCTTCGAATTCCCCGGTCGACGCACCCGAGGGAACTGCGGAACGGGCCATGAAACCGTCGTCGAGGACGATGTCGACCTCGACGGTCGGGTTGCCGCGTGAGTCGAGGATCTGCCGGCCAACGACCTTGGTGATCTTGACGAATGCAGGGGCGGCCGCCGTTGCCTCGGCTTGCTCGGGCTGTTCGACGCTCTCGGCCTTTTCGGCCTTTTCGGCCTTTTCGGCCTTTTCTGCTTTCTTGACTTTGTTGCCTTTTGCCATGATGGGGCTCCGTAGGAGTGGTTCGGTGGAAAGTTCGAGGGAAATCGTGCAGGAAGTTTCTCCGGGGGATCATACCGAATTCAGATGACAAGGTGCAATCCCCGGCGACGAAATCAGGCTGAATTCGTCGATCCAAATAAAGCGTGGAGAATCGGTGACTTGCGGTTGGCAGTGAACATCCTCCCAAATGCAGGTCGGAAGTGCGCATCGGCCCCGGATTGACAATTGCAGTGCGCTGGGCGATGTGTTACAAGGTAAACTTATCGCCTTGTCGCGAATTTGCGAATTCAACCGCAGTCCTCCTCGTCAAATGGTTTTTTCGTTTTTCAAGAAGCCGCCGCCGGAAAAGAAAATGGTTGCGCGGCCAGCCGCCGTTCCCCGCACACGTGACGAGCGGGGCGGAGCCCTTGGCCAAGCACCGGAAGACAAACCGGGCGCCGCAGTGCCAGTCGGCCTGGTACGGGGAGACCTCCCCTTCGCTGCCCCGGTTTCCCAGGCCGAGGGGCAGTCACTGGATCTCAGCGAGTTTCAATTTAGTGAGACCGCACCTGAATTTCAGATCGAGGCCGAGCTGGATCCGGTCGATGCCGCAGCTGAAGAGGCGGCCATGCTCTATTCGAATGGCCAGGAGAGCGCGGTCCGCGCGTTGCTCGAGAGGTCGACGCGCTCCTACCGCTCTGGCCCCGGCGAACGCTTGTGGTTGATGCTTTTTGACCTTTTCCGATTGACCGGCCAAAAAGCCGCTTTTGAGGGTCTGGGAATCGATTATGCTCAATCCTTCGAGAAATCGCCGCCAGGTTGGCGCGATGCTGTCGTCGCCGTATCGGTACACGCCAAAGGGGTTGGGTCAGTATTATTCAAGGGCGATTTGACTGGCGACAACGATGCCGGGTTTACAGCCGCGCGCCAAGCCCTCGCAAGAAACACGCATCTTCGTCTCGATATGTCCAAGTTGCGCAAACTGGATGCTGCCGGTTGTCAGCGGCTATTGGAACTGCTCCAACAGGCTCGCAAGGATCGGCGTGAGATCGAGCTACTGGGCCGTGATCATTTGGCGACCCTGGTTGACTGTCTGATCGTGCCCGGTCGTGCAGAAGGCCAGGCCTGCTGGCTGCTGAAGCTCGAGATCTGTCAGTCGCGTGGGGAGTTGGAGGTTTTCGAGGATCTGGCGGTCAACTATGCAGTGACTTTCGAGATTTCGCCACCCTCCTGGGAACCCAAGCGGGTGATGGAAGCCGAGCCTCCGCCGCTGGTTCTCGCTGCCGCCGACCAGTTGCTGACCGAGGCATATGTCATCAAGGGCGATGTCAAGGCGGCTCGTTTTCCCGACTTGCTGGCGTACGCCGCTGCCAACGATCCGGTACTTATCGACTGTTCGGCCGTGACCCGTATGGACTTCCTGAGTGCTGGCGCCCTGCTCAACATTCTGACGACGGTCAGGCGAACGGGTCGGCAGATCATTTTCCGTCATCCCCATTACCTACTTGCTGAACTGTTCCGCGTTGTCGGGCTGCAGTCCGTGGCGGAAATCATTCTCGCCAGAAACTAGGATTATCAACAGGAGTTTTGTATGGACCAGTACCACGGCACGACGATCCTGTCAGTTCGCCGCGGCAAGCGCGTTGCCATGGGTGGCGACGGACAGGTCACCCTTGGCCACCTCATCATCAAGGCCAGTGCGCGCAAGGTTCGGCGCATCTATCAGGGGCGGATTCTCGCCGGCTTCGCGGGTGGGACGGCGGATGCCTTTACCCTCTTTGAGCGTTTCGAGGCCAAACTTGACAAGCATCAGGGCAATTTGCTCCGCTCGGCGGTTGAGCTCGCCAAGGACTGGCGCAGTGACCGTGCCCTGCGCCGACTGGAAGCCATGCTGGCAGTCGCTGATCAGGAGAATTCACTGATCATTACCGGCAATGGGGATGTGCTCGAACCGGAGTACGGCATCGTCGCCATTGGTTCGGGGGGCGCTTTCGCCCAAGCAGCGGCACGCGCACTGGTTGAAAACAGCGAACTCGATCCCGCCGAGGTGGTCCGCAAGTCGCTGCAGATTGCCAGTGATCTGTGCATCTATACCAATCAGAACTTCACCATCGAGGTGCTCGAATAATCATGTCAGCGATGACTCCGCAGGAAATTGTTCACGAACTGGACAAACATATTGTTGGTCAGGGGAAGGCAAAGAAAGCTGTGGCGATCGCGCTGCGCAACCGCTGGCGGCGCGCGCAGGTCACCGAGCCGCTGCGCCAGGAGATCACCCCCAAGAACATTCTGATGATCGGGCCCACTGGTGTTGGCAAGACCGAAATCGCACGCCGGCTGGCGCGGCTGGCCAATGCGCCGTTCATCAAGATCGAGGCGACCAAGTTTACCGAAGTCGGTTACGTGGGCCGCGATGTCGAAACGATTATCCGTGACCTCGTCGAAATTGCCGTCAAAAGCGCTCGTGAACAGGCGCTGACGGGCGTGCGCGTGCGTGCCGAAGACGCTGCCGAAGATCGCATTCTCGACGCCCTGTTGCCGCCGGCCCGCGGCAATTTCTTCAACGACGCACAATCGACAGAAGACAGTACGACCCGGCAGAAATTCCGCAAGAAACTGCGCGAGGGCGAACTGGACCACAAGGAGATCGAGGTGGATGTCGCTGCTCCGCTGATGCAGGCCGAGATCTTCGCTCCGCCCGGGATGGAGGAACTGACCTCGCAGATCCAGGGCATGTTCCAGAACATGGGCGGGGGCCGCAAGAAATCGCGCAAGTTGAAGATCTTCGAAGCGCGCAGGTTGCTGGTCGAGGAGGAAGCCGCAAAACTGGTCAATGATGAGGACGTCAAACATGATGCCGTTCGCAATGTCGAGCAGAACGGGATCGTTTTTCTCGACGAAATCGACAAGATTGCCTCACGCAGCGACACGCACGGTGTGGATGTTTCGCGTCAGGGGGTGCAGCGCGATCTGCTGCCACTCGTTGAAGGCACCACGGTATCGACCAAGTACGGGATGATTCGTACCGATCACATCCTGTTTATTGCCAGCGGTGCATTCCACTTGGCCAAACCTTCTGATCTGATTCCCGAACTGCAGGGTCGCCTGCCGATCCGGGTGGAGCTCGATTCCTTGTCGGTTGCCGATTTCGAGTGCATTCTGACGCAGACTGACGCCTGCCTGACCATGCAATACCAGGCGCTGCTGGCAACGGAAGGGGTGACCCTCGACTTTGCTCCTGACGGTATCAAACGCTTGGCCGAGATTGCCTGGTCGGTCAACGAACGCACCGAGAACATCGGTGCTCGACGACTGTATACGGTCATGGAGCGGCTGCTCGAGGAGGTGTCGTTTTCCGCCTGCGAGGGAAGCCTGGAAAACGTTGCCATCGATGCGACCTACGTGGACAGTCGGCTTGCCGAACTGGCCCGGAACGAGGATCTGTCGCGCTACGTTCTGTAGCGCGCAGGTCTGCCGCCTACTTCACTACCAGGACCGGCAGTTCTGTGAGATGGATGACCTTGCTCGTGACCGATCCCAGCAGCGCGCTGGCCACCGAGCCAAGGCCTCGAGCCCCGATGACGATCAAGGTGCAGTGCTGTTCTCTGGCGAAATTGACAATCGTCGGAGCTGGTTCGCCGACCAGGACATGTTGCGAGTACGCGAGCCCGCCGGTTTCCAGTCTCAAGCGAGCACCGGCCAATGCGGCTTCGCCGGCCTCACGGTGGTAGTCCTGGACAACGCTGTAGTTGACGAAACGGGTGACGTCCGAGGGCAGGGGCGCCTGTACATTGACCAGCATGATCGCCGGTGCGATGGCGTCGCGAGCAGCTTCGCGCAGGACGTGGTCGACTGCCCGCAAGGCGGGCGGCGAGCCGTCGACGGGGATCAGCCAGAGGGCATTCATTGTTTTCTTCCTTCACCAGGTTCCTCGGTGGCCGCAGTTGCCAGTTCAACGGCCGCACGCGCCGCTTGCCGGTTGGCCAGACACTTCCCCGTTACCACCACCAGCAACGCGCCGAAAGCTGATACGAGGTAAGCGCTGTGCGGAACGGTTGCACGCCAGCTTGCCGGCAATGCCGGGTCGGTCATCAACATGCCGCCACCGATCCAGCCCAGCAGTCCACCGCCAGCCGTGATCACGATCGGGAATCGATCCATCAGGGCGAGGACCAGTTTGCTACCCCAGACTACGATCGGGATCGAAACCACGATCCCGAATGTGACCAGAACGATCGATCCATGCGACGCGCCGGCGACCGCAATGACGTTGTCTACACTCATCACCGCGTCGGCGACGATGATCGTCTTGATCGCTCCGATCAGCGTACTGCTTCCTTGCACATGATCATGTGCATCCTCGTTTTCCGGCAGGATGAGCTTGACACCGATCCAGAACAACAGCAGTCCTCCGACGATCTTGAGGTATGGAATGGCCAGGAGTTGCAAGGCGAAGTAGATCAGTACGAGACGCAGCCCGATCGCTCCGAAGACACCCCAGAAAATTCCCTTGTTGCGTTGCGCCACAGGCAGTCTGCGGCACGCCAGAGCAATCACCACGGCGTTATCGCCGCCGAGCAGAATGTCGATCAGAATGATCTGGAATACGGCGATCCAGAAAGTTGGCGAGGCGAGATCAGGCATCACATTAACTCCAGGGGCGGCATCAGGCCTGCGGCGTAGGCAGAACTGCCCTGAACGGCGTTCTGACCGAACTTGGCCAGCACCTTGTTGGCTTCACGCAAGCGATCGAGCAGTTTGCTCAGCAGAATCTTGTTGAAGCGTTCCCGTACTTCATCAGAACTCAATTCCAGCGCTGCGCTATTGATCTCCAGGAACAAGGTCGGCTCCAGCGTCACCACCGTGGCGTGACGTCGAGAGTCGGTCGGATGCAGGAAGGCCATCTCTCCGACCACCTCGCTCGCGCCGAGCCGACAGATCACCCGTCCATTTGTGGAGATCTCGACAAAGCCGTCAACCACCACGCCAAACTTGCGGTGGTTATCGCCTTCACGGATGATCGTGACTTTCTCCGACAACTCTCGCCAGACGCTGATGCGCAGCACCTCCCACAACTCGATATCCTCGAACTCAGCGAAAAACTCCACCTTGCGCAACCTTTCGAAGTGCGTCTGATCCTGCTGGATCTGATCTTCTTCCAGCATCTGGTAGCGTACTGAGGAAAGATCCTTGGCGAACTCGGCACCATTACGGTAGCGGCTGTAAAGATCCTTCTCAAGTGCCTTCTTGATGATCGGATCAAGGCCCGCTGGTAGGGTCGGGTTGAGTGCGCAGACCGAAGGCGAGTCCATGTTGATGATCTTGTAGACCAGTGTCGCGGGATTGTTGGCGCGAAATGGTAGTCGTCCGGTCAGCAACTGGAACAGCATGACCCCCAGCGAATAGAGGTCGGTCTTGTGATTGAGCGGATAGTTCTTGACCTGCTCAGGGGACATGTAGGCTGGTGAACCAACCCCCATCACGAAGGTCGAGTCCATGCCTGTATCCTTGAGCAGATTGAGGCCGAGACCGAAATCGGTGATTTTCGGATCGTCGTTGGCATTCAGCAGGATGTTGGCCGGCTTGATGTCACGATGTACGACGCCCTGGCGGAAGGCATGATCGAGAGCCAGGCAGCACTTGAAGATGATGCCGATGACGCGGTGCATCGGCAGGAGCCGATTGATCGCGCAATACTTGTCGAGCGCGGTGCCTTCGACGAACTCCATGACCAGATAGGCCTGATCAGGTTCCACGACGGCGTCGAAGATCTTGACGATGTTTGGGTGATTCAGGCGACGGCCGATTGCGTCCTCGGTCTGAAAAAGCTTGCGCAGACGTCGTGACATGGCTGCATTCTCTTCACCGAAGCGTATCAGCTTGATGGCGACCGGGCAGTCCAGGTCTGGGTCTCGGGCCAAATAGACGACAGCAGTCGCACCCTTGCCAAGGGAGCGAATGATTGGATATTTGCCGATCTTTTCCAACATGCCAAAACCCACCCCTATCAATGGCCAGCAGGAATCGAGATGCTAGCAGCAGAACCGCCGCTGCATGAACAATTTTGCGTAAGTGGCATCGCAGCCCACAAGATCCAGGTAGAAAAAGCTTGAAATCGAAGAACTCGCCCCAAACTGTTCTCTGTTTTCAGGGAGATCACCATCTATGCAAACGAACGACAACGTACCCGAAGAGACCACTGCCGCCCCTGCCACGCCGGAAGCTGCTTCCGTCACACCAGAGATCATTGAGTCACCATCCGCAGGAGCGCCTCCTGCAAGCGGTGCGCCCAATCTCGAAGAAACCCTCAAGCAAGCTCAACTGCAGGCCGAGGAGTACCATGATGCGTGGCTACGCGCCAAAGCTGAAACCGAGAACGTGCGCCGCCGAGCGCAGGAAGACATCAGCAAGGCCGCGAAGTTCGCCGTTGACCGCTTTGCTCGGGAACTGCTGGCGGTGAAGGATAGCCTCGAAGCTGCGCTGGCGACCGAGACAGCCAGTGTCGAGAGCCTTCGATCAGGTACCGAACTGACCCTCAGGCAACTGGTCGCCGCTTTCGAAAAGTCGGCACTGACAGAAGTCAATCCGCTGGGCGAAAAGTTCGACCCGCATCGACACCAGGCGATCAGTGTCGTTGAATCACCACAGGAGCCCAATACCGTGGTTAGCGTACTGCAGAAAGGCTACTTGCTGGCCGACCGCGTACTGCGCCCGGCACTGGTCGTTGTGGCCAGGACCGGCACTTGACACTTGAAATCGTCACGACAATCCCCAAATGCGTAGCGTTATCAAACATTCCGGTTTTGGCGAATGTTCTTAAAATAATATTGAAAGGATTCTGAAATGGGCAAGATCATCGGCATTGATCTCGGAACGACCAACTCCTGTGTTGCCGTCATGGAGAACGGCAAACCGAAAGTCATCGAGAACTCTGAAGGCGCACGTACGACGCCATCAACGGTTGCTTATGCGGAGGATGGTGAGATTCTCTGCGGAGCGCCGGCCAAACGTCAAGCGGTGACCAATCCGAAAAATACGCTGTACGCGATCAAGCGGCTGATTGGTCGCCGTTTTGAAGAGAAGGAGGTGCAGAAGGATATCTCGCTGATGCCATTCAAGATTCTCAGAGCCGAGAATGGTGACGCATGGGTCGAGGTGCGCGGCAAGAAAATTGCACCGCCACAGGTTTCAGCGGAAGTTTTGCGCAAGATGAAGAAGACCGCCGAAGATTATCTCGGTGAGGAAGTGACCGAGGCGGTGATTACCGTGCCTGCCTATTTCAATGACAGCCAGCGCCAGGCGACCAAGGATGCCGGGCGGATCGCCGGCCTGGAGGTCAAGCGCATCATCAACGAACCAACGGCAGCGGCCCTGGCCTTCGGCATGGACAAAAAGCAGGGGGACAAGAAGATCGCGGTCTACGACCTCGGCGGCGGCACCTTCGATATCTCGATCATCGAAATCGCTGCGGTCGAGGGCGAGCACCAGTTTGAAGTGCTGTCGACCAACGGGGACACCTTCCTCGGCGGCGAAGACTTTGACCAGCGTCTGATCGATCACATCATCGACGAGTTCAAGAAAGAATCGGGCGTCAACCTCAAGGCCGATGTGCTGGCCCTGCAGCGCCTCAAGGATGCCGCTGAAAAGGCCAAGATCGAGCTTTCGTCCGGTCAGCAAAACGAAATCAACCTGCCATACATTACCGCTGACGCCTCCGGACCCAAACACCTGACGCTGAAGATCACACGCTCCAGGTTCGAGGCGCTGGTCGACGATCTCATCGAGCGGACCATCGAGCCCTGCCGAATTGCCCTGAAGGATGCCGGCTGCAAGATCGGCGACATCGACGATGTCATCCTGGTCGGCGGACAGAGCCGGATGCCCAAGGTGCAGCAGAGGGTCAAGGAGTTCTTCGGCCGCGAACCGCGCCGCGACGTCAATCCGGATGAAGCAGTTGCCGTCGGTGCAGCAATCCAGGGCGGCGTCCTACAGGGCGAGGTCAAGGATGTTCTGCTCCTCGATGTGACGCCATTGTCGCTGGGTATCGAGACGCTGGGCGGAGTGATGACCAAGCTGATCAAAAAGAACACGACCATTCCAACCAAGGCGACGCAGGTCTTTTCAACGGCTGACGATAACCAGTCTGCGGTGACCATTCACGTGCTGCAGGGCGAGCGGGAAATGGCCAGCGGCAACAAGAGCCTTGGACAGTTCAATCTTTCCGACATTCCGCCGGCGCCACGTGGCATGCCACAGATCGAAGTGACCTTCGATATTGATGCTAATGGGATACTTCATGTTTCGGCCAAAGACAAGGCCACCGGCAAGGAGAACAAGATCAAGATCCAGGCGTCTTCTGGCCTCAGCGAAGCGGAAGTGCAGCGCATGGTCCAGGATGCCGAGTTGCACGCCGAAGAAGACCGGAAAGCGCATGAACTGGCAGAAGCCCGTAACCAGTGTGACGGCATGATTCACACCGTCAAGAAGTCGCTTGCCGAATACGGAAAGGAACTTTCCGACAGCGAGAAACAGGTCATCGAAAAGGCGATGCAAGAAGCCGAGGAGGCCATTCGTGGCAACGACATCGAGGCCATCAAGGCAAAGAACGAGGCGCTCGGAACGGCTGCGCAGAAGTTGGGCGAGAAGATGTACGCCAAACAACAGGAGCAGACGGGGGGCACCGCGCATGCTGCCGGGGCTGCCGGTGAAGCGAAGAAGGACGACAGCGATGTCGTCGACGCCGAGTTCACCGAAGTCAAAGACAAGAAGTAGGTCTTTGCCTGCCAGGCGGGGGGCGTATAATCGCGCCTCGCCCTGTGCTCCCACCAATTGTTCATAAACCTATGGCAAAACGCGACTTATACGACATTCTCGGCGTCAATCGCGACGCCTCCGATGAAGAAATCAAGAAGGCTTACCGCAAGCTGGCGATGAAGCATCATCCGGATCGTAATCCGGACAACCCCAAGGCTGAGGAGCATTTCAAGGAAGTCAAGGAAGCCTACGAAGCCCTCACCGACCCAGAGAAGCGCGCGGCCTATGACCAGTACGGTTACGCCGGCATTGATCCACAGGCCGGAATGGGCGCCGCAGGGGCAGGAGGATTTTCCGATGCCTTCGGTGGCATCTTTGATGAGATCTTCGGGGGTCGTCGTGGTGGCGGGCGTTCAAATGTCTATCGCGGCGCCGATCTCCGCTACAACCTCGAAATTTCGCTGGAGCAGGCAGCCTTCGGCACTGAAACCAAGATCCGCATTCCGACAATGGAGGTTTGCGACGCCTGCCATGGCAGTGGTGCCAAGGCCGGTACGCAGCCAAAGACCTGTCCGACCTGCCAGGGCAGCGGCCAGGTTCGCCTGCAGCAAGGTTTCTTCTCGATTCAGCAGACCTGTCCAAAATGTCACGGCACCGGGCGCTTTATTGCCGAGCCGTGTGTTCCGTGTCACGGCTCGGGCCGGGTCAAGCAGCACAAAACCCTGGCGGTGAAGATTCCAGCGGGGGTTGATGAGGGCGACCGGATTCGGCTCACGGGCGAAGGCGAGCACGGCATCAATGGCGGGCCGTCAGGGGATCTTTACGTTCAGATTCACCTCAAGGCACACCCTGTCTTTCAGCGTGAACAGAACGACCTGCACTGCGAGATGCCGATCAGTTTTACCACCGCGGCTCTGGGCGGAGAAATCGATATTCCGACGCTGGATGGCGCTGCGAAAATCCGTGTCCCCCAGGAGACACAATCCGGGAAAATCTTTCGCTTGCGAGGCAAAGGCATCAAGGGCGTACGTAGTAACGCTCACGGGGATCTGCTCTGCCATGTGGTTGTGGAAACCCCGGTGCATCTCACCGAACGCCAGAAAGAATTGTTGCGCGAACTCGAGGAGTCCAGCCGCGAAAACTCCGCTCACCACAACCCACGCGCCAAATCCTGGATGGATCGTGTGCGCGATTTCTTCGCTGCCACCTGAGAACCGGCATCTCTGCACCCGTTGGTGCAGCAGCGCAGTGTCCGGCAAGACAATCGCAGGAGAATAATTTGCACGCAGTCGCTGCGTGTAAGGAGGGTGTCAGTTTGCTTCGCCATTCTTTGATGTGAAAGTTGCTGCAGCGACTCACAAATATTTCCTCCAGACGAACGGGAAATGCCGGGGGAGGGAGACGGTCATCACTTCCATGATCGGGGGGGCCTGGAAAAGCATTGACCGTGGCTAGTCGCAGGTCTGTGAATGATCGCGGCAATCGCATTGAAGGAGAATGGGCATGAGGATCGTCAGGGCACTACTGCTGGCTTGCTTGAGTTGGGTTAACTGTGTGCTGGCGGCCGAGGTCGGGGTGACCGACAACAGCATCCTGATCGGCATGACTGCGCCGTTTTCCGGCCCTAACGGGGCATACGGGCTGGACATGAAGATGGTCATCAACGCCTATTTTCGCCAGATCAACGACGCTGGCGGGATTTATGGAAGAAGGCTGGAGTTGCGCGCCCTCGACGATGGCTACGAAACTGATCGTGCGGTCGCCAATACCCGCGCCTTGATCAACCAGGAAAAGGTTTTTGCCCTGCTTGCATCGTACGGTTCGAGTCCCACAACGGCAGCAATGAACGAAGTCTTTGGCGTTGCCAAGGTACCGCTGATCGGAGCGATTTCCGGTGCCGAATCGATCCGTCAGTTGCCCAGGGACAACCCGAAAAATCGCTACATGTTCAATGTGCGGGCGAGTTACGCGAATGAGACCGAAGCGATCGTCAATCAATTGGTCTCCCTCGGCTTCAATAACATCGCCGTTTTGTATCAGAACGATGGATTCGGCAAATCTGGTCTCGATGGCGTCGTTACCGCGCTCAGAAAGCATAATCAGGCACCGGTGGCAGTGGCCACGGTGGAACGTAACTCAGCCGAGGTCAGCCAGGCGGTGCAGACCATTGCCCAGGCGAACCCGCAAGCGGTGATCATGGTGACCTTGTACAAGCCTACTGCCGCCTTCGTTCGTGCGATGAGGAAAATCGGTCAAAAGCCGCAGTTCATGACCCTGTCGCCCGTCGGTGCCGACCTGCTGGTGCAGGAGCTTGGTGACGAGGCACGCGGGATCGGCATTTCACAGGTCATGCCCTATCCTTGGAACGATACCACGCCGCTGGTACGCGAATACCAGAAGCTGCTCGGCCAGCATGGAAAATTCTCCTACTATGGCGTCGAGGCTTACGCCATGGCGAAAGTGCTGGTCGATGCAATGCGCAAAACCGGCAAAGATCTCAGCCGCGAAAAGCTTCTGAACAGTCTCGAAAGCATGCAGAACCATGACCTTGGGGGCTATCGCGTCAGCTATTCGGCCAATGATCGGTTTGGTTCCCGCTTTGTCGACCTGACGGTCATTGGCAACAGTGGCCGGGTTCTTCGTTAATCACCATCCGGGGATCAGGCGCGTCGCCAGTTGGTTCCCTGAGCATCATCCTCAAGGACGATTCCCACAGCCAGTAGTCCGCTACGGATTCTGTCTGCTTCGACGTAGTCCTTGCGTTTCTTTGCCGCCAACCGGTTGGCGATCAGCATTTCGATGGCTTCGGCGGACATTTCTTCGGTGCCCAGTGCCGGTGTCCCCTGCAGGAATCCTTGTGGATCGCGCTTGAGCAGGCCCAGCAGGCCCGCCAGCCCACGCAACTGGCTGGACAGTCCCGCAGACCTGCTGCGGTTTACCTCGCTGGCCAGGTCAAACAATGCGGCACACGCATCAGGGGTGTTGAAGTCGTCGTTCATTGCCTGGCTGAAGCGAATCGCGTGCGGCTCATGCCAATCCACCTCGGCTGCTGCCGGCGGTGCCGCCTTGAGTGCGGTGTAAAGCCGGCTCAGCGCTTGCCGTGCATCGTCGAGATGGGCATCGGAATAGTTGAGCGGGCTGCGGTAGTGCGCTCGCAGGATGAAGAAACGCAGTACTTCAGGATCGTATTGTTTGAGGATCTCCCTGATCGTAAAGAAATTGCCGAGCGACTTCGACATTTTTTCGTCATCGACACGAACGAAGCCGTTGTGCATCCAGTAGTTAACGAATGGGCAGCGATGTGCGCCCTCGGACTGTGCGATCTCGTTTTCATGATGGGGAAACTGCAGGTCTTGCCCGCCGCCGTGAATGTCGAAGTGCTTGCCGAGCAGGTCCGAACTCATCGCGGAACACTCGATGTGCCAACCGGGGCGACCATTGCCCCAGGGTGATGGCCAGAAAGGCTCGCCTTGCCTGGCCTGTTTCCAGAGCACGAAGTCGAGCGGGTCGTCCTTGCCTGTGTCAACGTCGACGCGTTCCCCGGCGCGCAGATCGTCAATGGATTTTCCTGACAGTTTGCCGTAGCCAGGAAATTTGCGCACCGAGAAATTCACGTCACCAGTGGTCGCTTGGTAAGCCAGCCCGTTTTTCTCCAGCAGCTTGATCAGGCCGAGCATCTGCGGAATATATTGGGTTGCCCGTGGTTCATGGTCGGGTTTCTCTACGCCAAGTGCCGCCGCGTCCTCATCCATGAGGCCAATGAAGCGGTCGGTCAGTTCGCTGATGCTTTCCTTGTTGGCCAACGCCCGCCTGATGATTTTGTCATCAATATCGGTAATGTTCCGGACGTAGCACACCTGCAACCCGCTCGCTCGCAGCCAGCGCTGAACCATGTCAAAAACGACCAATACGCGCGCATGGCCGAGGTGGCAGTAGTCATAGACGGTCATTCCACAGACGTACATGCGGACGCTGCCGGGCGTGATCGGTACGAAGTCCTGCTTTTCTCTGGTCAGCGAGTTGTAGATCTTCAACATTTTTAGGTCCGCGATGGCGTCCAGCACAGACGTACACGCAGGGTCAATCTGTGCTCTTTGAGGAATCGAGATTCCTCAATCTAATCAGGCTTCTAAACCCCAGTTGAAGGGACGGACCGGATGCCGGCTTGGCCCCGCCGAAATGACTGGAGGTCGAAGGGTTACGGGAAGAACAAATTCATCCTGCACGTACACGTGGAGTGCTTTGGTTTGGACGCACTTCTTGTTAGAATCAGTCGGTCTAGTGACACCCAACTGCTGCATAGGCAAGTATACCATACCCATGCACTCGAATTTTCCGATGCCTATGCCTGCTTCATTACCGGCTTTGATCGTCGGCTTGCTATTGGGCTGCAGCAGTTTCTTTGCCACATCCGACACGCTGTCGGATGCGCAGCGGCTCATGCGCCAGGGCCAGCCTGCACATGCGCTCGAAAAGGTCGACGCCTACCTGGCGAGCAAGCCATCGGATGCACAGGGGCGATTCCTCAAGGGCCTGGCCCTCACCGAGATGGGCAAACCGCAGGAAGCCATAGCCGTCTTCAGCAAACTGACCGAGGACTATCCCGAATTGCCAGAGACTTACAACAACCTAGCGGTTCTGTATGCCCAACAGAAACAATACGACAAGGCGCGTACGGCACTCGAGATGGCAATCAGGATTCATCCGGGCTACGCTACTGCCTACGACAACCTTGGTGATGTCTACGCCATGCTCTCCGGCCAGGCTTATGACAAGGCGCTGCAACTGGATCCGTCGAGGCGAGTGACACAATCCAAGCTTGCCAGGCTTCGGGAACTCAACAAGCCCTCCACAAGCAGCCCAGGAGTGGCAATGCGGCCAGCTGGCGAGACCAGTAGCCGGATGACCAGCACTGAACAGGCTGTCATGCCGGTTGCGACAGCATCAGTCCCTGCTGCCGGGGAACCTGCGGGCAAGAGTATCACTGCGCTCGCTGCTGCGACGGAGACTGACAAATCGGTGCAGCAGGCAACGCTGGCTGCCACTGACGAGAGGGCAGTGACGAAAACCCTGCAAGGCTGGGCCAGTGCCTGGTCACGTAAGGATGCCAAGGCCTATCTCGCTTACTATGCAGCAGACTTTCGTACACCCAGAGGGATTCCTCGCAAGGCATGGGAAAGCGAGCGCACCCGTCCGATGAGCAAGCCTGGCAAGTTGCAGGTCGAAATCGAGGACCTCCAAGTCTCGTTTGCCGATGACAAGGCGACGGTAAAACTCCTTCAGCATTACAGTTCGCCGTACCTGAAATCCACCGTGACCAAGACCATCGTCCTGGTCAAATCCAGAGGCAGATGGCTGATCCAGCAGGAACGCATCGGTGGATGATCAATTCACATGGAGGAAATCTATGATGTACAGGAAGCTTGCCCTGATTGCCGGTGGCTTGCTGTCGGTGGCGGCCTTGGCTGCACCCGGCATCGACATGCAGACCAGCATGGGCCGGATCGTGATCGAACTCGATTCCGAAAAGGCACCCAGAACCGTCCAGAATTTTGTCCAGTACGTCAATGAGGGGTTCTACAACGGCACGGTTTTTCACCGCGTCATTCCCGGCTTCATGATCCAGGGCGGTGGTTTTACCGTTGACCTGCAACAGAAGTCGGCGGCCAGGAAGGTGGAGAACGAAGGCAAGAATGGCCTGAAAAACGATCGCGGAACGATCGCCATGGCCCGTACCGCGGATCCGCATTCGGCGAGCTCACAGTTCTTCATCAATCACCGCGACAATCCTGCCCTCAACTATCCCGCGAGCGATGGCTGGGGCTACACGGTTTTTGGCAAGGTCACAGAAGGCATGGAGGTGGTGGACAAGATCGCCAAGGTGGCGACCGGAAACCGCTCGATGCACCAGGACGTTCCCCTTGAACCGGTCATCATCCAGTCGGTCAAGATCATTCCCGAGAAAGGAAAACGATGATCAAGCTGCATACCAATTTTGGCGTCATCGCCATCGAAGTGGACGCCGAAAAAGCGCCCTTGTCAGCCAGAAACTTCCTCGACTACGTCGCCGCTGGCCACTATGACAATACGGTTTTCCATCGCGTGATTCCTGGCTTCATGGTTCAGGGCGGTGGCTTCGAGCCGGGCATGAAACAGAAGGCCTGCAAGGATCCGATTCGAAATGAAGCCAGCAACGGGCTCAAGAATGATGCCTACACGGTTGCCATGGCGCGTACCTCTGAGCCGCACTCGGCCACCGCACAGTTCTTCATTAATCTGGTGAACAACGATTTTCTCAATTACCGTGCGCCCAATGCCCAGGGTTGGGGCTACTGCGTGTTCGGCAAGGTGGTTGAGGGTCGCGAGGTGGTCGATCGGATCCAGGCAGTGAAAACGGGTTCTTCCGGTGGGCATGGCGATGTGCCGGTTGAAGATGTACTGATCGAGCGTGCCGAGGTTTGCTGATGACCGCACCAGTTCACGATTCATCCCCGTAGTGATCCTGTTCATTTCCGATCTGCATCTGGCGCCGCAGGCGCCGGGCGTCACCCGCATCTTTCTGGATTTTCTCGGTGGCCGTGCGCGTGCCGCCGAGCAATTGTTCATTCTTGGCGATTTGTTCGAAGCCTGGCCAGGTGACGACTGCCTGGAAGATCCGGAGGATTCTTTTGCCGCTGACATCGTCGATGCCCTGCACGCGCTGGCGGCAGCCGGTGTTCGCGTGTCGGTGATGCATGGCAACCGCGATTTTCTGCTCGGAGACCACTTCGCTGCCCGCAGTGGCGCCCGGCTGCTGCCGGATCCTTATGTCCTGTCGCTGCCGGCATGGCAGTTCATCCTGTCGCATGGCGATGCCTTGTGCACCGACGATCACGACTACCAGGCATTTCGTGCGCTGGCGCGTCGGCCCGACTGGCAGGCCATCTTTCTGGGCAAATCCCTGCCGGAGCGCAAGGCGATGGCCATCGCGGCTCGCCAGAAAAGCGAATCTGCCAAGCGCGACAAGGCGGATTACCTGATGGACGTCAATGCCGGTGCGACGGATGATTTCCTGCGTGCGCATGGCTATGCCACACTGATCCACGGGCACACACATCGTCCGGCGACGCATGCCCACCTGGTTGACGGCATTCACGTCGAGCGCTGGGTTCTGGCAGACTGGCAGGAGACGCAAGGCGAGTTTCTCTGCTGGGATGGCCGGGAACTGTACCGGGAGCGCTGGATCTGATTCCGTTTGCTTGTCACCACGGTGCACGCAGGCCATGAGCAAGCCCGCGGTCGATATCCTGCGCCGGGTTTTCGGCTACCCGTCGTTTCGTGGTCAGCAAGAGGAAATCGTCGACCATCTCGTCGCTGGCGGTGACGCGCTGGTGCTGATGCCGACCGGCGGCGGCAAGTCGCTCTGCTATCAGATCCCGGCACTGCTGCGCGAGGGCGTTGGGGTGGTCGTCTCGCCGCTGATCGCGCTGATGCAGGACCAGGTTGATGCCCTGCGGTTGGCGGGTGTGCGTGCGGCTTTCCTGAACTCGTCAATGGATTTCCGGTCGGCGGTCGATACCGAGCGCCGATTGCTGGACGACGGGCTGGATCTGATCTATGTGGCACCGGAACGGCTACTCAGCGACCGTTTCATCAGCCTGCTCGAACAACTCGTCGCGCGCCGGCAACTCGCCCTCTTTGCGATTGACGAGGCGCATTGTGTTTCACAATGGGGACACGATTTTCGCCCGGAGTACATTCAGCTCTCGCAACTGCACCAGCGCTTCCCTGGGGTACCGCGCATTGCCTTGACGGCGACGGCCGACCAGCTGACCCGGCAGGAAATCATCACCCGCCTGAATCTCGAGGAAGCGAGCTTGTTCGTCGCCAGTTTCGATCGGCCAAACATCCGTTACACGATCGTCGAGCGTGACAACCCGCGCAGGCAGTTGCTGAGCTTTCTCGGCGCGCACCACGGTGCGGCCGGCATCGTCTATTGTCTTTCGCGCCGAAAGGTGGACGAGACCACCGCCTGGCTGAATGCGCAGGGAGTGACTGCCCTGCCGTACCATGCCGGACTGACCGCCGGCGACCGGCAGCGTCACCAGCAGCGCTTTCTGCGCGAGGAGGGGCTGGTGATGGTGGCCACCATCGCTTTCGGGATGGGAATCGACAAACCCGACGTGCGCTTTGTCGCCCATCTTGACCTGCCCAAGAGCCTCGAAGCCTATTACCAGGAAACCGGGCGCGCCGGGCGCGACGGTGATTCGTCGCAAGCGTGGATGACCTACGGATTGAATGATGTGGTCATCCACCGGCAAATGATCGAGGAGTCGTCGGCTCCGCTCGAGCAGAAGCGCGTGGAAAGGCAGAAGCTCGAGAGCATGCTCGCCTACTGCGAATCGGTGCAGTGCCGTCGCGTCCTCCTGCTCAACTATTTTGGCGAGGCCGCAGCACCCTGCGGCAACTGCGATGTCTGCCTTGACCCGCCACTGCTCTGGGACGGTACGGTAGCTGCACAGAAAGCGCTGTCCGCAGCCTTGCGAACTGGCCAGCGTTTTGGTGCCGGGCATCTGATCGACATCCTGCGTGGCAAGCTTACCGACAAGGTCAGGCAGTTCGGTCACGACCGCCTGCCGACTTTCGGCGTCGGAACGGAGATCGACGACATGGGCTGGCGCTCGGTATTTCGGCAGTTGCTTGCCGGTGGAGTGCTCGAAGCCGACGCTGCGGCCTACGGGGCGCTGAAGCTGACGGACAGCGCACGGCCGATTCTCAAGGGGGAAACCAGCCTCAAGCTGCGACGGCGCTCGGATCGGCCAAAGGGCAAGCCAGCCCGGAGCAAGGTCTTGCCAGGCACCCCGCCGCAGCGATCCAAGGATTCGCCACTGGTCGCCAGGCTGCGGACCTGGCGCAGCGAGAAAGCACGCGAACAGGGGGTGCCCGCCTACGTGATCCTGCATGATCGCGCGCTCTACGAGATCGCTGCGCTGCTGCCCGATTCTGTGCAGGCGCTGCTCGCCGTACCGGGGATCGGCCTTGCCAAGGCCGACCGCTACGGCGAAGACCTGCTGGCCATCGTCGCGGCGGCTGACTGATTTCAGGGAGACGTGCCCGGATAGGGATAGAGTCTGTCGAGTGCGACGCTCTGTCCGGAAGGCTGGACGATGCGTACATGCTCGCGGTGAAGTTCGCGGGCATGGCGCAGGCCGCAGGAGTGAGCGATCATCTCGATTTCCCTGTTCATGTTCCGGCAATAGGACGCCACCCGCGTCGCTTTGTCCTCGACGACCAGGCCGCGCTGCAGGCGCGGATCGTGCGTGGTGACGCCGGTCGGACAAGTATTGGTGTGGCAGCGCAGGGCCTGGATGCAGCCCAGCGAGAACATGAAGCCACGCGCGGTATTGATGAAATCGGCGCCCGTCGCCAGCGCCCAGGCGACACGCGCCGGCGTCACCAGTTGGCCGGCAGCGATGATCCGAATCCGTTCCCTGAGGCCGCTGGCCAGCAGTACGTCAACAATCAGTGGCAGGGCTTCATCAATCGACATCGCCATGTGATCGGCCAGCGCCTGCGGGGCGGCACCACTGCCGCCCTCGCCACCATCTATGGTCAGAAAGTCGGGCGCTGCCTGCAGACCACGGTGCGCAACGGCTGCCGCGAGTTCCCGGATGAAGCGCTCCCCTCCGATGGCGGTCTTGACACCCACTGGCTTGCCGGTGATGGCCCGGACATGTTCGACCCGATCGAGCAGTTCGTCGATGTTGGCGATGTCGCGGTGGCGGTTCGGGCTCAGTGAATCGCGTCCTTCGCTGATGCCGCGGATGCGTGCGATCTCGGGCGTCACCTTGTTGCCTGGCAGAACCCCGCCCTTGCCCGGCTTGGCTCCCTGCGAAAGCTTGATCTCGAAAGCCCGTACGCTCGCTTGTGCGGCGAGTTCGCGCAGGCGCTCGTCGGACAGCTCGCCGTTGCCGTCACGAACGCCGTACTTGGCCGTGCCGATCTGAAAGATGATGTCGCAGCCACCTTCCAGGTGATACGGAGATAGCCCTCCTTCGCCGGTGTCCAGCCAACAGCCGGCTGCCGCTGCACCGTGCGAAAGTGCGCGTACGGCAGGTTGGGAGATGGCGCCAAAACTCATGGCGCTGATGTTCACCAGCGAGCGGCCGACGAAAGGGGTCCGACAATAGCCTTCACCAATCGCCAGCGCTGGTGTTGCTTGTTTCTCCTCATCGAGAACGGGGAACGGAGCATTGACGAAAATCAGAGCGCCGGGTGTATGAATCCGGTACGTCGAGCCGAAGCCGATCATGCCACCTTCGTTCTTGGCCATGCGGTAGACCCAGCCGCGAGTCGCCCGATCGAAGGGCATCTCGTCTCGGTCGCCGAGAAAAAAATACTGCCGGAAATATTCGCCGAGAGTCTCGAAAAAGTAGCGCAGATGCCCGACCAGCGGAAAATTCCGCAGCACGGCATGCTTTTCCTGCGTGACGTCCTGTATATAGAGGTAAACCAGGCCACCAGCGAATGCCAGGGCAAGCATCACTCCCAGGCCAACAAGCAGCAGGTCAAGCATATGTGTTTCCCTTCGGTGGTAGAATCGGTCAAGTCAGCTCTTAGTGTACGGGAATTGTCATGACCTTTGCAGCCATGCTGGATACGGAAATCGAGCGCAATGTCGCGGCCGCGCTCAGCGAGGACATCGGGAGCGGCGACCTGACCGCGCAACTGGTTCCTGCCGGCGAGATCCGGCGCGCCACCGTGATTGCCCGTGAAAATGCCATTCTTTGTGGGACCGCTTGGTTCGAGCGCTGCTTCACCCGGATCGATGCGACGATCGCCATCGCCTGGAAGGTGGATGATGGCCAACGCATCAACCCGGATCAACTGCTTTGCGAAATCGAGGGACCTGCGCGCGCCCTGCTCACCGGCGAGCGCAGTGCGCTCAACTTCCTGCAACTGCTTTCCGGGGTTGCCAGCAAAGCCAGGCAATACGCCGACCTGGTCGCCGGTACGAGGGCGCAGGTGGTCGATACGCGCAAAACGATTCCCGGTCTGCGCCTGGCACAAAAGTACGCGGTCAGGTGCGGTGGTGGTGGCAATCACCGCCTGGGTCTCTATGACGGGATTCTGATCAAGGAAAACCACATTTTTGCCGCCGGCAGCATCGCCGCAGCCCTGGCTGCCGCACGGCAGATCGCCGAGAACGCGGCCGGTCGCTGCCAGTTCGTCCAGATCGAAGTCGAAACCCTGGCCGAGCTGGGACAGGCTCTCGATGCGGGTGCGGAAATGATTCTGCTCGACAACATGGGTCTTGACGAGATGCGCCAAGCCGTAGCGATTACCGCCGGTCGTGCCGTTCTCGAGGCGTCGGGCAACGTCAGCCTGGAGAGTGTGCGCGCCATCGCCGAGACCGGAGTGGACCGCATTTCGATTGGTAGCCTGACCAAGGATGTCCGCGCCCTTGATCTGTCAATGCGTTTCCAGGCTTGATGTGGAAGTTGCATCAGCGACTCACGAATCTCCCCTCCGGGCGAGGCAAACGGTCATGACTTTCATGATCGGGAGTGCCTGGCAAGGTCATGACCGTCAGGGGTCATCCGTCGGCACAGCGTGAGCGGTCTTGTCCTGAGGCAGCGGTTATTCGGCCGCGCGATCGCTGACGGGAATTCCGACACAAGGCGGTAATATAATCTGGCTCGAGCGATACGAAGCAGGCTGGAAGTCGTGGTCTGCGCGAAATAACAGGAGGGGGGAGTTCGATGCTATTTGCGCTGTTTTACGTGTTGGCGATTTCGATTCTGATCATGCACTTCACGGGATTCCTGGCGCGACATAATCTCGAATGGCTGGTCCTAGTGCTCGCGGTCGCCGTCTTTCCGGCCGTCATCTATCTCTAGGGCGGGCTTCTCCATCCGCGGTCGGGAATGGGTACCTGGCCAGGATCAGCTCAGATGCTGCTCGATGAATTGCTTTACTGCCTCGACACTGACGTCCATGACCGCAACTCGTTGTGGCAGGTTTTCGATACCCTGCAGACTGGCGGGCCGTTCGGGTTTCCGGCCGAGGGCCTCGACCATGGTCTCCTCGAACTTGACCGGCAAGGCCGTCTCGAGGACGATCATTGGCATACCAGGTGTGCGTAACTCGCTACCGACCTTGAGCCCATCGGCGGTGTGCGTGTCGATCATCAGGCCATACTTTTCAAAGGTTCGGCGGATCGTTGCCAGACGATCCGCGTGTGTGCTTTTCCCGGAAACAAAACCGAATTCCGGCAATCTGGCAAAGAATGACGTTCCGGACA
The DNA here is from genome assembly GCF_000584955.1 of Candidatus Accumulibacter vicinus. NCBI lineage: Bacteria > Pseudomonadati > Pseudomonadota > Betaproteobacteria > Candidatus Accumulibacter > Candidatus Accumulibacter vicinus. The sequence goes on from NZ_JDSS02000045.1 coordinate 72,366, forward strand.
AGTCAAAGCTGCGGCCCGCATCGATCTCCAGCCACAACTGGCGAACCATGGCCGGGTTGCGACCCACGAGATCAAAGACAAAGCGTTCGAAGTTGGATGCCTTCGAAATGTCCATCGACGGACTCGAAGTAGCGCAGGTTTCGGCGGCAACCCGCGGGCGATAGACGCCGGTACGGAAGAACTCGTCAAGAACGTCATTCTCGTTGGTTGCCAGAACCAGGCGACCGATCGGCAGACCCATCATGCGCGCGATGTGGCCAGCGCAGATATTGCCGAAGTTGCCTGAGGGTACCGCAAAGGCGACCTGTCGGGCGTTGCTGCCGGTAGTCGCTGCGAAATACCCCTTGAAGTAGTAGACGATCTGTGCGGCAACCCGTGCCCAGTTGATCGAGTTGACCGCTCCGATCTTGTACTTTGCCTTGAAGGCATGATCATTGGAGACCGCCTTGACGATGTCCTGGGCATCATCAAACATGCCGCGTACCGCGAGGTTGTGGATGTTCGCATCGTGCAGCGAATACATCTGCGCCCGCTGGAAAGCGCTCATCCGCTCGTGCGGCGAGAGCATGAACACCTGTATGCCTTTCTTGCCGCGCATCGCGTATTCAGCCGATGAACCAGTATCGCCCGAGGTGGCGCCGAGGATGTTGATTTCCTCACCCTGCCTGGCCAGTACGTACTCGAAAAGATTGCCGAGCAACTGCATAGCCATGTCCTTGAAAGCCAGGGTTGGACCGTTGGACAGTTCGAGGATCGCCAGTCCGCCTTCGCCGTGTGCAGGATCCGGCCTTTCGAGCCAGCGTAAGGGGGTGATCTCGCTCGCCTGCGCACTGCTGCGGCCGTTGCAATAAACCCCCGCAGTGTAGGTTCTGGCCAGCAAAGCCTGCAGATCGGCGGCGGGGATGTCGTCGATGAACCTGGAGAGCACGGCGTAGGCCAGATCAGCGTACGACAGGTGCCGCCATTGCTCCAGTTCATCACGGCTGACTTGCGGATAGGTCTCGGGCAGATAGAGGCCGCCATCCGGCGCCAGTCCGCCGAGCAGGATCTCGGTAAATGTGTGACCAGAGGAATTCAGTGAGTTGGCGGTGTGACCTCGAGTCGAGATATAGCGCATGGCAATGACCGTATGGAAGAAGCGGATGGAGAGCAGTCTACCATGCTCTTTCCCTGACATCGGTACGTGCTCGGGTCTCCGACTCCTTGGGTCTCCACACAGGGGCAGTTCAGCCCGTGACGACGCAATTCTTGCCTGCCCGCTTGGCCGCGTAGGTTGCCACGTCGGCACGTAGAATCGACTGCTCAAGCGATTCGCCACTTTTCTGAACAACGACGCCGGCACTGAAGGTCAGGACGATTTCCTGGCCCGGGATGGCCTGTGCGGCGAGCTGCCGCTGAAAACGGGAAATTGCATTGGTCGCCTGGTTGAGTGCCGTTTCAGGCAGTAGCACGACAAACTCCTCGCCACCAAAGCGACAGAGAATGTCCGATGGACGTAGCGCCGAGCGAATAACCTTGACCAGATGAACGAGGGCCTCGTCGCCCACCTGATGTCCGAGGGTGTCATTCAGCCGCTTGAAGTCATCGAGATCGATCAGCGCCAGCGCCAAAGAGCTGTGATTGCGGCGTGAGCGCGCCGCTTCACGCTGGTAGGCTTCGGCAAAGCCGTGACGGTTGAGCGCGCCGGTCAGCGCGTCGGTATGGGCGGCCGCCCGCGCTTCGCTCAAAGCTCTTTCGAGGTCGCTGATGCGCAGTTCGGCTACCAGTAATTCCAGCGCAGTGGCTTCGGGTTTGCGGGTATCGAAACGGCGAACGTGCGAGTGTTGCGCACGACCGGAAGCTGCCGGCAGGAACCCGGGCGGCTGTGCCGACGCCATGGCGGGAAGAATGGGGCGCCGGTGCAAGCGGCGGGATGCGCGCCGGGAAGAATGCACAAGGGATGAGTGGTCATGCTTGAACATTTTGCTTGCTCCGTCAGTACTGTCGGTGAAGGGGGAGTAATACTCCCAGAAACGGATGCTCGCTCGAAATCTTGAGACTTTTGTCACCCATCACGGATCACTGGCGAGATCTTGTTTCAGTTGCCGATGTGCATCTGGTACTTGGCGCCGTTGGCGAACGAGCAAGTTCCGGCACCCTGATGAGGGGTATTCATCTGGTACTCGCAGGACATGTACATGCCGCCCGAGCTGTAGGCACTTGCGACACCGCGCTTTTCTTCGTTCGAGACGCGTGTGGCTTCCCCGCTCAGAACTTCACCAAGATAGTTGACCACGAAGCGGCCCTTGCCGGTCATCATGTTGGTGACACTGCCGCTGACGACGCCGGTGTGGGTCGCTTGTTCATTGCTCGGATAGAGCCTGACCGTGAGCGTTGCTGGCGTCGCCCCACCTGCCGGCGGCGGCAGCGGCGTTCCTGCGGGTGGCAAAGGGTAATGACTATATTGAACCGTGCCGTCAGGCCCCGTCGTAGGCACCACGTAACAGGCGGAAACAATGCTCGTTGCCACCACCAGTCCCACGCCGGTTCGCCGGCCAAAGAGGTGTGTTCTCTTGTTCATGTTGATGATTTCCCTTTCATCGAGCACTGACATCAGATCAGCTCAGCAAGCACAGTATAGCGGAGCCCCGGCAAGAATTCTTCAAACAGCGAGTTGCACAGGCGATCTGTGTGCATGTCATTGTTGCGGATGCCTGGGATTCTCCATCTGGCGTCGTTGACAGGTATTTCTGGTGTGGGCATGTGCAGGATTGAACGTCAATGAGCGTTGAGGTAGACTGGAATACAGGGTTGATGTTGGGTCATCAATGAAATCGAGTGGCATTCACGGGAAGGATGGTCGGATGGAACGTATCGTCATCAAGCACCTTTCGGGCTCCAAAGCAAATCAGGAGATCAGCTTTCCCATTGATCAGGTACCGGAGATCTCGCTTGGACGAGATGCCGCATCGACCGTCGCCTATGACATGGAACGGGACGATGCGGTCAGCCGCAACCATGCCCGGATCACTCGTGATCCTACACAGAGCACGGTTTTCATCCTCACCGATCTCGGTAGCCGGAACGGTGTTTTCGTCAATCAGTCGAGGATCGCCGGTAGCACGCTGCTCCATCATGGGGACATTGTGCAACTCGGTACCGGTGGCCCGGAATTCAGCTTCCAGATGGACCCGCCACCGGCACTGACTCCGAAGGCAACGCGCCAGATCGATCCCAGGCAGGCGGCACCTACCCGTGAAATTTCCCCAGGGCCATCGACGAACGCCGAGGTACGCCCGCAACGCGTGCTACTCAGACACCTGACCGGCTCGAAGGCGAACCAGGAAGTGACCTTCCCGGTCACGCAAACGACCGAAATCACTTTTGGGCGCGACCCTGCAGCCAGCGTCTCCTACGACGCCGAGCGTGACGATACGGTGAGCCGCAATCATGCGACAATCAAGCGCGACACCCAGCAGAAGGGCTTCATGCTGGTTGACCTCAACAGTCGCAATGGCGTGTTCGTCAACGGTGGGCGCATTCGCGACAATGTCGCCCTGCACCATGGTGACCTCATTCAGTTCGGGGCGGGCGGGCCGGAACTCATATTCCAGCTCGACCCGCCGCCTGCCGATGCCCTCCGGGCGACGCGCCAGTTCGACCCGCGCCAGGCTCCGCCTGCGCAGACCCGCGAGGCGACGATGGCACCGATGGCGGCTGCGGCCACTGGTGGCGAGACAGCCGCGTCTTCCGCGACCGCGGCAGGCGCGCGCGGGGTGGGCAAGGAAACGGTGGAACGGCTGATTACCCAGACCAAGGTGGAGTCGCGCAAGTCCATGGTCAACATCATCGCAGCCATGCTGGCCCTGGTGGCCGTGGTGGCTGGCGTGTTTGTCTTCATGGGCCGGGAAACGGACAAGAAGATCGAAGCCACAACATCCCAGGTCCAGGCTGCAAAATCGCAATCGGAAGCGACTGCGTCGACAGTCAAGGCGATGCAGGATCTGATGACGCCGAAGGAAATTGCTGCCACGTATTCGGGGTCGACGGTGTACATCGAAGTGAGCTGGAAGCTGATCGACCTGGCTTCGGGACAACCTTTGTATCACCAGTCCTGGGAAGGGAAACCGGCCTACGTGCGGACAGCGAAAGGCGACCTGGAGCCGGTGTTGACCGCGCAGGCGCAGAAGAACAGCGTGCCGATCGGCGGTAGCCACTCCGGTTCCGGATTTGCCGTCACCGAGAACGGGTTCATTCTGACCAATCGCCATGTGGCTGCACCCTGGAAAGCCTACCAGATGTTACCGGCGGGAGTGCGACTCGAGTTGAATCAGAAGAAGGAATTGGTCGCCGTCGAAAATGTTCCAAAACACCGCTGGTATCCCGAGAAAAGCGTCTGGTCGCAAACGCCTCTGGGTGAACAGAAACCGGTTGCCGGACGGCATGATCGCCTTGAAGTCACTTTCGCCAACAACAAGCTGCGCATTCCTGCCAAACTCGCCAGGGTTTCGGACGAGCATGACGTGGCCTTGATCAAGGTGGACACGCCGGCAGCAGTCAAACCGACCGTACTCGCGCCCGAGTCGAGCTACGAGGAGGTCAGACCGGGCGATCCGATTACCGTGCTGGGTTATCCCGGAGTTTCGCCCAAGGTATTCTTCGCCGGCAAATCGAAAGACATGCTCGACCCGGGTGGAATGAATATCGTAGACATTCCGGTTCCGACCGTCACACCCGGAGCCATCGGCAAGGTCATACGCGGCACGGTGACGACTGCCGGCGGCGGGAAAGACGATTACTACAGCGCTTCGGATTCCTATCAACTGACGGCCAACGCCACTGGACCCGGTAACAGTGGCGGGCCAGTTTTCGACGATCGTGG
>NZ_JDSS02000045.1:77617-85504 GCF_000584955.1 Candidatus Accumulibacter vicinus
GATGGAAGTCAAGGCCGTGCTCCAGTAGTTGATGGCGCCGGCAACTCATGACCATGCTCGCCAACGCGGCGATCGGCGAATATCGACTGCTCGAATCGCTTGGTGCAGGTGGCATGGGCGAGGTGTACCGCGCGGTACACTCCAGGATCGGACGCATCGTCGCAGTCAAGATTCTTTCGGATGCCGGACCCGGATCAGGTCTGGCCGAGCGCTTCACTAACGAAGCGCGGATCCAGGCCGGGCTGCACCATCCGCACATTGCCGAACTCTATGATTTCGTCGAGTTCGAAGGTCGCCCATGCATCATCATGGAGTATGTGGACGGCATCACCCTCCATGATCGGATACAGCGTGCTCGTGGTGGGTTGCCGGTGGCCGAGGCGCTGGCCATCTTTCGTGCCGTGGTCGAAGCCATCACCTATCTGCACGAGCGCGGCATCCTCCATCGGGACATCAAGTCCTCGAACATCAAGCTGAGTTCGGCTGGACAAGTCAAGCTGCTCGACTTTGGCATTGCCAAGGATCCCAGCAGCAAGCGTCTGACCATGGTTGGCGGCTGTGTCGGCACGATGGATTACCTGGCGCCTGAACAGATCAGAGGCAAGCCAGCGGATGCACGGGCAGATGTCTGGTCGCTGGGCGTCCTGTTCTACGAAATGCTGACCGCCAACATGCCATTCGCCGCCCACTCTGTGGGTGTGCTCTGCGAGCGCATTAGTCGTGCAGAGTACCCTGCTCCGACGCTGGTCTCTCCGATGTCAGACGATCTGAAGCGTATTATCGGGCGCTGTCTGCGCAGCGATGCGTCGGAGCGTTATCATGATGCCCGCGAACTGCTTGACGACATCGGACAAATCGGACGATCGCCGCCTGCGCAGACGACCGTGGCGGATCGCGGATTGCGATCAGAGGGGTGGTCGGCCTGGCGGGGACACTGGCCTTTGATCGGCAGCGGATTCCTGCTTGCGGGCGTGCTGCTGGCAGGATTCTTATGGAAGATGCGGCCGGAAACCGCGGTGTACTCTCCGCCCACCAGTACAGGCTCCGAGCCGATAGTCCCCAGCGGGCTGCAGGGTGCCGCTCTGAGGGTGGTGCGCATCGGTACGATCGATGGGCCCGCAGATATCTACGAAGAGGGCAAACTGCTTGGCACGACGGTGAAGGTATTCGAGAAACAGTATCCGGTCGGGGCACATGTCGTATTGACGCTCAAGCGAGAAGGACATGAAGATGAGCGCGTGGCGTTCGAGGTTCGCCAGAGCGGTAACGAGTTTCTGGCCTGGCAACTCCGACCGAAAGAGAGAAAGTGATCCAATGAGCGATGCATCCATGTACTATATTTTGCAGACCTGCATGGCCACGGACATTGGTTGCGTGCGAACCAGCAACCAGGATTCGATTGCGTTCGTTTCTCCGGGCGACCCCGATGAACACAGGAGACGAGGTGTGCTGGCGGTGGTGGCGGATGGCATGGGCGGGCACAATGGCGGCGAGGTGGCGAGCAAGCTGGCGGTGGATACGATCTGCAGTCATTACTTCGCAGCCCATGATGATGACCCTCTACATACGATCGAGCAGGCGCTACGGGAGGCGAATGCCGCGATTTTTCGCGCCGCCGAGGCCGACAGAGCGCTCTCTGGAATGGGAACCACGGCGACGGTGCTGGCTCTGGTTGGACGGAGCATGTGGTTTGGGCATGTCGGTGACAGCCGGCTCTACCGTTGCTCACATGGCCAGGTCACGCAATTGACCAAGGATGACACCCTGGTCGAGCAACTGGTCAACGAAGGACTGATCTCGGCCGAACACGCACGCTACCACCCCGAGCGCAATGTACTGTTGCGATCTCTGGGCACGCGCCCGGATCTGCGGGTCACCGCCCAGGTCGGCGACCCGCCAGAGGTCGGCGACTACTTCATACTCTGCTCCGATGGCCTGTACGACTGTGTCGATGCGCGCGAGATCGCCCAGGTGGTCGAATCGTCCGACCCGCAGGTTGCCTGTCGGCGGCTGATCGAACTTGCGCGCGAGCGGGGAGGCAGCGACAACATTTCCGTCGGCATCATCGCCGTTCGGCTTCCCGAGGCCGTGGAGAGGCCGATACCGGTGACGCGTGAAATGGTCACTGGCAACCTAGAGGTCAGTTGATGGGCAATCAGGTGATCGGCGATTTCGAACTCGTCGCCAAAATTGGCGAAGGAGGGATGGGTGAGGTTTTCAAGGGCCGCGACCCGATGCTTGAACGGGATGTCGCGATCAAATCACTGCGCCCGGAATTTGCCGCGCGCGCGGATATTCTCGAACGCTTCCGAACCGAGGCGGTGGCCCTGGCCCGCCTCAATCATCCGAACATCGCCGGGGTCTACCGGTTTTTCCGGCATGCTGACCAGTACTACATGGTCATGGAATTTGTCGCCGGCGAAACGCTCGACCAGCTCGTCGTTCGACGCGGCGCGTTACCCTGGCAGGAAGCGATACGCTATGGAATTGCCGCGCTGAACGGCCTTGAGCACGCACACCGTGCGGGTGTGGTGCACCGCGATATCAAGCCTGCCAACATGATGGTGGCAGTGGACGGGTCGCTGAAGTTGATGGATTTCGGCATCGCGCGCATCCTCGAGAAGATGCGCCTGACGCGTAGCGGACATCTGATCGGGACGCTCGAGTACATGTCCCCCGAACAGGTCCAGGGCCGGGAGGTTGACGCCCGCTCGGATCTGTACTCGCTGGCCGTGGTTCTTTTCGAACTGCTGACCGGGCGTGTCCCGTTCTCGAAGGGGACCGACTTCGAAATCATGAAAGCGCAGATTGAGGAGCCGCCGCCTCCACTACGCCAATTTGCAGGCAACCTGCCGGTCGTGCTTGAGGACATCCTATCACGAGCGCTGGCCAAGGATCCTGCGCAGCGCTACCCCGACGCCAGCGCGTTTCGCAGCGCGCTGGAGAGAGCGTTATCCAGCCATTTGCCGGCACCCGACGCTGTTCCCCACCCGGTTCCCGCGACACGCCTGTTTGCTCCGCAGAATGCCGCCTCAACGGCTGCAGACATTGGCCGATCCGCGGGTATCGCAGAGCAGGAAACCACCCGGATCGCTGCCGATGCCACCAGGGAGACCATGGGGGCATCGCCAGGACAAGCGCTCTGGAAAAAGTACCCGGGCATTCTGGCCCTGATGGTTGCGCTGTTGATGCTTGGTGGTCTGGGCTGGTGGAGCAGCAGCAAGAAGAGTCCAGCGTCACCGGCGGAAGCGTCTGGCGGGCTGGTGCAAAAACCTCCGGTAAGTGCAACGCCTGGGCCTTCGCTGCCGCGTGGCGAGCCTGCAGCGGCGGCCGCTCTGAGCCCATCAACGCTGCGCGAGCCCATGCTACCGGCGAGTACCCCACCCTCCGTTCCGACCGAGGTCGGCACGCCAGCCACGATCCCGGCGCCGCCACCGGACCCTGTTGCTCGTCCCATTTCCGCCAGCCGCGAGCCAGTCAGTCCGGATTCGGGCGAGAAGGTCGCAGTCACCGCAAAGGGGAAGGAAGCACCTCCAGCACGCGCCAGTATTCGCAGCAACCCCAATCCACCGGTCGTCAAGCGTGACGATTCCGGTTCGGCAGGCGGATGGACCATACGAAAATGATCCATCGCTTGCCAACGATCCCGCTGCTGCGTGTCCTGCTGCTCAGTTCCGGCATGGTCCTGCTTGCCGCCTGCGCCACTGGCCAAGGTTCCACCCCGATCGACACCATTCAGTCCTGGTTCTCGCGTAAGGACAAAGGTGGGCGCCAGCCTGGTGAAAAGCTTGTCAGCCCTCCCGATGTCGTCTGGAAAGAGCGCAACTGCGCCAGACTGCAACGTCCCTACATCGACATTGACTTGAACGAAATCCTGCCCTCCCGCGTTCCCGCAGGCGAAGAGTTCAATCACCGCATGGTCTATTCGATGTGTCCGCTGCGTACCGGGGAAGGGGTGGTGGGAGACCTTTCCCGCCGCATCACCTTCAAGGGCAACACAGTCTTTGAAGACGTTTCGCGTCGTTTCGAGATCAAACCCGGCAAGTGGCAGCTTGACGCTTTCATCGGTATTCCGGCAGAGGCCCCCGCCGGTGTCTATGCTCTGGAAGTCGCTTTTTCAGGTGGCGCAGTGCGGTTTCAGCGTAGTGCGAGTCTGGTGGTCAGCCGACGCTAGGACCCGGACCATCCAAGTCCCGCCCTGTCGCGATGATTCGCCTGTCCTGCCATTGGCCGTGGCAGGACAGGCCGAGGCACGGCTCACTGGTGAAGGTGCGAGATGAAATTTATCGACGAGTTCCGTGATGGAAACCTGGCCAGGGGCCTGGCGGCGGCGATTCGGCAGGCGGTGCGGGCAGATCGCGACTATCACTTCATGGAATTCTGCGGTGGGCACACACATGCCATTTCGCGCTACGGGGTCACTGATCTGTTGCCGCCCAATGTGCGCATGATTCACGGACCGGGCTGTCCGGTATGCGTGCTGCCGATCGGACGGATCGACATGGCGATCGCGTTCGCTCGTGACCTGGGCGTCATCCTGTGCAGCTACGGTGATCCCATGCGCGTGCCGGCGTCCGGCGGGCTGTCGCTGCTCAAGGCAAAAGCGGGATTGGGCAGGCATGCGGGCAGCGACACCGTCAGCAAGGGCAAGCATCGCGGCGAAATCCGGATGATCTATTCGGGTGCCGACGCGCTGGCCATCGCGCAGCAGAACCCTGCCCGCGAGGTGGTCTTTTTTGCCATCGGTTTTGAAACCACGACGCCGCCGACGGCGGTGCTCATCAAACAGGCGCAGGCGCTCGGTCTCGGGAACTTCTCGGTATTCTGCTGCCATGTGCTGACACCGTCGGCGATCGCCAGCATTCTCGAATCGCCGGAGGTCCGGCAGTGGGGCAGCGTGCGGATCGACGGCTTCATCGGACCGGCGCATGTCTCAACGATCATCGGCACGCGGCCGTACGAGTTCTTTGCCGAGGAATACCGCAAGCCGGTGGTGATCGCCGGCTTCGAACCGCTCGACGTGATGCAGTCGATCCTGATGCTGATCAGGCAGGTCAACGCTGGTCGGGCTGTGGTCGAGAACGAGTTTACGCGCGCCGTGACGCGCGACGGCAACCGCAAGGCGCAGCGCCTGGTGGCCGAAGTCTTCGAGCTGCGTCGCTCTTTTGCCTGGCGCGGACTGGGCGAGCTGCCCTACAGTGCGCTCGGTATCCGCAAGGAATTCGCCGACTTCGACGCCGAGCGCCGCTTTGCGGTTCGCTACCAGGCGGTGGCCGACCATCCGGCCTGCGAGTGTGGTGCGATCCTGCGTGGCGTCAAGCGACCGCAGGAATGCCGGATTTTCGGCAGCGTATGCACCCCGGAAAACCCCATCGGCTCGTGCATGGTTTCTTCGGAAGGCGCGTGTGCGGCACACTATTCGTACGGGCGTTTTGCCGACGTGGCGGCGGTGTCATGAAAGACGTCCGCAAGGGCTACATCCGCCCCCTCGATCTGCGGCAAGGCCGTGTCGACATGACGCATGGCAGCGGTGGGCGGGCGATGGCGCAACTGATCGAGGAACTGTTCGCAAGACGGCTCGGCAACGCCTACCTGGGGCAAGGCAACGATGCGGCCGTGCTGCCGATGCCGCCGGGCCGGCTGGTGTTGTCCACCGATGCGCATGTCGTCTCGCCGCTGTTCTTCCCCGGCGGCGACATCGGCTGCCTGGCGGTGCACGGAACGATCAACGACGTCGCGGTGATGGGTGCAAGGCCGCTGTATCTGGCGGCCAGCTTCATTCTCGAGGAGGGCTTCCCGCTCGGCGATCTGGCGCGCATCGTCGAATCGATGGCACGCGCCGCCAGCGACGCCGGCGTGCCGGTGGCGACCGGCGACACCAAGGTGGTCGAACAGGGCAAGGGGGATGGTGTCTACATCACGACCACCGGCGCTGGCGTAGTCGCCGAGGGCTCCGACTACGCCGGCGACCGCGCCCGCGCCGGCGACCGGATCCTCGTTTCCGGCAGCATCGCCGAGCACGGCATGGCGATCATGGCGCGGCGAGAAAGCCTCGGTTTTGCCGCGAACATCGTTTCCGACACCGCCGCACTGCATGGCCTGATCGCCGCCATGCGCGCGAGTGGGGCGGCCATTCGCGTGCTGCGCGATCCGACGCGTGGCGGAGTCGCGACGACGCTCAACGAGATCGCTCGCCAGTCGGGTGTCGGCATGATGCTGCAGGAGAGCGCGCTGCCGGTACAGCCCGAGGTGGCCGCCGCCTGCGAGTTCCTCGGTCTCGACCCGCTGTATGTCGCGAACGAGGGCAAATTGCTGGCGATCGTCGCGCCGCAGGATTGCGACGCACTGCTCGCCGCGATGCAGGCACACCCGCTCGGCCGGCGTGCGGCGGTGATCGGCAGCGTGCATCAGGACGCGCAGCATTTCGTCCAGATGACCACGACCTTTGGCGGCCGGCGTATCGTCGACTGGCTGAGCGGCGAACAATTGCCGCGCATCTGCTGAGCCGACATGCGCATCCTCTTCCTCTGCCACGCTTTCAACAGCCTCAGCCAGCGCCTGTACAGCGAGCTGCGCGCGTGTGGACATCAGTTGTCGATCGAATACGACATCGCCGACGCGGTGGCCGAGGAAGCCGTTGCGCTGTTCCGGCCCGAGTTGATCGTCGCGCCGTATCTGCGCCGCGCGATTCCGGAGTCGATCTGGCGCCGGCACTGCTGTCTGGTGGTCCATCCGGGAATCGTCGGCGACCGTGGCCCGTCGGCACTCGACTGGGCGATTCAGGAGGGCGAGCGGAATTGGGGGGTCACGGTCCTGCAGGCGACTGCCGGGATGGATGCCGGCCCGGTCTGGGCAGCCGAAACCTTTCCGATGCGCATGGTCAAGAAGTCGAGTCTCTATCGCCACGAGGTCACCGAAGCCGCGGTGCGTGCGCTGTTGACAGCCGTCGAACGCTTCGTTGTCGGTGGCTTCGTGCCGACGCCGGTCAACGATGCCGACCCGACCATTCCAGGCAGACAGCGGCCGTTGATGAAGCAGGTCGATCGCGCCATCGACTGGCAGCGCGATGAAACGGCGCACGTGCTGGCCAGGATCAACGCCGCCGATGGTTTTCCCGGCGTCGCCGATCGCTTGTTTGGCGAGCCCTGCCGTCTGTTCGACGCCTGGCCCGAAGAGACCCCATGCCCATTACGCGCCGGCGCGCCGGGCGAAGTGATCGCCTGGCGCGAGACGGCGATCCTGCGCGCAACGGTCGATGGCGCGGTATGGATCGGTCACCTGCGCCGCGAGGAACCCGGCAACTCGCTCAAGCTGCCGGCAACGCAGGTCTTTTCGGCCGCACTGGCGACGATTCCCGAAGCACCGCTCGACGGCCATTTCGCTCCGGCCGGCCGGACCTGGCAGGACATTCGCTATGAACAAGCCGGGCGCGTGGGTTTCCTGCACTTCGACTTCTACAACGGCGCCATGAGCACTCGTCAATGCCAGCGCCTGCAGGCAGCGTACGCCTGGGCACGGCAGCAGCCGATCCGTGTGCTGGTGTTGATGGGTGGGCGCGACTACTGGTCGAACGGCATCCACCTCTCCTGTATCGAAGCGGCCGAATCGCCGGCGGATGAATCCTGGGCCAACATCAACGCCATCGACGATCTCGCCGAGGCGATCCTGTGCAGCGACCGCCAGATCACGATCGCCGCGCTGCAGGGCAATTGCGGCGCCGGCGGCTGCTTCCTGGCGCGCGCTGCCGATCTGGTCTGGGCACGCGCCGGCGTGCTGCTCAATCCGCATTACCGCAACATGGGCAACCTGTTTGGCTCGGAATACTGGACCTACCTGCTGCCGGCGCGCGTCGGAATGGCGGGCGCGCAGGCGATCATGCACCACCGG
>NZ_JDSS02000045.1:85860-88288 GCF_000584955.1 Candidatus Accumulibacter vicinus
TCGCTGCAGGTTTGATCGACGCCTGTCTGGCGGGCGATCCCGACGCTTTCCGGATCGATGTCGCCCGCCGCGCCGCCGAACTGGCCATGGCTCCCGACCTCGACGAGCGGCTGCGGACCAAGCGGGCGCAGCGCCTGGCCGACGAAACGGCGAAGCCCCTGGCGAGCTATCGTGCGGAGGAACTCGCCGAACTGCAGCGCAATTTTTACGGCTTCGATCCCAGTTATCACGTCGCCCGCTTTCATTTCGTGCACAAGACGCCGAACTCGTGGACGCCGCGCCATCTGGCGATTCATCGCGATCTCGGCTGGAGCGTGCCGCCATGACCGCCAGGTCGAGGTTGCCGACGGTGCTGGTCGTCGACGACGAACTGCGCTCGCAGGAAGCCTTGCGACGGACGCTCGAAGAGGACTTCGAAGTGTTTACCGCTGCGAGCGCCGAGCAGGCGCAGCGGATCATGGAAACCGAGTGGGTACAGATCATCGTCTGCGACCAGCGCATGCCGGAAACGACCGGCGTCGAGTTTCTCAAGAGCGTCCGCAGTCAGTGGCCGGATACCCTGCGCATCATCCTGTCCGGTTACACTGATGCTGCGGACATCATTGCCGGGGTCAACGAGGCCGGCATCTACCAGTATCTGATGAAACCCTGGCAGCCCGAGCAACTGCTGCTGACGCTGCAGACCGCGGCCAGGGTCTATCGCCTGCAACAGGAGAACCAGCGGCTCTCGGTCGAGTTGCGCACCGCCGAACCGGTGCTCGCCAGGCGTGTCGAGATCAAGCACGAACGCGCCAAACGCGAGCTGGCGCTCGACGGGCTGGTCCGCACGCCGGACAGCCCGCTCAATGCCGTCTGTCATCTGGTCGGGAAACTCGCGCCTTTTGACCTTTCCGTACTGATCAGCGGTGAGTCGGGTACCGGCAAGGAGATGCTGGCGCGCGCCATCCATTACTGCAGTCGGCGTGCCGACAAGGCTTTCGTCGTCGAGAACTGTGGTGCGCTGCCCGACCAGTTGCTCGAAGCCGAGCTTTTTGGTTACAAGCGCGGGGCATTCACCGGCGCCTATGAAGACCGCATCGGCCGTTTCCAGCAGGCTGACGGCGGCACCCTCTTTCTCGACGAAATCGGCGATACCAGCCCGGCGTTTCAGGTCAAGCTGCTGCGCGTGCTGCAGGAAGGCGAGTTCCGGCCGCTCGGTGCGGCGCGCCCGCATTCGGTCGATATTCGGGTGGTGGCAGCCACCCATCACGACCTCGAAGCCGACGTGCGCGCTGGCGCCTTCCGCGAGGATCTCTACTACCGGCTGGCAACCGTGACGCTGCACGTGCCGGCGTTGCGCGAGCGCGCGATGGACATTCCGCTGCTCGCCGGCCGCCTGCTCGAAGCCAGTCAGAAGCTGCTCGGCAAAGCGGTCGATGGCTTCACGACCGAGGCGCTCGCCTGTCTCGCGGCGTACCGCTGGCCGGGCAATGTGCGCGAGCTGCAGAACGAGATCCTGCGCATGCTGGCGCTCTGTGAATCGCCGCGCCTCGGGGCCGACCTGCTGGCGCCGCGCATCCTGCGCTCGCCGGCGGTCGACCAGCAGGACGACCGCCTGCTCGATCTGATCGCCGTCGACGGCGGGCTCAAGGAGCGGATGGAAGCGCTCGAAGCGCGCGTGCTCAAGGAAACGATGATCCGCAGTCGCTGGAACAAGTCGCGGGCGGCGAGCGAGCTGGGCCTGTCGCGCGTCGGCTTGCGCAACAAGCTGCTGCGTTACGGGCTGGAGCGGGCATGAAACTTCTCTGGCTGCAGGCGGCAGGTTGCGGCGGCTGTACGCAGTCCCTGCTCGGTGCCGAGAGTCGCGCCGGGGTACTCGCGCAGTTCGCCGACAGCGGTCTCGATCTGCTATGGCACCCCGGCCTGTCGGAAGCCTGTGGCGACGAGGCGCGGGCGATCCTGCAGGCGGCCGCCGACGGCCGTCTGCCGTTCGACATCCTCTGCGTCGAAGGCGCGCTGCTGCGCGGACCGAACGGCAGCGGGCGCTTCCAGATCCTGTCCGGCAGTGGCCGCCCGCTGATCGACTGGGTCTGCGAACTGGCCGCACGCGCCGCCTACGTGCTGGCCATCGGAACCTGCAGTGCCTATGGCGGGATCGTTTCCGGTGGCGAGAACATCACCGACGCCTGCGGACTACAGTTCGACGGCGATCAGGAAGGGGGGCTGCTCGGCACCGATTTTCGTTCCGGCGCGGGCCTGCCGGTGATCAACGTCGCCGGCTGCCCGACGCATCCCGGCTGGATCGTCGACACCCTGCTCTCGCTGGCCCTTGGCGCCTTGCGCGCGGCCGACCTCGACGCCTGGCAGCGACCGCGTTTCTACACCGAACAACTGGTCCATCACGGCTGCCCGAGAAACGAGTTCTACGAATTCAAGGCCAGCGCGCAGA
>NZ_JDSS02000045.1:88298-90986 GCF_000584955.1 Candidatus Accumulibacter vicinus
TGCTTGATCCTCTATACGGAGGACATGCAGCATGGGCAATCGATCGACCAGCGGATGACATTGATCGATCCATTTCAGGAGGTGCAGGCGTCACAGCGATGACCCACTCTACGGCGCAGTCGCCGCAACTGCGCACAGATCGCTGGTTCCCTACAACGCCCAGACGATGACTTGAGCGGGCACTGGCATGTGGCGTATAGTAAGAATTCCTTACTATAGCGAGAGAGTCGTCATGCTTGCGAAGATTACGTCAAAGAACCAGCTCACCTTGCCGAAGAGCATTACGGCAGCTGTCGGACCTGCGGAATACTTCGAAGTGGAGATTCGCAATGGCCAGATCGTTCTGACGCCGGTGCGTATTCAGCGCGCGGATGCGGTGCGAGCCAAACTCGCGGAGCTGAACCTGGACGAGCAAGATGTCGCCGACGCAGTGGTCTGGGTTCGGCAAGGTACTGATAAGCGCACCTTGCCCAGCACATGAAGCCCGGCGTGCGCCCGCCGCGCGTCGTGATCGACACCAATCTCGTGCTGTCAGCACTGGTTTTTGCGCAGGGGCGTTTGACGCGCCTGCGGCAGGCATGGCAGGCCGACTGCATGCAACTTCTGGTTTCCCGTGAGACGGCTGCCGAACTCATCCGCACGCTTGGCTACCCGAAATTCTGACTGACGCCCGGGCAACAGCGAGAGCTTCTCGCCGACTACTTGCCGTACTGCATTACTGTGTGCATTCCTGACCCTGCTCCCGAAGTCCCCGCTTGTCGCGACATTTTCGATCTGCCCTTCCTGCAACTGGCTGTGGCAGGTCGGGCGGATGCTCTGGTCACGGGGGATCAGGATCTGCTGAGTCTTGGTGATTCGTTTGGCTGTCCAATCGTGACCGCCGAGCAATTCCTGATGCAGTTGGCTGCCCGAGGAACGAGTTCTACGAATTCAAGGCCAACGCGCAGAAACTCTCCGACCTTGGCTGCCTGATGGAGAACATGGGCTGCAAGGGCACGCAGGCCAACGCCGACTGCAACCTGCGGCCGTGGCATGGCGTCGGCTCGTGCGTGCGCGGCGGCTTCGCCTGCATTTCCTGCACCGAGCCCGGTTTTGAGGAGCCCGGGCATCCGTTCATGGAGACGCCGAAGATTGCCGGCATCCCGTCCGGTCTGCCGATCGACATGCCGAAGGCCTGGTTCGTCGCCCTCGCCGCGCTGTCCAAGTCGGCCACCCCGAAGCGCGTCCGCGAGAACTCACGTTCCGACCATCCGCTGATCGCGCCGGGAATCCGCAAGAGCGGCCCGAAGTGACGCGGCGCCTGACCATCGGTCCGTTCAATCGCGTCGAAGGCGACCTTGAACAGGCAGGTTTCGCTCTCCGTGGCCGAAGGTTTCACGCAAGCGATTCTCTCCGCAGGTGCTCAGAGCGGCGATGACTTTGTCTACGGCGGTTACGGCAACGCGGACGGCAGTGGTTTTGGAGCCAGTCCCTTTGCGGCGAGTAGCAGCCTCCACGGCAGCGATTACCTGCTTGATTCGGTGCAGTTTGCATCGGGCTACGTGGATATGTTTTGGGTGTAAAGTGCCATCTGCTGTTGGCCTGATGAAATCCTTGATGGAGGGGTGTGATGAAGAAGTATGGTGGGATGATCGATTTCCTGCGCGGCAGCAGTTCAGGATTGCCGCGCTTGATCGGTGGCTCGGCGGTGACGCTGGTCCTGGGACTTTGTCTGGCCAACGGCGCTTCGGCAGGCGTGGTGTTCGAGCAGTCACCAGTCGGCGGCAATGATGCCTTTCCCAGCGTTTCTACCGAGCGGCCTCCGGCGATCCGTGGGACAAGGATACGAGCGGCAATTTCTCGTTTGCGATCAGCGCCGACGCTCCGATGCCGGTTTCTCTTCCCGGGACGCTATCGCTGCTGTTGTCCGGTCTCGCGGCGCCGAGCCTGGTCCGGGCGAAGGGCAGGCACGAGCTTGATGCGAGACCCGTGCGGATGAGCGTACGAAACGACCTCGAAGCCTGGCGGTGATTGGATCACCGGACGTTCGTCGATCCGTGTGGACAACACCCCAAGGGTCGGCCGACCAGCTCGCGGCTGGCACAGTGGATACCACGTCGACGCATGCCTGATTGACCGGAGGAAAACCGATGACATTGGCCGAAATGATCTACGAACACAGCCAGCGACTCCCCGAACCCGCCGCACGCGAAGCGCTCGACTTCATCGAGTTCCTGGCGCAGCGCTACGGCGTGGCCCCCAAGGGAGAAAGGGATGAACTGGCTCCAGCGCAGCGCGAAGCGCTAGAACGTTTGTCGGTCATTCGAGTACCCTTCGGCGGCGCCAAGCCCATCCTGAGTCGGAACTCGTTCTACGACGACGCCAGGGCCTGAAATGACGCTTTTTCTGGATAGCAACGTGGTGCTCTATGCGCTTGGCGATGACGAACGCAAGCGCGCTATTGCCTGCGCGCTGCTTGCCAGGCAGCCGACGATTTCCACACAGGTGATCAATGAGTGCAGCCATGTGCTGCGACGAAAGCAGCAGTTCGATCCCGCGGACGTTGCCCGCCTCATGGAGGACGTCGCCCAGGTAGCACGAGTCGTAGATGTTGGAATGCCGCAGATTCGACACGCGTGGGAAATTGCCGCGCGCTACCGATACGGGCACTACGACAGCCTGATCGTCGCGACCGCGATCTCGGCAGGC
>NZ_JDSS02000045.1:91011-92952 GCF_000584955.1 Candidatus Accumulibacter vicinus
ACTCGCCCTGGTGGTGCCGGCGATGGAGCGCTGGGTACGCGCCCTGACGCCGGGCGAGGCTTTCTGCCATCCCTGGCCGTTGCCTGATCAGGCGAGCGGCGTCGGCCTTATCGAAGCTGCGCGGGGATCTCTGGGCCACTGGCTGCGCATCGAACGCGGCAGGATCGCCGGCTACCAGATCATCGCCCCGACCACCTGGAACTTCTCGCCACGCGATGCGGCAGGCGTTCCCGGCGCACTCGAGCAGGCGCTGGTCGGGTTGCCCGTGGGCGAAGGCGAAAGGGTGCCGCTCACCGTCCAGCACGTCGTGCGGTCGTTCGATCCGTGCATGGTATGCACGGTGCATTGAAAAATAGTTCAATAAAAACAATTAGTTATGGCGTGCTGTGCGGAATTTGTGCGGAATTTGTGCGGAATGGGAAGTCCGGCGCGCAACATCAGATGCTCACCTTGACCCACTCATCCCCCCGGACATCCCGGTAGACACTGGTCATGTCCGCGCTCTTGTGCCCGGCCAACGCCTGCGCGTTAATGCCTTGATCGTGATACAGGCGTAGCGACAGGCTGCGCAGTTCGTGGAATGTCGGCGGCGTCTTGCCCTTCACAGTCACTCCGGCCGCGTCGCGCGCCTCGGCGAAGGCCTGTCCAATGGTCGTATCCCGAACCTTCGATCCAGGCTTTGCGCGCCCCGTGTGCGCAGTGTGATGCACGAGGTACCGGCTGAGCACTCCGTCTCTGCAGCGCGCGACCACATCGCCGACGGTCAAGCCAACGGCGTCAAGGCGCAGCCCCAGCGGAATCGCCACTTTCGCGCCACCCTTGCCTTGCTCGATCCACAGATGCCCGTCACGCGTCTGGGAAAAGAGCATTGCCGCAATATCAGCCCGGCGCTGTGCGGTGACAATTGCCAGTTCTATCGCCCGCGTCGCCCACGCGGGTTGATTGGCCGCACTCCATCTGTGAATTGCCTTGAAGTGCTCGAGCGAAAGCCGACCGCGCTGAGTCTCGACTCGTTCTGATCTGGTTGGTGCAACGGGGTTGTCGGCTCGCCAGCCGGCGGCGATCGCCTCGCGGAAGAAGTCGAGCAGAACCGATCGTGTCGCCTGCTGTGTTCGAGGGGTGCCGGCAAGCGTGGCAAGGTAGTCGGCAATGTGGCGTGTGGTAATCACCGAAATCGCCAGGTGCCCCAGAACCGGCTCGACCTTGACAAGGTAGCGACGCGCGACTGCCAGCGTTTCGGTCTTCACGTCGCGCGCCTTCACACGCTCCAGGTACAGCGGAATCCAGTCTGACACCCTGTCCGGAGCGCTCTGGACGGTGTGTATCAGGCGCTTCTTCTGCATCTTGCCGTGCAGGTGCAGGTAGACTTCCGTCACCTGTGAGATTGCCTGCTGCAGCGTCATCCTGCCGAGAACGAATCCTCCGGCTGGCGGTTTCGAGTCCATGAACGGGCACACGTCAGCCGGCGGATCCCATGCGAAATATCCGGGACGGACCTCGCGCAGTCCCCTTGGCCAATGGCGGCGGCTACGCTGCCGAGCGTTGGCGGCCATAGATCAACCTCATCAGTTCGTTGCTCTCTGACACCGACGCCTGATACTCGGCGTCCACAGGGACCCGCCACTCGCGGCCGATGCGGACTGCTCCTGGAATCTTCCCCTGCCGGCACCATCGGCGAAGCATTTGAGCCGATGCCGGCGGGTCGAACCGTGCGGCACTCCAATGGGCGACGGGTATCAGCTTTGGTGGCATTGCATTCTGTCCTCCATTATTGTATCGCTCGCCTACCTGGCGCGAGGCTTGTTAGGCCCGCACCAGTTCCGCCACCAGTTCCGGCACGCGCAGCCGCACGGGGTCCGGCAGCACCGTGCCATCGTCGGCCGTGAAGGCGCGCGGGCCGAGGTGCTTGGCGCACTCATCCACCAAGCCGCGATAGAAATC
>NZ_JDSS02000045.1:92977-97295 GCF_000584955.1 Candidatus Accumulibacter vicinus
GCTTCCCGCCGATCGCTTGTGCCAGTAGAGTGTCTAACCCGGCATCTGTCGCGCTGTGTCCATATATTGTTCCATCGCGTTCCTTTCTCTCGGCCACGGCGGGCCTAACATGGCAGTCAACCGGACCTTGGCCGGTTACTTCTGCGTTGTGCGTCACTCGCTGTCCTCTTCTTCGGCTTCCATCCAGCCTCCTTCCCATTCCACCGCTTCGGTGCTGTCCTTGGGGTATGGGCATGAATTCAGCGGCTCGCCGTTCATGTATGCCTCGCGGCCCTCATCTATCGGGTGTTGCTTTTCGGCCATTTCAATCTCCTTTGTTAAAAGTCGGTTCTGGTGGGACGGCGACGCCGAACCCTACGGTCAAGAGGGACTGTCTGCCGGCATTCCGCCGTCAGCCAGCCCCTTACCTTGACCGTTAGGTGCCTCGTTCTTGCACTGCGCCAGCAGGTCTGCATACGCCTTGTCAATTTTGCTATCGATGTAGCGGACATATTTCCGATTCGTTTTCCACGAGAAGTATCGAGCCGCCAAGTCTTTGCCCCACCCCCACCAAACCCAGCACGCCCACCATGAAGAGCGTATCTCGTAGTCCAGAAAGTATTTGATCGTCATGTCATCTCCAAAAATCTGAGTTGGCGGTACGGCACCTAACACTACATTCGAGCGGACTCGCTTCGCTCACCGCTCAATTTCGGCGTTCGGCGTCATGATTGGTGGCTCATCGATCACGTCAAAGGCCGTAGGCGTCAGCATCGTCCACAAGTTCACGGTGCCGGGCGGGCTCTGCTCCAACTGCTTCGCGGCCACCAGCAACCACGCGCCGACATCATTGCGAATGCGCGCCACGCGGCGATATCCATTACCCCGAATACTCTTTCCGTCACCTCGTTGATGCCTATGCGTCCAACTCATAGCTCCGCTTCACCCGTAAAAAGTGCCGCTTGTCCATCGGACGGGCCTCGCACTCATCAGCCGCGGCGAGTAACCGCGCGGATTCTCGGGGCGTGGCGTCGGCCGTCACGGAATTCACGGTCGTCTGGGTGCATCGCAATATTATTGAGGAGGACGGAGAGGACTATTTGTTCTACACCCTCGGCGATCGCTTTCTCTTATCGTCACCCCTACCCTTGCGCTCGACGAACGAGTACGCGCACGGGGTTCGCCCCTATACCCTTGGGTGCTGTGTTCTGGAAACACACAAACCCTACCCTTCAAGCCCGATCAAATTGACGCGGGATGTGCAGGCGGAAATTAACGAGATTGCCAACCAACGTATCGATAACGTCAAGCTGGCGCTGAACAAGCGGTATTTTGCCAAGCGCAACCAGCAGATCGATATCCGCAGCCTCACACGAAACACCCCCGGCTCCATCACAATGATGAACAACCCGGAAACCGATGTGAGAGTCTTCGACACCCCTGATGTCACGTCCAGCAGTTATCAGGAGCAGGACCGGCTCAATCTCGATTTCGACGAGATGTCCGGCACGTTCTCGCCAGGCAGCGTGCAATCCAATCGTCGTCTGAACGAGACGGTGGGCGGCATGAACAAACTGACCGACAGCGCCAACCTGTTGAGCAATTATCAGCTCAAGACGTTTGTCGAGACGTGGGTCGAGCCGACACTTCGACAGTTGGTCCTGTTGGAACAGCACTACGAGACGGACGAGAAAATTCTGGCTTTGGCCGGCAAGAAAGCCCAGCTCATGCAGCGGTTCGGGATTGACGCCGTGACCGATTACCTGCTGTCCAACGAGATGACCTTGACCGTGAATATCGGCATGGGCTCGACAAGCCCCACCGAGCGAATCAATAACCTGATCACCGGCGTAAGAGGAGTCAAGGACGCCCTGGCCGACGGGATCATGGAGCGCTACGGAGCGGACCCGGTCGAGATCATCAAGGAGGTGTTCGGTGCGCTGGGGCACAAGAATGGTGGCCGCTTCTTCAAAGCCCCTGGCGACGAAGACCCGCGCCTGGCCGGGCTGCAGAAGCAAATCGAACAACTCCAGCAGCAGCTCGAAGCCAAAATGCCGCAAGCCATTATCGACGCTACTGTGCGCAAGCTCGATGCAGAGGTGGCCAACCTGCAGGCAAACAAGGTGGCCACCGGTGTCGGGGCGGCGTATGCCGCGATGCAGGCCGGGGAGGTTATTGCCGCGGTGCCCCAGGTGGCGCCGATCGCCGACAAGGTGATGCAAACCGCAGGGTATATCTCTCCGACGCCTCCAGGGATCGACCCGAATTTTCCCGATTCGGCGGTGGCCGCCGCCGGCGCCGGTCCTGGTTTGACTCCGGCCGCACAAGAGGCCGCGCAAACCGGACCGATTGCGCTGCCTGAAAGCGGTAATACCAGCCCGATGTTTCCCGGCCGTGCGACAAGTCCGATGGTCGGGAAACAACAAGGAATCGAAACGCAGCGCGCTGACGGTATCTGACACTTGAGTGGGGGTGTACTAGCATGGCGGGAGAAGTTGAAAAAAATGGGGCTTCTGCCCTTTATCGGGAGGTCGATTTCGGTATTGCCGTTGAGACTTTCCTCGGATCGCCGATCGGGAAATACCTGGTCCAGCGGGCTGAAGAAGAGGTGGAAGAGGCTGTCGAGAAGCTCAAGAGGGTGGATTGCACGGCTACCCAGGAAATCCGGGCGCTGCAAAACCAAATCTATCGGGCGGAATCGATCCAGTATTGGCTCGCGGAAGCGATCCAGGCCGGACAAATTGCCAGTGATGAACTGATTGACCAACGGATTTAGGGACACACAATGTTCGAAGACCAGACTGCCGACCCCATCCTTGAAGAGGACGGGTCGAATGCCGAAACGGTAACTCCTCCGCCGGAGAAAAGCGCTCGCGAATTGGCGATTGACGCCATCGCGGAAGCCAATCTGCGTCGGCTGGAAGCCGAATCGAATGTGAATCTCACCGAAACGGTGACCCCGTCCGCAGATCAGGAGCAACTGGCTGCGCAACTCTCCGATGAGGTCATTGCGGACCCGCGCGACAAGAAAGTGCGGATCAAGGTCGATGGTGTTGAGCAGGATGTGCCCCTTGCCGATGTTCTCCGGTCCTACCAGATCGGGTCCGCCGCGGACAAGCGCCTGCAAGAGGCCTCCCGAATTCTGAACGAAGCGAAAACCCAAGCACAGCAGGCGGCACCTGCCCCTGCACAGGAACCTGCCCTGGCGCCTGGACCAATCACCGTGACTCCCCCGGTGGCGGTTGAAAGCCGGGTGCGAGAAGCGTTCGAAAAGCTCTTTGAGGGTGATTCGGACGCGGCTGTGAAAGCGATGTCGCAATTGATTCTGGAGTCCAAGGGCGGCGAGCAGCCTACCCCGGAACTCATATCGATTGATCAAATCGCCGAGCAGTTGCAGCAACGACTTGCGGTCGATACCGCTTTTGCGACAATCCAGCGTGACTACCCGGACGTTATCGCCAACAAGGACATCGAGCTCCTGACCGCCATCAAGGTGAATCAGAAGATTGCGGAAGGCGCCTCGCGCGCCTCGGCCATGCTCGAATCCGCCAAGGAAGTCTACGAAACCCTTGGCAGGCCGATACCAGGGCGCCCGCCGGAAGAACAAAGCGAATCAAGGAGCGAGAAGTTGAGGCTCAAGGCGGGGATGGATCGCATCCCGGCCGCCAATTTGTCGGCAGCGCAGACCGATGAAGCTTCCCAGTATGTCGACGCCTCCAGCGTAATTCAGGAGATCGCCAACCGACGCATGGGACAGAGTCTGGTGATGTCGCGCCGGTGATCTCGAATTTTGATTAAGTAAGGAGCAACGCTCATGGCCGCAGGTCAATTGTGGGTCAATGTCGGCGGGTATTTTTGGTCCGCCAATCTCTCGAACGTGCTGCGCAATGCGGTTCAGCCGATGTGCAAGTTCCGGCAATTCGCCGATGTCAAGGACGCCGCCGTCCAGGGCAAGGGGAAAGGGGATGCATTCCACTGGAACGTCTATTCGGACATCTCGACGCAGGGTACGACTCTGGTCGAAACCACGGTCATGCCGGAATCCAACTTCACGGTGACCCAGGGCACCATGACGATCAACGAGTACGGCAACAGCGTTCCCTACTCCGGGAAGCTCGACGACCTGTCGTTGGTACCGGTGCGCGAAATCATCAACAAGGTGCTGACCAACGACGCCAAGAAGGCCTTCGACTTTGCTGCGAATGCCCAATTCAAGCTGACACCGTTGCGTGCCATTCCGACGGGCGGCACCGACACCGCCGCGATCACGCTCTACCCCAACGGCACGGTCACCGGCACCAACAACGTCGCGCTCGGCCTCGCGCACGTCAAGACGATT
>NZ_JDSS02000045.1:97637-101703 GCF_000584955.1 Candidatus Accumulibacter vicinus
GCCGACACGTTGAAGGAGCGCAACATCCCGCCGTACGAGGGGGATGACTATTTCTCAATCGGCCGGCCACGGACATTCCGCTCGCTCAAGAACGACCTGGAGGCGGTGAACAAATACACCGCTGAAGGCTACGCCAAGATCGCTTCCGGCGAGATCGGCCGGACGGAGAACATCCGGTTCGTCGAGCAGACCAACATTCCTTCGGCGGGATGGTCGCAGGGCAAATCCGATACCGTCCATTTTTTCGGGGCCGACACGGTGGCCGAAGGCATTGTGGTTCCCGAGGAGATGCGAGGCAAGATTCCGGGGGACTATGGGCGATCGCGCGGGGTGGCCTGGTATTACCTCGGCGGCTTCGGGCTGGTGCACACGGTGGCGACGCAGGCCCGTGTCATCCAGTGGGACAGCGCGTCCTAAGCGCCAGGTGATCCTGGCAGTGTTTCGAGAGGAATGATTATGTCATACGATGACGCAAACAGTGTAATTCGTCGCGAGGGCTTTGCTGGTGAAGCCGGCGGCGCGGCGACCACGGAATATACCAAGTTCCGCAGCTTTCAAGCCGCCAAGCTCAAGAAGGCGCATGCCGTTGTGACCACGGCCGGGACCACCACGGGGCACGGTCTGGGGGTGTATCACGGCACCACTTCGATCGGCAGCATCACCCTGGGAACGGCCGCGGCGGGCTCCACGGCGGCTTCGGCGACCCTTGACAGGGCACTGGCAGCATACGATCAGGTGTCCGTCAAGACTCTGGCCGATGCCACCGGCAAGGCGCACGTGATCTTTGAGTACGAGGTCTTGCCCGATGCCGTGAAGACGACCTAAGAGGGACAGGAAGGCGCTGATCATCATCTAACCATTAGGTGGGGGTGTGCGTAAATTGGGGTTGTCTGAACCTCAACAGCACAAGGACCCCATCAAATGGCCGAGAAATACATTCCCTCTGGGCAGCTCCAGGGGGACACCACCCCTCTTCCCTACCGGGGCTCCGGTACCGGGTTTCAAGGCACCTCGCACGGTGTCGATTTCGACCACGACAGTACCCAGCGCCTGGCCGGTGTCGATGCGCAAAGTGACTCCTACAAGCAGTGCCTGCCGCACGACGACCCGTTCATCCCCATCCACCAATCGAGCAACCCCGATTTCACCGGCAGCCTGGGGCAGTTTGACGCAGGGAGCGCCGAGCGCGACGCTGACGTAGGGCAACGCGATGGCTAAGGTGCTCGACAAAAGCAGGGACTTCGGGGAGGTGTATGGCGCTGAATCGGGCGTCCGCTATGTGCAAGACGGCCTGGAGTTTGATGTCCAGGGGAACCTCCTGACAACCGGAGAAGCCACCTTGGTCAGCAAGACGGCGAAACCCCGCGGCAGGCCCAAGGCTACGGCGACGGTGTTTTCAGCCGATGAGCAAATCCTCGAACAAGAGGGGGTGCTGTGACCTGGCGTCCGGATGATCCCCAGGGCAATGAGGCCGCGAAGATTCGGTGGGAGATCGTGCCCTACACTCGGGGTGCTGTCGTCGATCTGGGCTGCGGGCCGAACAAGGCGTTCCCCCATTTCATCGGCATCGACAGTTGCAAGGACACCGCGCTGTTCGGCATCGAGATGAAGCCGGATGTGGTTGTCGAGGATTGCTCCGACCTATCCGGTGCCGTTTTGACGGAGAGCTGCGATGCGGTGTTCTCCTCACACCTCCTGGAGCACATCGAGGACTACCCAGCGGCGCTTACAGAGTGGTGGCGTTGCGTCAAGGTCGGCGGATACCTGGTTCTCTACCTGCCACACAAGTCGTTCTACCCACACATTGGCACGGCCGGGGCCAACCCTGACCACAAGCATGATTTCGAGCCGGTGGACATCATCAATGCCATGCGCAAGATTGTCGACGCCGAAGGCGGCTGGGACCTGGTGGAGCGGCAGCAGCGCAACGGCGCGGACGAGTATTCCTTTTTGCTGGTCTTTCGGAAGCGCGCAGAGTCAGGATGCCGGTTCGAACACCTCCAGCGCCGGCAGCCCAAGAAATCGGCCTGTGTCGTCCGGTACGGCGGCTTCGGGGACATGATCCAGACGGCCAGTATTCTCCCGGCGCTGAAACGGCAGGGGTATCACGTAACGGTGATGACCACACCCAAAGGTCAGGAAATCCTCCAGCACGACCCGCACATCGATGCCTGGTCGATTCAGGACACCGATCAGGTACCGAATGCCCTTCTCCCGGAATTCTGGGCGTACCAGGCCAAGAAATACACCGTGTTCATCAATCTCTCGGAGTCGGTCGAAGGTACCCTGCTTTCGATGCCGGGCCGGGTGAGCCACTCCTGGCCCGCCAAAGTCAGGCATGACATGATGAACCGCAACTACGGCGAGTTCGCCGCGAGCCTCGCCGGTGTGCCGTTCGCGCGTGACGGCAAGTTTTACCCTTCTCCCGAAGAAGACGCCGTGGCGCAAGGGAAGCTGCTTGCCGGCGGGATCAACCTCCTCTGGGCACTGAGTGGCAGCAGTTGCCACAAGTTCTACCCCGGTCAGGACGAGGTTCTGGCCAGCTTGCTCCGTGCTTTCCCACGGTGCCGGATTTTCCTGGTGGGAGACGAGACCTGCAAGCTCCTGGAACAGGGGTGGGAGAAGGAACCGCGGATCGTCCGGTTGTCCGGAGAACTCGGTATCCGGGACACTCTGGCGCTGGCGAAGCGGGTTGATGTCGTCGTCGGCTGCGAAACCGGTGTCCTTAATGCGGTAGCGTTCGAACCCAACCGCAAGGTGGTGATGCTCTCGCACTCATCGATCGAGAATCTCACGAAGCACTGGGTCAATACGGTTTCACTTACCCCCGTAAGCCTGCCATGCTACCCCTGCCACATGCTCCACTACAACTGGGACAACTGCCACCAGGACGGGCTGACAGGCGCAGCAAAATGCCAGCGTAGCATTCCGCCGAAGTCGGTATTTCAGGCGATCGTCACCACAGCGATCAAGGCGGTCGCATGAATCTGGACGAGCTACGCAATCTCTGGCGACGGCGAGTACAGGACATCCGCCCTGCGGGCTCCAATGCGCCCTATTTTTGGTCCGATGCTGATTTCTCCGGATTCCTGAACGAGGCGCAGAGAGAAGCCGCGCGGCGATCGCACCTTCTGGTGGATTCGACCCACGCGATGACGCAGGTAAGTGTTTCAGTGGGGGATCGGGTT
Source organism: Candidatus Accumulibacter vicinus (assembly GCF_000584955.1). Lineage (NCBI taxonomy): Bacteria > Pseudomonadati > Pseudomonadota > Betaproteobacteria > Candidatus Accumulibacter > Candidatus Accumulibacter vicinus. Next base: position 100,826 of record NZ_JDSS02000045.1, read on the forward strand.
GTTGCGCTCGACCCCAGGATTCAAGGCATCCGACGTGCCAGGATGGCGTCCAGTGGGGTTCCCCTGCCCTTGAGAAGCGTTCGGGATATGGACGAGTATCTTCCGGGTTGGGAAGACTCGGCTGCCGGCATACCTCGTTTCTACGTGCTCGATTACCAGTCCGGGGCCGTGTGTTTGTGGCCGCCATCTGCGAACGCGGACACCCTCAAGCTCACGGTGGTGCGCGATCCTCTGAACGAACTCGTCGAGGATGACGACGTGCCGGAGATCAATTCCCGCTACCACCTTGCCCTCCTGGATTGGGTCAGCTACCGGGCGTTTTCCGTGCCGGATACGGACACTAATGACTCCAAGAGAGCGGAGAAGGCTCTCGCGGATTTCGAGCGGGAGTTCGGAATCTCTGCAGGGGCAATCAACGAGCACTGGGCACTTGAACAATATGCCGACATCGGAGATTTCCAATAGTGCCTGACAAAGACTACAACCTGGCGGATATGCTCGAAGCCAGTCGCAAGGCGGATTTGCCCGAAGACCGTCGCAAGGCGGATTTATCGGAAAGCGAGCGCGACCGGATACACCAGAAGTTGGATGAGCTACGCGACATGATTCGTGATCACATCGAAGATGAGAAACAGATTGCCCCAGCGTTGAACGAACTGATCGCGCTCTGGCGAGCGTCGAAGATTATCGCGGTGTTTATTGCAGGTGCGGCAGCATTGATTTCTACCACTTGGGCGGCAGTAGTGTGGATAAAGGAGCACGTCAGATTATGAGTCTGAGGACCTTGAAACTGCCGTCGATTCGCATTGGGGCCTCAGCGGACATCCAGATCCGCATTGAGACAGACGAGATTGTTTTTGCTCTGATCGCGTCGATCA
>NZ_JDSS02000046.1:0-89 GCF_000584955.1 Candidatus Accumulibacter vicinus
ATATTGAAGATATCCAGCTTGCTTCGAGCAAGATGACGGGGGCGGATCGTAGAGGGTTTCAGGCGGAGATGACGTTGAAGTACTGCAGT
>NZ_JDSS02000046.1:99-1425 GCF_000584955.1 Candidatus Accumulibacter vicinus
AGGCGATATCCTCTATTGTTCATACCGTTGTATGCGATACTTTCAGTAGATTATGAGGTTGGAGGTATTGCTGATGAGGGTCGCCACGGTAGCTGAAAGCAAGGTTTCTCTCGAAGCCGTCCATATTGAAGATATCCAGCTTGCTTCGAGCAAGATGACGGGGGCGGACCGTAGGGCGTTTCAGGCGGAGATGACGCTGAAATACTGCGGGGGCAGTGCTCGGCGCGCAGAGGACGTTTTCGGATGGAGTCGGCAGGCGGTGCAGCTTGGTCTGCATGAGAAACGTACCGGGATTGTTTGTCTGGGGCTCCACGCGTTCTGCTGCGGTGCGAAATTGTGGGAGGAGAAACACCCGGAAGTAGCGAAAGCCCTCTGGGAGCTGGCGGAAAGTCATGCCCAACAGGATCCGACTTTTCGCACGACTTTGTCATTTACCCGTTTGACCGCCGAGGAAGCCATCAAGCAGTTGCGAGCGCAGGGTTTTGCCGACGACGTGCTGCCCTCACGAAGCGGCATGTCGAACGTGCTGAACCGCAACGGGTACCGGCTGCGTCCGGTGCTCAAGGCCAAGCCCCAAAAAAAGTCCCCGAAACCGACGCCATCTTCGCCAATATCCGGGAACGTGACCGAGATTGCCAAGGCGAAGCCGTCATGCGCCTGAGCATGGACTGCAAGGCGACGGTGAATATTGGCGACTACTCGCGAGGAGGCAAGACGCGAGGCGATAACCAAGCGGCGGATCACGACATGGGTTGCGAAGAGAAACACACACCGTTTGGTGTCGTCGATGAAGACAAGGGGCACCTCTATCTGTCCTTCGGAAGCTCGGCGAAGACCAGCGATTTCATCATCGACAGCCTCTACGCGTGGTGGGAGAGTCAAGCGTCCGAAGAGCGTGCTCGCGTGACACACATCCAAATCAAGGCCGATAACGGACCGGAGAGCAATGGCCGGCGCACGCAATTTCTCAAGCGAATCGTCGAGTTTGCCGATCACATCGGCAAGTCCATCCGCCTCTTGTACTATCCGCCGTACCACAGCAAATACAATCCGGTGGAGCGTTGCTGGGGAATCCTGGAAAAGCACTGGAACGGTGCCAAGCTGGCAGACACCCAATCGATGTTGGAGTGGGCCAAGAGCATGACCTGGAAAGGCGTTCATCCCGTCGTCGAACTGAGCCGCACGGTCTATGAAAAAGGAATCTCCGTGGCCAAGGATGCCATGCAAGCTGTCGAGTCCAGGCTGGAACGAAACCCACTTCTACCCAAGTGGGACATCTTGATCCGACCGGCCTGTGCGGTATGAATATTCGTAGAGATCACCTTA
>NZ_JDSS02000046.1:1450-2962 GCF_000584955.1 Candidatus Accumulibacter vicinus
CAACGGTGTCCGGCTTGAATTTCAGCTGGCCCGGGCAAAGCTGCCCATGAGACAGCGTCAGCCGCGCTATACGCAGATAACGAGGTTGTTTAATAGAAAAAGGCAGGTGCGCAATCTACGGGCCCTATGGAACAGAGAATGTGTCGGAAAAATATTTTCAAAAATATCGCAAAAAACACTTGACACGGGTTTAGCAAAATGCTCGAAATTTATGCTGTATAAACAACAGCTTATTGGAGCACCTCGTGGATACCGAACGATTGACTGCAGTCATGAATAGCCTCATGAATCAAACCGTCCTGGGGGAATTGTTGGCGCCGGTGGCTCGTGCCTTGGCGCAGATACGCGGTACCGACACGGTGTCGCGCGTGTTGAGCATGACGGATTTTATCGGCTTGGGGGTACTGCGCCACCTGCAAGGCATGCGCACGCTGCGCGAGCAGGTGCAGTCGCTGCTGCATTGGGAGCCGGGAACGGCGCTGCGCGTCCCGTTGGCACGTTCCACCTGGTCGGACGCGCTGTCCTCGCGCCACCGCCGCGCAGTCTTGCAGGCGGCGATGGCGCCGTTGCTCAGCGAGGCGCGGGCGGCGCTGCCCGATCGTCTGGCGCAACTCCCTGCCCTGCAAGGGCGTCCGGTGTATGCGATGGATGGGACGTATCAGAGCGAAAGCGCCCACTACGGGCGGTGTACGCCCCGCCAGGGCGGCGAGGACAATCCCAAGGGACACGCGCTGTTGAGCTTCTACGACGTGCGCCTGGGCTGTCCCACCGACGTGCACGTCGATACCCGCAGTCGCCACGAGATCACGCTGTTGCGCGACTACGATCAATCCGTGCAGGCCATGACCCGTCACAAGGGTGCGCTGTGGCTGGTCGACCGCGCATTCATCGACGCGCCATTTTGGGATGACCGGAAGAAACGCTTGGGCGTGACCCTGATCACGCGCATGAAAACCAGCCTGTGCATCGATTCTACCGAGCCCTTGCCGGTGGCGGACGTGCCGACCAACGAAGGGGTGCTCAAGGATCTGCGCATCACCTTGCGCAGTTCCCGCCAAAACTGGCGCCTGATCACCTTCCGCAGCCGGCGTGGGCATCTCGTGGAGTTTCTAACCAACGAGTTCAAGCTCGAACCCGGCCTCGTCGCCTTCCTTTACTCCCGCCGCTGGGAGGAGGAGAAGTGTTTTGACACCTGGAAGAACGACTTCAGCCTGGCCAAGGCCTGGGGCGCCAGCCTGGCGGCCATCGAGAATCAGGTTCGCCTGGCCATTGTCACCAGCCTCTTGGTGGCCCTGCTGGTGCACCGCAGAATGGGCCAGCACGGAATCGCGGACGAGAAAGCGTTGCGCAAGCAGGACCGGCGCCAGACCTCCGCGACCGACGGGACCGATCGCCCCGACTGGAGCACCCCGGTATTCCGCTACGCCTCCAAGGTGAGCCGCCAAGTCCTGCGGTTCTTCAAGCACTGTTTTCACAAACCGGCCTCGCAGGCGCTCTATGAGGCCCAGCTGA
>NZ_JDSS02000046.1:2972-3089 GCF_000584955.1 Candidatus Accumulibacter vicinus
CCAACGAGTTCAAGCTCGAACCCGGCCTCGTCGCCTTCCTTTACTCGCGCCGCTGGGAGGAGGAAAAATGCTTTGACACCTGGAAGAACGACTTCAGCCTGGCCAAGGCCTGGGGCG
>NZ_JDSS02000047.1:0-1784 GCF_000584955.1 Candidatus Accumulibacter vicinus
GCGGCCATCGTAGGCCACGTCAATGTAGGGCCATTTCCGGCCAGGAGCGGAAGTTCAGGGCGATAGGAGCTGACCGTCTCTTCATCGGCGAGGCTGTGTGGAAACCCCCCTCAAATTTCCTAAACTGATCGCAGTTGTATCAGCGAGGGAAATGCGGCATGAAGCGATTCATCGAAGGCGAATCCCGTAGCCAGATCACCCTGCTACCTGAGTCTCTCGACGACTACATTTCGGAGGACAACCCGGTCAGAGCGGTTGAAGCCTTCATTGATGAACTGGATCTGTGCGCACTGGGCTTTGCGGGAGTGCGCCCTGCAGTTACGGGCCGTCCGTCGTATCACCCCTCTATTCTGCTGAAGCTTTACCTGTACGGTTATCTCAATCGCCTCCAATCCAGCCGGAGGCTGGAGCGGGAATGCCAACGCAACGTCGAGTTGATGTGGCTCACCGGCAAGCTGGCGCCGGACTTCAAGACCATCGCCGACTTCCGTCACGACAACGGTCAGGCGATCCGCAACGTCTGCCGCGAGTTCGTTCTGCTGTGCCGGCGGCTCAATCTGTTCACCCAGGCCATCGTCGCCATCGACGGCAGCAAGTTCAAGGCGGTCAATGCGCACGACCGCAACTTCACCTGTGCCAAGGTGGACAAGCGGGTGAAGGAGATCGAACGGAGCATTGACGAATACCTGGTGGCGATCGAGACGGCCGATCGCAATCCGTCCGAGGTGACGGAAACCAAGACGGCCCATCTGCACCGTAAGATCGAGACCTTGAAGCGCGAGATGCGTGATCTCAAGGGAATGCAAGCGCAATTGGAGGCCTCAGGCGGCCAGGTCTCGCTGACCGATCCCGATGCACGGGCCATGGCCACCAGCACCAGTCGTGGACTGGTGGGCTACAACGTGCAAACCGCGGTGGAGACCGAGCACCATTTGATCGTGGCGCATGAAGTGACCAACGTAGGTTCAGACCGAAGACAGTTGGCCAAGATGGCGAAGCAGGCCCAGGAGATCATGCCGGATCAGGAACTTCAGGCCATCGCGGACCGCGGCTACTTCAACGGCGAGGAAGTTCTGGCTTGTGATCAGGCGGGCATTACCACCTACGTCTCCAAACCAATGACGTCGGAAGCCAAGGCCGAGGGCCGGTTCGACAAATCGGACTTTGTCTATCAGCACGATACCGATACCTACCGCTGCCCGGCGGGCAGTCAGCTCATCCGACGATTTGCCCGAGTGGAAGCGGGACACTTGATTCACCGCTACTGGAGCTCGGATTGCCCACGCTGCCCCATCAAGGCCCAGTGCACGCCAAGCGACTACCGCCGCGTCAGCCGCTGGGAGCACGAAGCTGTGCTCGAAGCGATGCAAAAGCGACTGGACGGCAAACCGAATGTGATGCGCATCCGAAGGCAGACGGTGGAACATCCGTTCGGCACCATCAAATTCTGGATGGGTGCAAGACACTTTCTGATGCGTACCTTGGCGCATGTGCAAACCGAGATGAGTTTGCATGTGCTGGCGTACAACCTGAAGCGGGTAATACAGATTGTGGGGATGACAACCCTGATGGCGGCAATCAAGGCCTGAAGGCCTGTTTTACCCCCCAACAAACAACGGAAATTCGATGATTCCAGCAATCATCGCAAGTTCGTCCGGCTCACACCCGTCTTCAACATCGACTTCCTGAGAGTTTCCACACGGCCTCATCGGTAACCTGTCACGATGGATTCCCTGATCGCCGCTGCCGCGCGCGCGCTCGTTGCCGGCGACGCGCTCGGCGCC
>NZ_JDSS02000047.1:1809-3005 GCF_000584955.1 Candidatus Accumulibacter vicinus
TGAAACCTCTGCTTAACTACTGACGAATTTGCATAGTCCTGATATAACGGCCCCATCGACGAACTGTAAGGGGAGCTGACCATGCTGGGTCGCGTACAACCGCAGAAATCCTTTGGTGACGAAGCGCTGGAACTGCACGTTTCCGACCGCCACTTTCTCATGAAAGTATCCGGGCTGGTGGATTGGGCTGCGTTCGATCATTACTGGCCGGGTCTGTACGGCGCCACCGGGAATCGCTCCCACGACCCCTTGGTCTGCTTCAAAATGCTGTTGCTCGAACAGTGGTACAACCTGTCAGACCCTGAATGCGAAGCGCAATGCGCCGACCGCCTGTCCTTCCGCCGCTTCCTCGGCCTTTCGCTGGCCGACACCATTCCCGACGAGACCGTGCTCGTGCGCTTTCGCAAGCGGCTCCTGAAAGCCGGACTCGCCGAGCCGCTCTTCGCCTCCGTGCTGGCGCAGATCGAAGCTGCCGGCGTGATCGTCAAGCGCGGCACCCTGGTGGACGCCACCATCGTGCAATCGGCGCGTAAGGCGCCACCCAAGGACGCGACGGGTGGCGACACCGACGCCCGTTGGGCGGTCAAGAATGGGCGTCCGGTCGCGCACGGGTTCAAGGCGCATATCGCGGTGGACGACGGCAGCGAGATCGTGCGTGCCATCGAGACCACCAGCGGATCGGTGCACGATTCCGTGCCGATGGATACCTTGCTGGATCGTGCACCCGCCCAGGCGGTGTATGCCGACGCGGCCTACTGCGACGCGGCGCGACGTAAACGGCTACGGGCTCGTGGGATTGCGCCGCGGATACGTTTCAACCCGCGCGGCGGCGAACTCACGCCCAGACAAACCGCACTCAATCACCGCTGGTCGAAAGTGCGTGCGAAGGTCGAGCATGTGTTTGCCGACTGGAAAGAGCGACGATCGCTGGCGCGGTGCCGCTATGAGGGGTTGAAGAAGAACGCCTTGCACTTCACGCTCGTCGCCATCGCGCACAACCTGCGGCGCTGGTCGGTGCTGGCCGCATGAGCGTCCGGGTGGGGAGCAATCCGTCCGGCGAAACGGAATCCATGCGGATGATGGAAAAAATGCCCATCCGCAACCGCCGATACGGCAAAGCCGCCAAGCAATCGGCGTGAATTTCATGTCGGAAAACCACGTCGCGTCAGCCTCGTGGAGTTAAGCAGAGGTTTCAA
>NZ_JDSS02000048.1:0-5719 GCF_000584955.1 Candidatus Accumulibacter vicinus
CACGCGGCGGCAGCGAATGCCGGGCGGGCGGGTGTGCACGCGGCCTTCCTGCGTTGCGCCGCGCACTGGCCGGAGGACGAGCGTCCCGCCGACCTGCCGCGCCGGGTGATCGTGTTCGGCGTTTCGAGCCTGCCGCAGCAGTCTCTGGAAGTGCTCGCGGAACTGGGGCGCTGGACACAGGTGCTGATGTGCGTGCACAACCCGTGTCAGTATTTCTGGGCCGACATCGTCGCCGATCGCGACCTGCTGCTGCACAGCGGGCGTTCCCGCCAGGCGCGTCGGCCGAGCGTCCCGGATTTCATTGCCGACGAACGGCTGCATCTGCACGCACAGCCGCTGCTCGCCGCCTGGGGCAAGCAGGGGCGCGATTTCATCGGCCTGCTCGAAGCACACGACGACGATGCGGCGCGCGCCGGCTACCTGCCGCATTTCGCCGCCATCGGGCAGCGCATCGAGCTATTCAAGGACTTCGGCGGGGCCACCCTGCTGCAACAACTGCAGGACGACATCCTCGAATTGCGCCCGCTGGCCGAGACGCGCGCGCACTGGCCAGCCGTCGACCCGGCGCGCGATGCTTCGATCCGTTTTCATGTCGCGCACAGCCCGCAGCGCGAAGTCGAGATCCTGCATGATCAACTGCTCGCCGCCTGCAATGCCGACGCGACGCTGCGCCCGCGCGACATCCTCGTCATGGTGCCCGACATCGACCGTTACGCGCCACACGTGCAGGCGGTGTTCGGCCTGCCCGAAGCCAGCGATGCGCGCTACCTGCCGTTCAGTGTCGCCGACCAGGGCCGGCGCCAGGTCGATCCGCTGCTGCAGGCGCTCGCAAAGCTGCTCGATCTGCCGCAGTCGCGCCTGGCGGTCAGCGATCTGCTCGACCTGCTCGAAGTGCCGGCGCTGCGGCAGCGCTTCGGCATCGCCGAAGACGAGCTGCCGCAATTGCAGCGCTGGGTCCGGGGTGCCAACATTCGCTGGGGGCTGCACGCCGAGCAGCGTGCCAGCCTCGATTTGCCGCAGCACGCCGAGGCGGCGGCGCCGAACACCTGGCTGTTCGGCCTGCGACGGATGCTGCTCGGCTACGCTGTCGGTGCCCATGCCGCGGCCTGGCAGGGGATCGCGCCGTACGACGAAATCGGCGGCATCGATGCCGCGCTGCTCGGACCGCTGGTGCAGTTGTTCGACCGCCTGGACGCCACCTGGCGGAGTTTGCGCCAGCCAGCGACCGTCGACGTCTGGTGCGCGCGCCTGCGCGCCTTGCTCGCCGACTTCTTTGCCGCCGAGGACAGTGATGACGCCTTCACCCTGCTGCAGCTCGACAGCGGCCTGCAGCGCTGGCAGGGCGCCTGCGAAGAGGCGGCACTGATCGAGGAACTGCCGCTGTCGGTGGTCGGCGAGTCCTGGCTCGCCGGCTTCGATGAGGGAGGACTGTCGCAGCGCTTCTTCGGCGGCGTCATCACCTTCGCCACCCTGATGCCGATGCGCGCCATCCCGTTCCGGCGGATCTGCCTGCTCGGCATGAATGACGGCGACTACCCGCGCACGCGCACGCCGATGGACTTCGACCTCATGGCGCTGGACTATCGGCCGGGCGACCGCTCGCGCCGTGAGGACGATCGCTATCTGTTCCTCGAAGCGCTGCTCTCGGCGCGCGATGGCCTGCACATCTCCTGGGTCGGCCGCAGCATCCACGACAACAGCGTGCGGCCGCCGTCGGTGCTGGTTGGGCAATTGCGCGATCACCTGGCAGCGGGCTGGACCCTGGCCGGTCACCCCGGGCCCGCCGGCAAAGCGGGCGAAGCCCTGCTCGCGGCGCTGACCGTCGAGCACCGGCTGCAGCCCTTCAGCCCCGACTATTTCCCGGCGTTTCCGGAGGAAGCCAGACTGTTCACCTATGCGCAGGAGTGGCAGCCCAAAGTCCAGGCCGCTGCGGATGCGCAGACCGTCTTGCCGCTGCTGCTGCGTGAAGAGCCGCTGTCGCTGCGCGATCTCGGCGACTTCCTGCGGCAGCCGGTCAAGGCCTTCTTTCGGCAGCGCCTCGGCGTCTCCTTCGAGATCGACGATCCGCTGAGCGATGATCAGGAACCCTTCGATGTCGACGGCCTGGGCCGTTGGCAGGTGCAGGACGAGTTGATCCGGGCGCAGGTCACTGCGCTCGAACAGGAGCAGGACATTGCCGCCGCACGCAATGACCGGCTTGCCGGCATCCGGCGGCGCGGCGATCTGCCCGGGGGGGCCTTCGGCGATGCGCTGGCCGACGAGCTGCTGGCGCCGATGGACGATTTCCTGGAGCGCTATCGGCGTGCGCTCGCGCGCTGGCCGTCGCCCGTCGATGGCGAGCAAGAGATCCGCTTCCAGGTCAGCAGTCAAGGGCAGGAACTGGCGATCGCCGACTGGCGCGGTGGCCTCCGCAGCGATGGCGCTGGCCGGCGCGGCCGGGTCGTGCTCGAAACGAGTGATCTGGTCAGGAACAATCAATATCGCGGCGAAAAGGTCATCCGCCACTGGGTCGAGCATCTCGCCCTGCAGCTCGCCGGCGGGCCGCTGAGTACCGAGATCGTCAGCAAGGCCGGCGATGTCACCCTGCCGCCCCTGACGATCGAACAGGCCCGCTGCCATCTGGGAAAACTTCTGCTCGCCTGGCAGCAGGGAATGCAAAGGCCGCTGCCGCTGGCGGCCAGGACGGCGTTCGCCTACCTCAAGGGAGGCGACGAGGCGGCGCGCAAGGCATACCAAAGCGCTTACCAGTTTCTGGGCGAGGTCGACAGCGACGCCTATCTCAAACGCGCCTATCCGGATTTCGACGCGCTGCTGGCCAACGGTGAGTTTCACGCGCTGGCCGAGACGCTCCTGCGCCCGCTGTTTGAGGCGATCCCGGCCAGCAGAGAGAAAGCCGGCCGGGCGGAGAAGGGTGCGGGAGTGTCCGCATGAGCCCCGCCACACTGCCGACGGCGCCCGGCACGACCGTCGAAACGCTCGATCCTTTGCGTTTCCCGCTGCATGGCAGCCGGCTGATCGAGGCCAGTGCCGGCACCGGCAAGACCTTCACGATTGCCGCGCTGTATGTCCGCCTGGTGCTCGGTCATGGCGCGGAAAACGCTTATGCGCGCCCGCTCACGCCACGCGAAATCCTCGTCGTCACCTTCACCGAAGCGGCGACGCAGGAGCTGCGCGACCGCATTCGCGTCCGTCTGGCGCAAGCGGCCGCCTGTTTCCGGGTCGATGCCGGCGAGGACCCCGGCGAAAACGACAGTGCCGTTGCCGACGCGCTGCTGCGTGCACTGCGCCAGGAGTACCCAGCGGAACAATGGCCGGCCTGCGCCCGCAAGCTGCAGCTGGCTGCCGAAGCGATGGACGAGGCGGCCGTCTCGACCATCCACGCCTGGTGCCAGCGCATGCTGCGCGAACACGCTTTCGACTGCGACAGCCTGTTCACCCAGACGCTGGAAACCGATCCGGACGAGCTGCTTGCCGAAGTCGTTCGCGACTACTGGCGCAGCTTTCTGGCGGCGCTCGACCGCGAGGCGGTTGCCGAGGTGCGGCCATGGTGCTCGGGTCCCGCCGCCTTGCAGGCGCACATCAGGAATCTCGTCGCACATGCCGATCGGCTTGCCGAGTCGCCGCGATCCCCGGCGGAGGCGCTGCGGGCCAGCCTGAGCGAAAGGCGCCGCCGCCTGGCTGAACTCAAGGCGCCGTGGGCGGAATGGGTGGCCGAGTTGCAGACGCTGCTCGATACGGCACGCGATCAAAAACAGTTTGACGGCACAAGACTCAAGAAGAACCACTACGACAATTGGCTGCTCTTGCTCGCCCAGTGGTGCGAGGACCCCGACAGGGTCGATCTGGGGCTCACTGACGCGGCGAAGCGGCGCCTTACACCGGACGGTCTGGCTGAAGTCTGGAAAACCGCTCCTTCTCCCGACCATCCCGCACTGACCGCGATCGCCGGTCTTTCGGCCGCGCTGCAGGCCTTGCCCGACGCGCGCATCGACCTGCTCCGTCACGCGGCACGCTGGGTGGCACAGCGCTTTGCCGACGAGCAGGCGCGCCGTGCGCAGATGGGTTTCAACGATCTCCTCACCCGGCTCGACGCCGCGCTGCACGCGCCCAGTGGCCAACGTCTTGCCGACAGCATCCGGCAGCAGTTTCCGGTGGCGCTGATCGACGAATTCCAGGACACCGACCCGGTCCAGTACCGGATTTTCGAGGCCGTGTATCGCGTTGCGCGGAATGCTCGAGACTGCGCACTGATCCTCATCGGCGATCCCAAGCAGGCGATCTACGCCTTCCGCGGTGCCGACATCCACACTTATCTGGCGGCTCGCCACGCCTGCCTCGAGCGGCTCTACACGCTGAACAGGAACTACCGCTCGACCAGGGCCATGGTTCTGGCGACCAATCACTGCTTCGCGGTGGCCGAAGATCGTGCGAGCGGCGCCGGCGCTTTCCTCTTCCGCCGCGGGACGGACAATCCGGTGCCCTTCATCACCGCCGAGGTACAAGGCCGCGCCGATGCGCTGCAGGCCGACGGCATGCCGGTGCCGGCGCTTACCGTCTGGTACCTGCCACCCAATCCGGATGGCAAACCCCTGGGCAGGACCGCCTATCGCGAACAGATGGCGGCCAGTTGTGCCGGCGAGATGGTGCGCCTGCTCAATCTTGGCCAGGCGAGGCGGGCCGGCTTCGCTGGCGAGACCGGCCTGCAGAGCGTGCGCCCGGCCGACCTCGCGGTACTGGTCAACAGCCGCAGTGAAGCCGATACGATGCGCAGGGCGCTGGCGCAGCGCGGGGTGCGCAGCGTCTATCTCTCGGACAAGGATTCGGTGTTCGAGAGCGCCGAAGCTGGCGAACTGCAGCACTGGCTCGCTGCCTGCGCCGAACCCGACGACGGGCGCCTGCTGCGCAGCGCGCTGGCCACCGCCATGCTGGGCCTGAGCTGGCGGGAACTCGACACGCTCAACCACGACGAGATCGCCTGGGAAGCGCGCGTCCTGCAGTTTCGCGGCTATCGGGACTGCTGGCGCCGCCAGGGCGTGCTGCCGATGCTGCGCCGGCTGCTCAACGATTTTGAGGTGCCGGCAAGGTTGCTCGGGCGCGGCGATGAGGGCGGGGCGGTCGACGGCGAACGCACGCTGACCAACGTGCTGCACCTTGCCGAATTGTTGCAGCAGGCGAGCGCGCTGCTCGACGGCGAGCACGCACTGATTCGTCATCTCGCCGAACAGCGGCGCGATGCCGCCAGTGCTGGCAGCGACGCGCGCCAACTGCGCCTGGAGAGCGACGCCGATCTGGTGCGGGTGGTCACCGTGCACAAGTCCAAGGGGCTGGAATACCCGCTGGTCTTCCTGCCCTTTGCCTGCGCCTTCCGGGCAAGCGACGCCAGGGATCTGCCGTTGAAATGGCATGACGATGACGGGTGCCTGCAGCTCGCGCTCGCTGCTGACGCAGGCATCGTCGATCGGGCAGACCGCGAACGCCTCGGCGAGGACCTGCGCAAGCTCTATGTGGCGCTGACTCGTGCGCGTTACGCCACCTGGATCGGCGTCGCGCCGCTCAAGGATCTGGAGCGCAGCGCTTTCGGCTACCTGCTGGGCGGTGGCGAGGCGGTGACAGCGGCTGCGCTGCCGCAGGCGCTCGCAGCCTGGCGCGACCACTGCCCGCACATCGTCCTGGCGCTGGCGCCGGCAGCCAGCGCTGAGCGCTTCCTGCCGCAAGCCTC
>NZ_JDSS02000048.1:6110-6459 GCF_000584955.1 Candidatus Accumulibacter vicinus
CTGGTGGGTCGCCAGCTACTCGGCACTGAAGACCGTCGGCGAGGCAGCGGCTGCTGTATCCGCGAGTGCTGCCGACACTCCGGGGGAAGACGTTTTCCTGGAAAGCCGGGCAGCGCAGAACGCCGCTGCCGTTGCGGACGGTTCGCCGCCTGGCGCAAGCCAGACGCGACCGGCGGTCCCCGCTCCCGGCTCGCTGCACGATTTTCCGCGTGGCGCCGAGGCCGGAACCTTTCTCCATGACCTGCTCGAATGGTCGGCCAAACAGGGCTTCGGCCGGGTTGCCGGCGAACCGGCGCTGTTGCTCGACCTGATCGCGCGCCGCTGCCAGGCGCGCGGCTGGTCGCACTGG
>NZ_JDSS02000048.1:6484-10994 GCF_000584955.1 Candidatus Accumulibacter vicinus
CGCCGAGATGGAGTTCTGGCTCGCCGCGCATACGGTCCAGACGACCCGCATCGACGCGCTCGTCTGTCGGCACACGCTTGCTGGCGCCACCCGTCCCGCGCTGCAGCCGGGCGAACTGAACGGCATGCTCAAGGGCTTCATGGACCTCGTTTTCGAGCACCAAGGTCGCTACTACGTCGCCGACTACAAATCGAACTGGCTCGGTCCAGACGATGCCGCCTATACCCCGGCGGCAATGGGTGCCGCGATTCTGCACGCCCGTTACGAGCTGCAGTACGTCCTCTATCTGCTCGCACTGCATCGCCTGCTGCAGGCGCGTCTGCCCGATTACGACTACGAGCGCCATGTCGGCGGCGCGGTGTATGTCTTTCTGCGCGGCGTGCACGCGCCGAGCCAGGGCCTGCACTGCGAACGTCCGCCACGCGTCCTGATCGAAGCGCTCGACACCCTGTTCGCCTGCCCGCGCACGAAGGAAACGCCATGAGCCATGACCCCTTCGCTACCCGGGCCGCGCTGCAGGCGGTGCTGGCGTGCTGGGCCGAACACCGGTGGCTGCGCCCGCTCGATGCCGCGTTCGCCGATTTTCTCTGGCGCGAAGTTCCCGACGCGCCGCCGTTGTTGATCCTCGCCGCCGCGCTCGCCAGCCACCAGCTCGGCCGCGGTCACGCCTGCCTCGATCTGGCGGCGACACTGCAGGCACCGGCATTGGCCCTGTCGTTGCCGCCCGAGGGCGAGGAGGGGACCGAGCCGCCACCGCTGCCGGCCGAGGTGCTGGCCGGATTGGGCCTTGCGCAATGGCAGGCAGCGCTCGATCATCCGCTGCTGGTCGGTTGCGGTGCCGGCGACACGCCGCTGGTGCGCGTCGGTCCGCGCCTCTATCTGCGCCGTTACTGGCAATGCGAACAAGACGTACAGAGCGCCGTCGGGCGCCGGCTGGCGCGGTCGGCGACGCTGCAGGCCGCGCTGCCGCTGGATGCGCTGCGCCCTATCCTCGACGGGCTGTTTCCGCCTGCAGCGGCCGGCGGGGCCGGGGCCGACTGGCAGAAAATGGCCTGCGCGCTGGCGGCACGCAGCGGTTTTTGCATCCTCACCGGCGGTCCGGGAACCGGCAAGACGACGACCGTGGTTCGCCTGCTGGCGCTGCTGCAGGCGCTGGCACTCGCTGCGCCGTCGGCCGGGGGGCCGGCTCGCCCATTGCGCATCCGGCTGGCGGCGCCGACCGGCAAGGCGGCGGCACGCCTCAACGAATCGATCGTCGGCGCGGTCGCGCGCTTGCCACTGGCCGGCCTCGACCAGGCGGAAGCAGTGCGCGCCGCGATTCCGGTCAAGGTGAGCACCCTGCATCGCCTGCTCGGCAGCCGGCCGGATACCCGGCATTTTCGTCACCACGCCGGCCATCCGCTGGCGCTCGACGTGCTGGTGATCGACGAGGCATCGATGGTCGATCTGGAAATGATGGCCGCGGTGCTGGCTGCCCTGCCGCCTGCGGCGCGGCTGATCCTGCTCGGCGACAAGGATCAGCTCGCTTCGGTGGAGGCCGGCGCCGTGCTCGGCGAACTGTGCCGGCACGCGCGCGCCGGCCACTACACCCCGGCGACGCGCGACTGGCTGGCCGCGGCCAGCGGTGAACGCATCGACGAGAGCCTGGTCGACGAGGCGGGCAGTGCGCTCGCGCAGGCGGTGGTCATGCTCCGTCACAGTTACCGCTTTTCTGCGGCGAGCGGCATCGGCCAGCTGGCGGAAGCAGTGAACGCCGGCGACTCGGCGCGGGTCAGCGAGGTCTGGCGGCAGTCCCATGCCGACCTCGCCCTGCTGCCGCTGGCCGCCGGTGACGAAGCGCGCTTCGCGGCGCTGCTCATCGACGGGGCTGCGGCAGGGCCGGGCGCCGATCCGGTGCCCCCCGCCGAGCTTGCCCGGACGGCGTGGCGGTACGGCTATCGCCATTACCTTGCGACCCTCTCCGAGACCCGGCCCGCGTCCGCCGCGGGTCAGGAGGCCATCGACGACTGGGCGCGCCGGGTGCTGCGCGCGCATGCCGAGTTCCAGGTGCTGTGCGCGCTGCGGCGTGGACCCTGGGGGGTCGCCGGTCTCAACCAGCGCATTGCCCGCGTGTTGTGCGCAGCCGCCCTGATTCCGGCCAGCGCCGGCTGGTATCCGGGCCGCCCGGTTCTCGTCACCCGCAACGACTACAGTCTCGGGTTGATGAACGGCGACATCGGCATCACCCTGGCGCTACCGCATGCGACCGACCAGGAAACGAAACTGCGCGTCGCCTTCCCCGCCGGCGACGCCGGCCAGGGAATCAAATGGGTCTTGCCGAGCCGCCTGCAGGCGGTGGAAACGGCGTATGCGCTGACTGTGCACAAGTCGCAAGGATCGGAGTTCAGCCATGCTGCGCTGGTTCTGCCGGAAACGATGAGCCCGATTCTCACGCGCGAACTGCTCTATACCGCCATTACCCGTGCCCGCGCTTTCCTGACGCTGGTCCTGCCCGGTCCACCCCGGCTGCTGGAGGAAACCGTGCAAAGACAGGTGCTGCGCGCGAGCGGCCTGCTGGCGGAGTGACGCGGCGAATCAGGCCTGCTCAACCGGCGGCGCAACCTTGAACACTTCGGCGAGGGTGGTCACCCCGGCAGCAACCTTCATCGCTCCGGAAATGCGCAGGGGCTTCATGCCCTCCCGGTACGCCAGGTCACGAATCTTGGCGATGTCCTTGTTTTCACTGATCGCCAGCTTGATGTCCTGCGACAGGAGCAGAATCTCGTATAGTCCGACACGCCCGAGGTAACCGGTCATTCGGCATTCGAGACAACCGACCGGTCGGTAGAAGCGCACCGGACGATTCGATTTCCAGGGCGCGACCAGTTGATCCCACATCTTTTCCTCGACCGGGCTGGCCTGATGGACCTGCTTGCAATGCGGGCAGAGGATGCGTACCAGGCGCTGTGCCATGACGCCGAGTACCGTTGCGCCAAGCAGATACGAGGGAACGCCGAGATCGAGCAGGCGCGTGATCGCAGCCGGGGCGTCGTTGGTATGCAGGGTCGACAGCACGAGATGGCCGGTGAGGGCGGCCTGGATCGCCACTTCGGCGGTTTCCAGATCACGGATTTCTCCGATCATGATGATGTCCGGGTCCTGCCGCATGAGCGCACGCACGCCTTGCGCGAAACCGAGGTCGATGACGTTCTGTACCTGCATCTGGTTGAACGCCGGTTCGACCATCTCGATCGGATCTTCGATGGTACACACGTTCACTGCCGGGATGGCGAGCTGCTTCAGCGTCGAATAGAGCGTCGTGGTCTTGCCGGAACCGGTGGGGCCGGTCACCAGGATGATCCCGTTCGGCTTTTCCGACATCTCCTTCCAGCGCGTCTGGTCGTCGTCGGTGAAGCCGAGGTCGGCAAAACTGCGGACCAGGACATCCGGATCGAAAATCCGCATCACCAACTTCTCGCCGAAAGCGGTGGGCAGCGTCGACAGACGCAGTTCGGCCTCCAGGCCATCGGCAGTGCGCGTCTTGATGCGGCCATCCTGCGGGCGGCGTTTTTCGACCACGTCCATGCGGCCGAGAATCTTGACGCGGTTGACCATCGCCGCCATGACGCTCATCGGGATCTGGTAGACCTGATGCAGAACACCGTCGATCCGGAAACGCACGATACCGATTTCGCGCCGTGGCTCGATATGGATGTCGCTCGCGCGTTGGTCGAAAGCATACTGCCAGAGCCAGTCGACAATATTGACGATATGCTGGTCATTGGCATCGAACTGGCGATTGGTGCGGCCGAGTTCGACCAACTGCTCGAACGAAGACAGGTTGCCGGTCGGTCCGCCGAGCTGGGCAGCTTTCTTGACCGAGCGCGCGAGATTGTAGAACTCGACCAGATAGCGCGCGACGTCGACCGGGTTGGCAATTACCCGGCGGATTTCCTTCTTGACGATCGCCTGGATCTCCTTCTCCCAGTCACGCAGGAAAGGCTCGGTCGTCGCCACCACGATTTCACGTGTCGTCACCTGAATCGGCAGCATGCCATAGCGCGTCGCATAGGCACTCGACATGACCTCCGTCACTGCCGTGAAATCGACCTTCAGCGGGTCGATGTGCTGGTACTCGAGGCCGACCTTGCGCGCCAGCCACTCGCCGAGTTCTTCGAGAGTCAATGGCCGATGCGGCTCTTTCTGTGTCTTCCACTTCTGATCGGCAATGATCACCAGAGGATGCGCCGCCAAACGCTTGAGGCGACTCTCCTTCACCAGATTATCGGCGTCGGGCGCGCTGACCAGGCCATCCTCAAGCAACCACTTGAGGACTTCCGCCAGCGTCAGGCGATGTTCATGTATGGTGTTCACCAAAGCTTGGGACGCTTGGGACATTTCAGTGTTCCATGTGGATGTTCGAGCATCGGGAACTATACCGGACAGTGCCCAGGTGGCTCAATGCCGGCAGCCGGACGGTTTATAAGATAACGTCAGTTCGGGATAAGTTTGGGGGATTGAGAGAGCCGAC
>NZ_JDSS02000049.1:0-2059 GCF_000584955.1 Candidatus Accumulibacter vicinus
GAAGGCGTGCCCCGCCTCAATGGCGCGCACTGCTGCCGTAGCTGGCGTGATTGGTAGTCCGTGGTAGTGGATCAAGTTTTTCTCGCTTCGGATACAGACGCACAACAGATCGGTCAACCGGAGGCGCCACTGCGTGGCACCCCGGTTACCTCTACGTTAGGGCGCAGCGCGCTTCGCGTTGCGTTCTCGCTTGCGCTGCAACTTCGCGGCCAGCTCTTGCAGCTTCGGCCAGTCGTCGTCGTGTGCGTAGAGTTCGCGGCGCTTTAGGCCAAGGTCTGCGCGTTGTTGGCGCAGCTTTTCAACGCGCTCGGCTGTTGTCTTTGGTTCAACCACGTACACATACTCCCCACGCGCGTTGCAAAGTTCGACGCGCCTGTAATCCTCTCGGCGCAGCACGATCAAGGGTGCGGGCCGTCGCGCCATGTCGTTTCCAGCGTTTCCCAACTGAAGTCATCCACCCTTGTGTGCTGAACCGAGCCGCACTTGCTGCATTTGCGCTCAAAGCACCAGTACCAGCGGTTTACCTTGGTGGGCTCCCAGCGGTGCCTATGCAGCCGCGCCAGGAGCATGCGGAATGGGCTCACGCCCACCCCAGCCGGCGCACATGCGCCAGGGCCTCGGCCTTGGTGTCGTAGATCACATAAACGTGGCCGCCGTCGTTCCAACGGATGTCAACCCGGAAGCACGGGTCAAACCCGCAAAACTCGGTCATGCTGATGGAATCAGCGGTGGCGTGGTTGCGACCGAGAGAGAGTTGGTTGCCGTTCATGTTGCGCTCCGTTTGCGTTGCGTTGTCGATGGAGTGAACTATAGCAGCGTTTCCGGAAACGTCAAGGGGTCATGCAAAGTTTTTTCCACTCCACCAGCGCCCTAACACCAGGTCAACCGGACTGCCTGCGGCAGCCGGTTACCAAGCCGTTAGGCCGCTCCAATTCCGTCCACAGCGCGTCTAGCGCTTCGGCTTCGTCGGTGTTCATCACGGCCTCGATCAGCGCCCGATACTCGGCGTGCGGGATGCCTGCGGCCTCACGGGCGCGGTGCATGAATGCGTGCTGGCTGGTGTGGCCGAGTTCGTGCCACTCTTGGCCCGCAGGCCAGCAGGAGCCGCAAGTCGCGTTGGCATCTGCCAGTTCACGTTTTGCCAGCGTCACAAGAGCGCGCACCAGCCACGCGGCAGGCGGCCTAACTGACGGTTCAACTTGACCCGCCTGGGCGGGCTGCTCTGGTGTGTCATTCATGGTCTTCCTCGCGCCCAGTCGGGCAAGTGAGCTTCGCGTTGGGCGTCTTGCGGCCCACCAGCACATCCTGTCCGGCGTCGGTCACGCGGTACACCGGATCGCCGCCAGACAACGGCCCACCGCTGCGCTTCGTCATCATGCCGGCAGCCACCAGCGCCTCGCAGTCGTCGTAGTCTTCGCTGCCGGGGCCGGTGCAGAAGTGGTTGCGCCAGCCGGCAGTACGGCCGCGCCCAACACCCAGCGCGTGGCGCAGGATTTCGCGCTGCGCCTCAGTGATATTCGTCATCGTCGTCGCTCCATTGGTGGCACAGGCATTCGCACGCCTCGCCGTAGTGGTCCATGCCGTAGCGGATCGCGGCGCACTGCACCGAGTCGCGGTCCAGGTACGCTCGTCTGGATTAATGTTCTTTATTGTGCTCATATTGTGTTTTAGGTGGTTAGGCCGAATTGGGCGGTGTTACGGTTCTGCCTAAACTACGTTCGGCCCCAGTTTCACGCGCTGCTCTGCTTCGCGCATCCAGCCTTCGAGGCCCTTGTCGTCGGCGTCGGGCGACAGCGCATCCTGCAGCGTCATCCACACCGCAATCGAGCATGCGTGCCGGGTTCCCTGCTCCACCTCGCGGCAGTGCGCAAACAGCGCATCGCGGGTTTCGCTTGCCAGCGCTTCAAACTTGCGTTGCGTTTCGTCGGCGCGGCGGTTCTGCGCGTAGCTCTCGGAGTCCGCCTGTTGCCAGTAGGTTTGCCCAAGGTGGTAGGCGCGGCGCAGTGCCTTTGCCAGCGTCTCCGCAATTTCTCCGCCCTGGGGCCTAACTGTCGGTTCA
>NZ_JDSS02000049.1:2084-3111 GCF_000584955.1 Candidatus Accumulibacter vicinus
AGATCGACAGATGAACGCAAGCGTCTGGCATGCCTTGCATGACCTCAACGCAGTCACCGTGGTACAGCGCGAACTTGTCGGTAATCAGTTGGTCATGCACAGCCATTGCGGTAGCTCCTGAGTCTTGGTGAAAACGGATGCGCGGTCGATGGCCTGGGCGGCGTTCATCTCGGCCACGAGGTTAGAAAACATCTTGTCGGCCTGCTCGGCCTTGCGTTGCAAATTGCGCAGCACGCCGCGCTCGCCTTCGGTGGTCACGATGTCAACCGTGACGGGGCGCTCCTGTCCAAAGCGCCAGCACCGCCGCACGCCCTGGTAATACTGCTCAAACGAGTGAGACGGAAAGAATGTGATGTGGTTGCAGTGTTGGTAGTTCAGTCCCCACGCGCCTATCTTTGGCTTGGTAATTAGCACGCGGGCGCGGCCTTCTGCAAAGTCCAACAGCTTGCCTTCTTTCTTGTCGTCGCTGTCGGCGCCGCTGACTTGTATCGAGTCGGGGATCATGTCTTCAAGCTGGTCGCCTTCGTCGTTCAAGTGGCACCACACAAGCGCGGGCTGGCCTGTCGGGTTCACAAGGTCAGCCACCCGCGCGCATCGCTCCTTCAACGTGCGGCGCCGTTCCTCGCGCTGCTCATCCAGGCCAACGGCTGATAGCGCAAACAAGAACCCATCGGCGACCGTTTCAGTCTCAACAACGTACTCAACTACTCGCAGTTCAGGCAGTACGAAACGCGCATCGTCGAACCCAAGATCGGAAGGCCGGCGTACGGCGCGCGCCCACGAACAAACCCAACGCCAGAACGGCAATTCGGCGTGCCCTTTCAGTCGCCACTTGATAACCTCGCCGCCCATTCGGCCCTGCGCGCTGTTGTTCAGGTCGTTCTTGAAGAACCGATTGAGCATGTCCATGTGGCCCAGGTATCCAAGCGCTTCGCTTGATGTGCCCAGCTCGATAAAGTCGTTCGGTGCGGCCGTTGCTGTTGCCAGCAGTCGATACGGCAGCTTGCGGGCAAAGGATGTGATGGCG
>NZ_JDSS02000049.1:3136-4080 GCF_000584955.1 Candidatus Accumulibacter vicinus
TCCAGACTGGCTCGCCCGCCAGGTGCTGCGCGAGTCGGTAGATGTCGTCCATCTGGCAAAGCAGCTTGCCGGTGGTCATGCTCAGCACGGCGCCCAGGTGGAATCGTTGCGTTGTCATCGTCTTGCTCCGGCCGGGTGAGGCCGAACCCTTCGCTCAAGCGGACGCCTGGCGGCGTCCGTGCTTCTCCCACGGTCGGCGTGGGCGCCGCTTAGCTCAATCGTTAGGCGTCAGTCCCACGTCTCGCGCTTAGTGGAGCCGCACCTGTCGCAGCGGCAGTCCATGTATTGCGCACCTTCGTGCGTCACCGCCCATCGGTGTTCGCACTGCATCCGCGCTTTGTCGATGGCGGC
Organism: Candidatus Accumulibacter vicinus; assembly: GCF_000584955.1. Taxonomy (NCBI): domain Bacteria; kingdom Pseudomonadati; phylum Pseudomonadota; class Betaproteobacteria; genus Candidatus Accumulibacter; species Candidatus Accumulibacter vicinus. The sequence continues at coordinate 3,488 of NZ_JDSS02000049.1, forward strand.
GTCTATGTCGTTCCACGACTCAAAATCGCAGTGAAACTCGATGAACTTGTCGCCTAGGTTCTTCTCGCGAACTGCATTGCCGCGCAACCACGAATAGCGCTGCGCATCAGTCATCGCATCGCGCAGAAACTGCGCCAGTTCGCCGTGCCCATCCATTGCAAGACGGTGCGCGTGCTTCATCAGTTGGCGGTATGCGTCGTCTGTCACTTTCAGCCTCCCACTCCGCGCAGCATGTTCCACAACATCCTCGTCAGCACGCCCAGCGCCATCACCACCGGCACCGAAGCTATTGCCAGCAGCCACTGAAGCACGCTCCATCCGCAGTCCATACGTCACCTCGTCACTCTGCACGCGGGAGGCGTGCGCCCATGTCTCTAGTCTCTGCCTCGTCGTAAATCTCATCTGCCACCTCCGCGCCTAACTGGTCGCTCCACCGGACCTACGGCCGGTGAGCTTCGGCGTTAGGCGTCTTGTCGCAGTCGTTGCAGACAGGCGTCTCCAGCGTCCTGCGGAATGGCTGGCGCTTCCGCAGGCCCGTCACCTCGGTGCAGTCCACGGTCGCGCTGAGTTGCTGCGGGAAGCGCCACAGCCCG
>NZ_JDSS02000049.1:4090-4633 GCF_000584955.1 Candidatus Accumulibacter vicinus
CTAACTGGTCGCTCCACCGGACCTACGGCCGGTGAGCTTCGGCGTTGGGCGTCTTCAGGTACTCGGCCCGCCCGTTCCACATCGAGCGTGCGCGGGCAATCGTCGGCGCCGCGCCCATCTCGCCGTACACACTCGGGCCATCAGCGCCGCAGTGCGTGCAGTGAATGTGCGCAATGTGTCCAGCATCGAACGTGTCCCACAGCTCTATCAGCCGTTCATCGCCTTCGGTCAGGCAAAACGGGCAGGGCTTCAGCGGGTTCATTCGTCGTCTGTCCAGTAGCTCAGGTTTTCGCTCGCCGCATCCTCCGGCGTCACTGTCAACCAGTCGTCGTCGGCCTCGGGCCAGCTCTCAAGCTCAGCCGCAGCCACGTCGTCGCCCGCTTCTGTCGCGCGCTTCACCTCGTCGCAAAACCTGCGCTCCCATTCGGGGCGCGGGATGCCATGCTTTGGCAGTGTCAGCATCTGTCGCTCCTTGTCCCAAACCGCTTGCATGCTCGCTCCTTCTCGCTTCGGCTACAGCCGCCCAACAGGTCGCTCGAACGG
>NZ_JDSS02000049.1:4658-5900 GCF_000584955.1 Candidatus Accumulibacter vicinus
GGCCCGTGCAATTCAGCGTCCGCCAGCGCCCTAGCCTTGTCGATGTTTGGTTCGTCCGCCACTAAACGCAGCAGGTCACGCAGCCGCTCAATCTCCGTCCTCGCCTGCCACAACGCGGCCACCGTGTGTGCAATTGACTCGCCGCAGTATCGGGGCTTGTCGTTCAGCATCGGCAGCGGCCCGCGCCTAATGAGGTGCTCCGCTATCAGTGCCGCGTGTCGGCTGCCGGCGCATGTGTTCGCCGGGAAGTCGCGCGCCTGTCTCATGGCTTTCAGGGCGGCTTTGCTGTACTCATCCAGCACGGGCCTAACCCTGCGCTCAACGTGACCCGCAACGGCGGCCACGCTTGCGCGCTTCGGTGTTTTTGGTTGCGCCGTTGCGGTCACGTTAGCTCCACGTTAGGCCTTTCCAGGTCGAGCCCGGGCGAAAGCGCCAACGCAGCTCGTGTCGCTCTTGGCCTGCTGCCTCAGCTCGGCCGCCGTGGTCACGCGCGGCGCGGCGCCTATTGCGTCAGCTTTTCGGCGCGCGTCCACCGCTTCGGCCAAGAACTGGAACGGGTGCACCCACCGCGCCAGTCCTGTTGCGGCAGTGCGCTCGGCAAGCCACCGGAAGCGCTCAGCATCTGCCGCGTAGGCCTCGGCCGCCTTGCTCCAGGTGTACGCCTCGCGGTGCAACTTGGCATTGTCGGCCAGCAGTATGTCGCGCTCGTGCTCCGCCGTCTCCAGCTCGATCAGCCGCGCCATCGGTATGTGCGCGTCGGCCGCGCTTACATCGCCCAGCAGCGCGGCGCGGTGCGGCGCGCGTCTAGGCCAACAGTCGTCGTTCTCAATCACCTGCGCCCGAGCATCGGCCTCGTCTTTGCACAGCATCGCAACGCCATCGCGGTCCAGGCAGTACCAGCGCGCTTCGGCCGCAGGCCTAACAGGTCGCTCAACCAGAGAGCCAACGGCGCTATGGTCATCGTGGCGCTTGCTCGCGCCGGCTGCTTCACTGGTCATCGCGTTGGCTCCTGGTTAGCTTTGCGTTAGGCCGCTGCAAAACCTCGCGTTCTACCGCTCGCGCGAAATCGTCGAGCTTGAAGCCCTGGAACGCCAACCGCACCGTTGCCACGGCGCCGTCGTATCCACACTCTTCGGCAAGCTCCGTGATCCGCACTTTTGTCAGCGGCTCATGGCTTGGCACAGTGGCGGCCATGATTGCGCGCACAACCCACTCGTGCGGCATCCAGTCGCGCGCTTTTTC
>NZ_JDSS02000049.1:6233-6585 GCF_000584955.1 Candidatus Accumulibacter vicinus
GGTACTCGTGGTACGGCCAATCGGCGGTGCGCGTGGCGGCGGCACGGGCAAGTTCAATCGCTTGGTCTTCAGTCATCGTAGTCGTCCTGTTCGTGGCAGCGGCACTCGCACCGCTCGTTGGGTTCGTCGCAACAGTCCTCGCCGGTGTCGCCGTAGCGTAGCCAGGCGCAGTGCAATGCGCTGTCGGTCTGGCAGGCGCAGTCTCGCCCCCTGAACAGCGGCCTAACTGGTCGGTCAACCCGGACAATGCCCGGCGGGTCGCTCTGTTCCGCTTCGTCAACTTTGTTCGCGCCGGTCATTGCCGGTTACCTCCACGTTAGGCGCTACCGGCGGGGCTGGCAGCGGCATCCAT
>NZ_JDSS02000049.1:6949-9035 GCF_000584955.1 Candidatus Accumulibacter vicinus
CTCGCCTTCATGAATGGCGACCTCGGTGTAGTCGTCCCAGTTGTTGATGCACTCGTACCACCCGCCTTCCAGTCCAACGCCGTCGGCGTCGGTTTCTGCAGCCTGCTCATCCGTCAGCCATCGCGCCATCACGGTGCGCGCTTTGGCATTGCGGTTCATGTAGAACAGGATCACCTTCTTGCCCGTCATCGGCGCTGTAGCTATCGGCTGCCACGCGCCTAACTGGTCGTTCGAGCCGAGTGCCCCCGGCGTTGCTTCAGTGGTCATCATTCCTCCGTGGCCGGTGTCACCGGCTCAACTCCAACGTTGTGCGTCTTGCCCTCATCCACCGGCATGCGCAGCGGGCAATCACGCGCTGTCGGCGGCTCGATGTGCGCCACCGGGCCGTCGTTTTCATCCTGGCAGTAGTGCGCTACCCAGCGCTTGCACTCCTGGCACTCCGGCGCCAAAAACGTGTCTTCGGGCCACGCGCGGCCACGGCAGCGCGCAACGTCAGCCGGCAGTGTCATCATGCGTACACGATGGCGGGGTTCATGCGGTGGCCCTTTCAGCCTGGGTGCCAATGGCGCGGCCGAACGCCACGCACTCGGCGATCAGTTCGTTTCGCGGGGTCTTGCTGGTCAGCACGGCCAGGGCGCCTGCCATGAAGGCTCGTTGCACCATCAAGCGGTGCTCGGACGACTTCAGCTCCGCGTAGTCGGCGGCTTGGTCGATGAGCGAAGCCGTCATGCCGCCACCCCTTCGCGCTGCGCCAGGCGCACGCGCTCGATGTGGCGTTGCAGCGCGAAGCACACACGCTCGAAGTCGCTCTGGCGGTAGAACTTCGCGGCGCCCGCGGTCCGGGCCGGCTTGATGCACAGCGTGTCTGCGACGAATGCGGCGGTCATCGTGACGCCCAGGCGCTCGCAGATCGTGCCGAGATTGAGCGTGGCCGGCTCGTCGGCTGCGGCCGGTGCAGGCGGTACCAGCGCGACCACTGGAGCCGGCGCAGGTGCCGGTGCTGCTGGCAATGCCTGCGCGATGGCCGCGCGCGCCGCCGCTTCCTCGGCTGCCTTTCGCGCAGCTTCTTCGGCCTGGCGGCGTTGCTCGGCCGCGCGGGCTTCGGCCTCGGCGCGTTGCCGCTCGCGCGCTTCCTCGGCGGCCTTGTGCGTGGCGATCCGCGCTTGCAGCACCGCGCCGAAGTCGTCGGCCGCCTTATGCACGAGATGGCCCAAGTCGGCAAACAGGAACTCAAGGCCAGCGGCCTGCTGCTGGAAGGTGGCAACGTTGGTGCGGATGCCGCGCGCCTGCGCGTCGGCTGCGATCTTTGCCGAGGCGAGCAGGCTGCCGAGCTTGTCCTCGATGCTGGCCACGGTGCGCAGGCCCTTGATGGCGCCCGCGAAGTCGGCCGGCAGCGCGGGCAGCCGCATCGGCGCGATCTCGGCATTGAGCCCGGCGACGTGCTCGTCAAGTGCGCGGCGTGCGCGCGTCACGGCCTCGTCCTTGACCTCGGTCTTGCGGCGCGTCACCAGCTTGTCGAGGTCGAGGCGGACCCGCTTCGCCTCGGCGCTGATGTCGTCGATCGCCTTGAAGAGGGCGTCGATGCTGGCGGTCTGAGACAGCGCGTGGTCCTTGGCGGCCTTGAGGCGGCTTTCGACATCACCGCACCACTTCACGGCCTTCTCGGCATCTGCAAAGTCTTGGTCGGTGCGGAGGTCGCGGTTCACGCTGCGGATCGCGGCCAGTGCGGTGGCCTTGAACTCGGCGAGGTTGCTGGCGGTGACCTCGCCGGTGACCTCGATGCGCAGCGCCGGCAGAGACTCGGGCGCCTTGCCGAGCGGCGCCGGCTCTGCCGGATCGGGCACAGAGTAGGCGGTCAGGTCACGCTCGAACTGCGCCCACCCGTCGACGATCTGCTGGCGCAGCGCGTGGTCCGGGTAGTACCAGCAGTGCTGCTCCTCGATCAGGTCGCCTGCCGCGGTCCAGGCACTGGCCATGAACAGGATGCGCTCTGCGCCGCTGACGAGCAGTTGCTGCTCCATCTGCACACGGTGGTAGATCGGAAGCCGGCTGCCGCTCTCGTCATCGGTGCCGGCGGCGAACGCGG
>NZ_JDSS02000049.1:9381-11523 GCF_000584955.1 Candidatus Accumulibacter vicinus
GCGTCATTCATCGCCTTGTGCTCGAAGCCCTCGGACTCGTCGAGCGTCAGGCCGTCGAAGCTGGCCGACAGCCGACCCTCGCTGCCCGTGACCGGGTACAGCTCGGCGCCGATGAACTCCTCGGCCAGCGGCCGGGCCAGGGCTTCGGCGCGGTGCCCGTTGTCGAAACGCTTCTTGGTCGCGATGTCGATGTCGCCGGCGACACCGGTGTGCATTTCGCGCAGCAGCTGGGCCCGCGTCTTGTACGGGCTGCAGCCCATCATCGTCGGAGCGTCTGACGCGTTGAAGTGCGACGCGCGGTAGGCCTGCCACTCGGGCGAGCCTTGGATCAGTTCGTGGATCTTCATTGCGCGCTCCCTTCACTGGCGTCCATGTCGGCCAAGAAGTCGTCGTGCTCGCCCGCGTCGTGGTTCGTTTCGGGCTCCGGCGGCGGCGGGGATTTCTTCAGCGACAGAATCTTGGCCTTCTGCTCCTCGGAGAAGGTCGCTTTGGTGCTGAGCGTGGCCAGGAGGTCGGACGCCGACTTCCTTCCGTCGGCGACCAGCTTGGTCCACGCCGGAAGGTTCGTCGCAAAGGCCTCCGCGGCGTAGGCCGGAAGGCCCGGAGGCGGCGGCGGCGGCGAGCCCGCGTTGCCGTGCTGGCTTGCCGCGTCGGTCGCAAAGCCACCGTCGGCCAGTTCGTCGGTGGTGTAGATCCCGAGCAGTGCGCCCGGCACGAACGCACGGGCCCAATTCTTGACCTGCAGGTAGCCCAGCTGCTGCTTCGGGTTCACCTTCCACAGCGGGCTGTTCTTCGTCGTGATCATCGCGATCGACAACCACTCGCCCCAGCAGACTGCCGACTCACCGCGGAGCACCGCTCCGACCCGGCACTCGAGCGCATTGCCTTCGCCGCGGTACTCGTAGTGGAAACTGCCCTTGATCGCGCCTGACTGCATCACGACCGCGTTGACCAACTGCGCCTCGTATCCGAGTTTCCCGTTGATGACGTGCGCCTTCTGCGCGACCGCGAACGGGTTGAGACCCCAGATCATGGCCTGCGTGACGATTGCCATGCAGTCGCCGAGATTGCCCTTCAATTCCTTCGGCACCGACAGCGCGCTGTTCGACAGCGCCTCGGCCATGCGCCAGATCTTGTCGAAGTACCTGTCCTCCAACAGGTCGCGTGGCGTGAATGCGCGCTGCAGGAGTCGATCGAACTCGGACTGAGCGCGCTCCGGCGTGACGACGGTGTCGGCCTGCGCGGCCTTGCCGCTGGTCTCGGCTTCGGTGATCATGTGATGGGTCCTCGAAGTAGTGTGGTTGTGTCGCGCGCTCACCAAGAAATCGCCGCCAGCGCCGCCAGCGCCGCCAGCGCGACGACGAACAGCACCGCGATGCCGGCGCCCTCGGGCACCGCGTCGTCGTAGTCGGCGCCGATGTCCGTGCAGCATTCCGCCGGGCCGACCGGGATCGTCGAAACGAAGTCGCCGCTGCCCAATCGAGAGGTGTCCACCATCATCATGACCCCCATGTCCTGCCTGCGTTGAGCGAGGCCAGCTCGCACCGCATGGTGCACACGCGCCCGCGCCACTCGCGCAGGTGCAGCGAATCGATCAGTCCGTCCCTGGCGCATGCGCGCAGGTAGGACTCGGTCTCGTGGATTTCGTAGACCAGCCAGGCGCGGCGCAATGCGCGCCGGACGTAACGGATGGCGGCGATCATGCTGCCCCCCGGTCCGAGAAGTGGCACTCGTCGGCGTACATCTCGCCGAGGTTTTCGTATCGCTGCCGGCAGGCTTCTGCATCGAGCTCCTGCTCGATCTCGAAGTGCCACAGCGCACGCAAGCGCTCGACCAGCTCGTCGCGGGCCTGTACGCAGGCCTCCGCGTCTCCAGCCCACAGCAGGCGCCACAGCGCCGCGCCGGTCATGCGGATGGCCCCCTCGTCCGCCATCAGTCTGGCGTCGTCGAGCCAGTCGTCGGCGTCCGGGCCGGCCGTCACATCGCCAAGCGCGTCGTGCAGCTCATCGCCGCACAGGCGGCGCACCAGGGCGGCATCGGCCGCCATGTCGTTGCGCTCGTCGAGGTCGTCGTCGTAGTCGTCATGTGTCATGTCAGTCACCCGCGCCGCCGTCGTAGTCGGCGCCGTAGCCGTAGCCGTCG
>NZ_JDSS02000049.1:11548-12905 GCF_000584955.1 Candidatus Accumulibacter vicinus
CTACGAGCAAATCCCAGGGGTCGGGGTGCCGACGCGCCGCTCCCTTGCCCCACCGCGGCGCGAATGCGCCCTCGGCCTCCGGCTGCACCGGGATCAGCTCGATCGCCTCTGTCAGGGTGATCTGAGGCACGCGCTCGCTGATGCGCGTCCACTCCTCCGCCGGCCCGTGCAGGGCCAGCTCGTGCAGGGTGTTGGCCCCGCGCCAGCGCCAGATGCGGCTGGTGTCGGTGAGCACGACGATCGTGCCGTTGTGTGATGCGAGCGTGCCCACGTGCACGCCGGCGCTGTAGGTGCGCACGATGACGAATGATCCGAGTCCCATCTGCCTATCCTCCGGCCCCGACTGCGCAGCGCGCTAGTGGCGGGGAGTGGGTCGCACTTTAGGGCACACTGCACCCTCACGTCAATAGCCCAGCCTAAAGAACGTGCCCCGCACAAACCATGCGGCACGTCGACACTTGCGGCTTCGGACAGAGCGCGCTAAAGTCGCGCGCCATGGACATCTCGACCTGGCTTGATGCCGACCGCGGCCGCCTGACAGCGCTGGCCGCGCACTTTGGGCTGACGCAGTCGGCCGTGTCGCAATGGCGCGCAAACGGGGTGCCACCCGCGCGCATGAAGGCCGTGCGCGAGTTCACTGGTGGCGCCGTGACGCTGGACGACATGCTGCCAGCCTGGCCGCAGCCGGATGGGCGGGAAGGCAGCACTGTGACGACGTGACAGCGCGCACAGGCTGGCTGATGCGTGCGTTGATGCCCTGTCCGCCCCTGTGTGGGATGCCGGCCACAAGAGCATGGAGGGCCGCCGATGGCTAGGGTGCGCAATCTGAAGCCGGGATTCTTCAAGAACGAGGACTTGGCCGAGTGCTCGGCCTTTGCTCGGCTGTGCTTTGCTGGCCTGTGGACGCTGGCCGACCGCGATGGCCGGCTCGAGGACCGGCCGAAGCGGATCAAGGGCGAGCTTTTCGCATTCGACTCGATCGAGGTCGATCCCCTCCTTGCGGAGCTGGCGCGGTACGGATTCATCTGCCGCTACAAGGCCCCGGACGGCCGCGGCTTGATACAGGTGAGCAACTTCGCCAAGCACCAGAACCCGCACCACCGAGAGCCAACCAGCGCCTTGCCACCCCCCGAAAGCCCCGGGCTCGTCTGCGATGCCATGAGCCCAAAGCCCAGGGCTCACACCACATGCGATGACGACAAAGCCCAGGGCCAGCCCAGGGCAAGCCTGGGGCTTGACCCCCCAAAAGGCGACTTGGCAAGGGGGTCGAGCCGTGCGGAACCCGGAACAAGGAACAAGGAACAAGGAACCCGGAACAAGGAACCCGGAGAGCCCTCCGCTGACCCGGAGGGGCCAC
>NZ_JDSS02000049.1:13160-13440 GCF_000584955.1 Candidatus Accumulibacter vicinus
CGCCCCCCGAGTCGCCCCCCGAGTCGCCCCCCGATCGCAAGGGACCGGATCAGATCAGACCGGATATATCTCCTACGGAGACTTCGTCTCCTACGGAGAGTACCGCGCGCAAGCGCGCTCGCCAGCCCGCCGCGTTGGATGCCGACACCCTGGCCGCCCTTGGCGTCGACCATCAGCACGCCGCCGACTGGCTGGCCGTCCGAAAGGCCAAGGACCTGCCGCTCACTCGCACCGCGTGGGACCAGACCGTCGCGGAGGCTGGCAAGGCGGGCATCACGCC
>NZ_JDSS02000049.1:13831-14870 GCF_000584955.1 Candidatus Accumulibacter vicinus
GAGGCGGTGCGGATGTCCGCGGCCAACGGCTGGGCCGGCTTCCGTGCCTCGTGGCTGGCGCGACAGGACGACCCGAAGCCCAACGGCGCACACGCCGCTGTGGTCCGGCCGCTGAACCGCCAGCTCGCCATCGAGGCCGAGAACCGCCGCGTCGCGGACGAATGGCTGGCGCAGGAAGCCGCGAGCGACGGCGCGGCAGCAACCCAACCCGACACGGAGGCCCGCATTGGCACCGCATGAGAAACCCGCGTTCGTCGAGCTGCTGACGCAGGCGCTCGGCTTCTACGGCCAGGCCGTCAGCCCATTCGCCGTCGGCGTGTGGTGGCAGGCCTGCCAAGGCGTCGAACTGGCGCAGGTCCGCCGCGCGCTGACGGCGCACGCGATGGACCCGGACCGCGGCCAGTTCGCGCCCAAGCCGGCCGACATCGTGCGCCAGCTCCGCGGCACCCAGGCCGACCGCAGTCTCATCGCCTGGGGAAAGGTCATGGACGCGATGTCGCGCGTCGGCGCGTACCGCTCGGTCGCCTTCGACGACGGCGCGATCCACGCGGCGATCGAGGACATGGGCGGTTGGCCGACGGTGTGCCGATCCGAGGTGGACGAGCTGCCGTTCATGCAGCGCCGCTTCTGCGACCTGCACCGCGCCTACTCGCTGCGTCCGGATGCGTCATGGCCAGCCCGCCTGGTGGGCGAGCACGAGGCCGCGAACCGCTTGGCTGGGCATGGCGTGGAAGCGCCGATGCTCGTGGGCGATGCCGACGCGGCGCGGAAGGTGATGCAGGCAGGCGTCAGCGGCTCGAAAACCGCGATCACGGCGGGCGATGCGGCACCCGTCATCCGTCGGATCGGTTCGGAGGCAGCGTGATGGCCCGCCACGGCAAGCACGGCCTCATCACCTCGGTCGCGCAGCTCAAGGCGCGCTGCACGATCGATCCCGCCACGCACTGCTGGCTGTGGGCCGGCGCGACGACCGGCGTCCACGGCGTGCCGGCGATCTGGTGCTTCGACCACGGCCGCGGCGAGAAGCGCACGATGTCGG
>NZ_JDSS02000049.1:15236-16846 GCF_000584955.1 Candidatus Accumulibacter vicinus
CCCGCCGGCACGCTCGTGTTCCGCGGCTGCTGCCGCACGCTGTGCCTGAACCCGGCGCACCTGCGCCGCGCGCGCAGCAAGGCCGAGATCGGCCAGCACCAGCGGCGCGCCGGATCGCGCAGAGGCACAGCCGTCGAGTCGCGGCGCGCCAACATCATCAAGGCCTGGGAGGTCACCGGCATCGTGCCGACCAAGCCAGAGGTGGTGCGCGCGATCCGCAACACCCCGCCGTCCGTCACCGGCCAAGCGCTGGCCAAGCAGTTCGGCCTGTCGCAGACGACCGTCAGCCGCATTCGGCGCGGGCAGAGCCACAAGGGGGTCGCATGAGGCGCGATCGGTTCGACATCGGCCCGGCGCTCGGGCTGCTCGCGTTGGTGCTGCCGTGGATCGTCATCCCGGGCGTGGTGTGGCTCGTGGCCAGGTGCGCGACGTGATCGAGCTGCAGCTCCCGTTTCCGCCGAGCGTGAACTCGATGTGGCGCACGCCGCGCAGCGGTCCGCTGGCTGGCCGCACGATGCTGAGCGAGGACGGCAGCCGTTGGGCGCTGTCTGCCGAGCTGGCCGGGGAGGTGGGCGGCTTCGTGCGGGTGGAGGTCAGGCCATGCCACGCTTGAGCGTCGACCAGTGGGCGGCAGCCCGGACGCGGTGGGAGGCCGATCCTGCGCTGACGTTCGGTGCGCTGGCCGGCTCGTTGGGTGTGAGCCATGCCGCTGTTGGACAACGGGCGCGCAAGGATGGCTGGCAGCGAACGCCTGACTTGCGCAGCATCGCAGATCGAGCGCAGCTCAAAGCTGATGTGCGTGAGCGGGCGAAACTTTCGCCGCATCTTTCAGACGAAAGCACAAAAACGGCGACCCGCGAGCTGGCCGAGGACATCCGCGCCGACGTGATCGAGCGGCATCGCGCCGACTGGGCCGAGCATCGCACGTGCTTCAAGATTGGCGACATTGCCGCCGACTTCGAAACCGGCAAGAGCGCCAAGATCAGCGCGGAGATGCTGGCCATCCGGCAGAAGGGCGAGCGCGCCGCATACGGGCTGGACGATGGAGCCACCAGCCAGGCGCCGGCCGAACCGGAGTGGGCTGTGCTGATCGGGCAGAGGGTGAGCGTGCAGGCGTGAGCCAGTCGCTGCTCCATCCCGGCCAAGTGCGCGTGCTGCAGCATGCGCGGAGGTTTAACACGGTGGCCTGCGGCCGGCGCTGGGGCAAGACCACGCTCGGGCTGATGCTGGCCTGGTCGGGGCGCAAGACGGCGCTGCGCACGGGCTTCGATGTGGCCTGGGTGGCGCCGAGCTACAAGCTGATGGACGAGGCCTGGCGCATGGCCAAGCGGCTGTATCGGCCCTTCATCGTGCGCACCGATGCCAACCTGCATCGGATGGAGCTTTCCACCGGCGCCGCGATGGACTTCTGGACGCTCGAGGACGAGGACGCTGGCCGCGGGCGTAAGTACGGGCTGATGGTTGTCGACGAGGCGGCGATGGCGCGCCACCTGGAATCCGCCTGGAACGCGGCACTGTCACCCACCCTGACCGACTACGCCGGCGGCGCCTGGTTCTTCAGCACGCCCAAGGGGCGCAACCACTTCTGGACGCTGTCGCAAGAGCCCGAC
>NZ_JDSS02000049.1:17216-19094 GCF_000584955.1 Candidatus Accumulibacter vicinus
ACGCACCGAGCGACGAGAACCCGTACCTGCCGCGGGAGGAGATCGAGCGGCAGCGGCGGAAGCTGCCCGAGCGCATCTTCGCCCAGGAGTACCTGGCGCAGTTCCTGGGGGACGGCGGCGGCGTGTTCCGCCGCGTGACGGCTGCCGTCGACGCCGATTTGCCGATCGATCCGCACGAGGCGCGCGACGTGGGCGACGGGCGCGCCTACGTCATCGGCGTGGACTGGGGGCGGCATGAGGACTTCACGGTAATCGTCGTGATCGACGCCAGAGCCCGCGCCGTCGTCGCGGTGGACCGCTTCACCCAGATCGACTACGCGATCCAGCTCTCAAGGTTGCAGGCCGTGCAGCAGCGGTTTCCGCGCGCGCCGATCCTGGCAGAGAGCAACAGCATGGGCGGCCCGTTGGTGGAGCAGCTGCAGCGCATGCGGCTGCCGGTGCGCGCGTTCCAGACCACGGCCGCCAGCAAGGCGCAGGCGGTGGAGGCGCTGGCGCTGGCGCTCGAGCAGGGTTCGATCCGCATCCCGCCGGTGCAGTGGCTGATCGACGAGCTGATGGCGTTCGACCAGGAGCGGCTGCCCTCGGGCTCCATGCGCTACGGCGCGCCGCGCGGCGGGCACGACGACGGGGTGATGGCTCTGGCCATCGCCTGGCATGGGGTGCAGCTCTCTGGCCGCGTGGCGGTGTCCACCCTCAACGCACCCGGACTGTGACGATGGGCGACTCAGACAACGCAGCGCGCTGCAGCCTCCTCTGGCTGCTCTCCGAGATGGAACGCGAGGGCCTGCGCCGCAGCGGTCAGGAGCGACTGCTGGCGCTGCTCTTGCAACTCGTGGCAGAGGACAGCTGCGCGTTGCGGCCGCGTGCACTGAGGAGCGCCATGCGCGCGCATGTTGCGTCATCGCTGCTGCTGTCGATGCCGCCCACCGATGTGCGCCGGGCGTTGCCGCAGCTGTGCGCCGTGAGCCGGGCGACCGCTTACCGCGACGTGTCGGCGGCCCTGTCCGCGCTTGGCCCCGTGGGAGGGTGAGTCGGTGGCGGCTCTCGGCGACGACGCGGCAGACCAGATTGCGCGGCGCACAGCCTCACTGGTCGACCGGCTGGCGCGCGCGGCGTTCGCGCGCATGTGGGCGGCCCTGCAGGCGGGTGGCGACATCAGCCCGCGAGATGCGATCCAGGCGGTGCAGGTGCAGTTCGGTGGCGCGTTCGCCGAGGCCTTGGCAGCCGCGTTCTCAGAGCTGCTGCGGCGCTCGGTCGGCGTCGCCGAGGTGCGATCCATGCCGGTCGGCGGGCTTTCGCTTTCGCGCCATCTGTACCTGCACAACGCTGACACGTCGGCTCAGGTGCTGCACCTCGTGCGGCAGCACGCCGCCGGGGTGCACGAGGCCCGCGCGCTGGCCTTGCGGCTCTACGATGGGTATACCCCACAGGACGGCGTCGTCGGGCCCCTGGAGGGCCGGGCGAGGGCCTCGCTGCCCAAAGCGCTGCGCGAGTTGACGGCCGACCCGGAGGCCAGGCAGACGTTGGCCAGCCTGGTGGAGCGTGGCCAGAAGCAGGCCGCGCGGCTCAAGACCAGGGCGCTGCGCGCGGGGTACACCGAAGCGCTTGACGCCTGGGCGGCCGGCGCCGGCCAGGCGGCGCTCAAACGCAAGCTCGAGGTGGCGCAGCGCGAGAAGAACCGCTACTTCGCCGACCGCATCGCGCAGACCGAGCTGGCGCGCGCGCACCAGGCGCAGGTGGCGGCTGACCTGATGACCGACGACACCATCGACGTGGTGCAGGTGCGCATCAACCCAGCACACCCCAAGGCCGACATCTGCGACCTGCACGCGCGCGCCGACCTGTGGGGCCTGGGGCCTGGCAACTACCCAAAGGCCC